>VBLZ01000208.1 GCA_005878515.1 Methanobacteriota archaeon | reverse complement strand
CCGGGTCCGTCGCGAGCGCGTGTCGGAGGAACGGGAGGAGATCGCGGACAGGAAAGCTCGGCGGCCGCTGCCCTTGGCGGCGGGTCAGGTCCCTGAGGGAGCCGAGGCACAGTCGGGCGCAGGCGACGAAATCTCTTGGGCGCGCGGGGCGGATGCGGACGTCGAGGCGCGACTTGACCACATGGCCGGATGGTTCACCGAATATTAGCGTGTCGCGCGTGCCGAGGGCCCGCGTCGACGCGGGAATCGAGAAGCGGGTCGGTCGAGCGAGTTCAGCGGTGGTACAGGACGCTGTAGTACCGGTTCTCCTTCGCGGTGCGCTCGAGGCGCCCGAAGATCGCGAGCTGGTATCCGCACTTCTTGCACTTGTTGTCCTTGTCGAGGTACCAGCCGGTGATGTCGAATCCGTACCGCTTGATCGCGACCGCGCCGCACCCGGGGCAATACGTGTGCTCGAGCGGATGGCCCGAGACGTTCCCGATGTAGACGTACTTCAGGCCTTCCTCCTTCGCGACCGCGCAGTGCTTCTCGAGCGTCTCGACGGGCGTCCAGGGGAACTCCATCATCTTGTAGTCCGGGTGGAATCGCAAGAAGTGGATCGGGGTGTCGGGACCGAGGTTGTCGTAGACCCACTTCGAGAGCTTCCTCGCGGCGTTGAGGTCGTCGCCGACCTGCGGGACGATCAGGTCCGTGATCTCGATGTGGATCTTCTTCGTGTCTCGGGTGTCGAGGAGCGTCTGGAAAATCGGTTCCGCATTGGGGATGTTGATGTACTTCCGGACGAAGTTCGTCTCGCCGGATCCCTTGAAGTCCACCGTGACACAGTCGAGGAACTTCGGCATCTCTGCGACGGTCTCTGGTGTGTCGTATCCGTTCGACACGAAGATGTTCAGCAGGCCGGCCTTGCGAGCCATCATGCCGATGTCCCGCGCGAATTCGATGAAGATGGTCGGCTGGTTGTAGGTGTAGGCGAGGCCCTGGCATCCCTGTTCCAGAGTCATGCGGACGACGTCTTGCGGTTCGACCTCGATGCCCTCCACCTTGCGGCGTTGGGAGATGTCAGCGTTCTGGCAATTGGCCACCGCGAAGAGATTCGCGGTGTAGCTGTGGTCCTCGTCGACTTCCAGGTTGTACACGGGGCCGATGTACGTCTTCTCGCGGATGTCCACGACCGGCACCAAGAAGTAGTCCTCCATCGCCCGCGTTTTCTCCATGGGCTCGGCACCGATGAGAGTCAGCCCACTCAGGCGATCGGTCGCTGCCATTTCGGCCTCGATTATCGGCTTCGGCGCGTCTCCCGCAATTCGGGGAACCGCGACGAGGTCGCCGATTTTCAGCCGGTCGGCTCGAACTTTTCTCAGCTCGCCTTTCGGTCCCGGACCGAACAGCGGATGATCGGGAGTGCACCTCAGCGGGGGAAGACCTCGGACGCGAATTTCTAGGACTTGCCCCGCGTAGAGATGTTCAAATGCCTTCGTGATGACTCGCCAGCGATTCCTGTGCGTCAGCGCGTTTTTCCAACCGAGCAGTCGAACTTCCGGGTTCTCGGTCGGCGCGCCCGCAGCGAACAGGGACTCGATTGGTTGGTACCCGCTCTCGGTCATGACGAGGGTATTCGGGAGGAAGCAGTAGCGGCAGTTGTGGACCAGCACATCACTCGCCACGTAATTGTGGAACGGGACGCATTCAAAGCTGTAGACGGGTTCGCGGGACGATTCAAGGCCAACACGGACAACCGGCGACCAGGCGAAGCGCGGTCTGAACTCGCTCGCCGCAGTCCACAACCGCCGGAATCGAGCCATCTCCGTCGGGTGAACAGCTGATCCGTGCGTGGGCAGTTTGACGAGATGTGACATTTGGAAATGGGAATCCTGACCTTTGGCAACCAGAACCCAGTCGTCCAATCGCAGGCTCGAGATGGGAACCCAGCCCCGCTTCGTTAGGATTGGGTGCTCCGCGGTCGCGATGAGCGGCGCTTGCAGTCCTTCGACGGACAGTCGAAAACTTGCGGCCTTTCGACTGCCAGCCGCGGTGACGACGGCTGGTGCGGTTGTGCCGCCCAACTCCGCCAGCGACCACAGAGCGTCGCCCGCCCGGATTTGTTCGACCGGTTTCGTCGATCCATCATGGAGGAGAATCGGTGTCCCTGCAGGATGGCAAAGCCAGTTACAGCCGGTGGTCGCAATGCTGGTTCCGAAATCATCGTCTATCGGTACACTGGTCCTATCGGGTTAAAACACTTTGTGGGTCAGAATCGTCGGATGCTTCCGAGTACTTTCGCTCCACCCACCGAATGCACCTTATTTCTCATCATCCCAGGAACCGTGAATGCGGTTGTATTGGAAGCTCGTCTTCGAGATTCCTTGGACTGAACCCAAACTCGATTGGCTTCTCAAAGAGTTCCGTCTCATTGTGAACAAGTCAATCCGTGTCGCGCTTGAGCAACGTCTCCATTCGCGAATGCGACTCGCCCGCGTTGCATACGCAGGCTTCGGCCGAGAACACAATATTTACAAACAGTACATTCCAAGCGCATTCGATTTCGCTCTGCGAATCCTCAAGACTTATCGTCGCCGGTTCAAGCAGGGTAAGACGGCCTCAGTACCCTATGTTCGAAAGCCCGTGCTAGTGGCAGAAAACCAATCGTATCGGCTCGATCGGACTACAGGCCGGTTGCGTATCCCAATTCGAGGCACGGAGGGGGTGCAGCTGGTCCTTCCATTGTCGGAATGGCATCGGTCGATTTTGGAAGACCCGGCTTGGGCTCTTGGATCTTTGACTGTGGTACCTGGGAGAGTGGTCCTTGCCGTCCGCAGGACTTCTCCGAGGGCCTATGAACCAGTGTCGGCAATTGCTTTGGATACGAACGAGGATTCATTGGATGGTGTCGCCGTCGGTAGCGCTAGGGCACGTTTGACTTCCCTCTCATTTCTCGGTGTGCGCGAAATCCAAGCGAGGCACTTTCGAAGACGGCGCCGTTTAGCGCGCGCCAAAGCCCAGGATCGAAGAGTTCAACGAAGACTTCTTGCGCGGGAGAGTGCACGAGAACGGCGCAGGGTCAAACAGCGACTCCATCTCGTCAGCAAACGTCTTGTTCAATTCGCCTTGGCTTCGAAGTCCGCAATCGTTCTCGAGAACCTCAAATTGCCCAGCTTGCACGGCAGATCTCGTCGGATGAACCGTCGCCTTTCGTCTTGGCCCAACAGGGAGATTCATCGCCAGATCGAATACAAGGCCGCCCTTCGGGGCGTGCCCGTCATCAAGGTCAATCCTGCATGGACCAGTAAGACCTGCCCAGTGTGTGGCGCCCGGCGCCGAGATAGGGTGGGCAAGGACTTCGTGTGCCTCATATGTGACTGGGAAATGGATCGATCCCGGTTTTCGTCACGAGGACGTTGCCGCCGGATGCCGCGACCTTGCCGATCACGGTGAGCCGTCTCCGGTCACGAACGGACGAGTCCGAGTACCTCGCCAGCACCGTCTGGATCGCTTCCGGCCGAACCGTCGCGAGGAGCTCGTAGTCGCCTCCGTAATACAGGACAAGGTCCTTCGCGACCGCGGGTGGCAGAGATGCGAGGCCTTGGTACCGCGGCAGCGCGGCCTCGTCGATCTGGTACGAGAGTTTCGTCATCCCCGCCATCTGTGACAGGCTGACCCCGAGGCCATCCGAAAGGTCCATACAGCTCGTGACCGCGCCGGACTCGGAGAAGAACATGCCGTCCGCGATCCGCGGATACGGCCGAAGAAGTTGGTTCAGCGCCTCGGTTCGCATACCGGACGACTGCTCGAGCATCTTCGCGGCATGGCCCGCGCGCCCCAGGTCTCCGGTGACGACGATCGCATCGCCCGGTCGCGCCCCCGTCCGGAGCAGGATCCGGTCCTTCCGCACCCGGCCGAACGCGGTGCCGGCGATCGAGAGGATGTCCGCCTCCTTCGTGTCCCCGCCCAGCACGGCGATCCCGAATTCGCGGACGCATTCCTCCACCCCCGTCGCGAGGCCGCGAAGGAACTCCACCTCGGTATCGGCCGGCATCGATAACGCCGCGACGAAGCCGAGGGGTCTCGCACCCGCCGCCGCGATGTCGCTCAGGTTCACCGCGGTCGCATACCATCCGATCTGCTGCGCCGTCGCCCCGGCCGGAATGTGCGTCTTCCGGTTCACGACGTCCGTCGTGACGACGAGATAGTCGTCCCCCCATTCGACGACGCCGCAGTCGTGACCGAGGCCGATCGGCTGCCCGCGGTCATAGATGCGCGCGAGGATGTCGATCGCTCCGCGCTCCCCGATGTCCGACAGTCGCGTCACAAGGAGCGGCAAACGGGGGCTCGCGATAAGAAGGCTACGCGGCTCCGTCGATTGGGCACGGCCGAGGTCACTCGGCCGGTGGTTCCTCAGGCTGCCGTGGTCGGCGGCGCGCCCAGATCGCGACCGCGACGACCGCGACGATCACGGCGATGATGCCGGCGATCAGGAGGGGATTGCCCAGGAGGCCTCCGAGGAATCCGGCGGGGCGGACCGTGATGTTGCCCCAGAGGTTGCCATCTCC
>VBLZ01000207.1 GCA_005878515.1 Methanobacteriota archaeon | reverse complement strand
AACCTGAGCATCGGCGGACGGGTCCAGGGCCTCCATGACACGCTCTCGGAGGCGATCAACGCCGCCGTGGACGCCGGGACGATTGCGGTGATCGCCGCGGGAAATTCCGGCCCCGGCATCCTCACGGTCGAATCGCCGGGCAATGCCGCGAACGCGATCACCGCGACGGCGGCTTCGGATCCGCATTTCGAAGGGATCAAGGTCACCTTCGGCACGACGACGATCGGCGCCGCGATTGGCGAATTCGCGAACTTCAAGCCCGCAATCACCGCGGCGACGACCACGACGACGCCCGCGAACGGATGCACCGCGATTTCGGAGGACCTTACGGGAAAGATCGCCCTGATCGACCGCGGCGTCTGCACGTTCGGGACGAAGATCCAGGACGCCCAGGACCGCGGCGCGGCCGGTGTGATCATCCTCAACAACCAGCCGACGGACCCGTTCCCGATGGCCCAAGACGGCGTGCACACCCCGACGATTCCTGCGGTGATCGTGTCCCATGCGGACGGCGTGACGCTCAAGGCCCACGCCCCCGGGACGGTCACCGTCGACGGGTCGGCGTTCTTCGACTTCGTCACCACGAACTCGGACATCCTCGCGGCCTTCTCGAGCCGCGGGCCGACGCCGTACGACTTCCGGCTCAAGCCCGACGTGACCGCGCCCGGTGTCAACGTCCTCTCGAGCATCCTTGGCGGCCAGTTCTCGTTCTTCCAAGGCACGTCGATGGCGACGCCCCACACCACCGGCGCGGTCGCGCTCCTCCTGGCAGCCCATCCGACGTGGTCGCCGGACGAGGTCAAGTCGGCCCTCGTCGACTACGCGGATCGAACGGTCACCGGAACGAGTGGCCTCGGCCCGATCGCTCGCGGCGGAGGCCGGATCAACGTCCAGTCGTCCGTCGGCGCGGCGATCCTCTTGAGTCCCGCGTCGATCAGTTTCGGAGGCTTCACCGGAGGAAAGCCCCTCGGCGCCTCGGTGGACGTGACCTTTGAGAACCTCGGTCCGGCCGTCACGTGCGCCCTCAGCCTGACGATCAACGACCCGACCGCGGCGGGATTCTTCTCGCTCAGCGCGGCCAGCCTCAGTCTGGGCGCCGGTGGCTCCGGAACGGTCACGGCGACCTTCAACGGAGGTCAATCGGTAGGGACGGGACTCTTCTGGGGAGACGCGGTCGCGACGTGCGGTTCGGCGACGATCCGGGCGCCCTGGTTCGCGGCGGTGCAGCGCGGCAACGGGGCGTTGAACGGAAACCAAAACTCGCCCGCGGCGTTCGGACTCGATCCCGCGGTCTACATGGACACCTCGCTCATGTCCGGCGGGCCGTTTGCGTCCTGACCGAGAACGTGCGGCCTCGGCGCAGCCCGGGACCGCACCCTTCCTTCTTTCCGAGTTCCAGTCTGCGGGACCTCTCGGTGCGACGGCGTTTCAGCACTCATGGGGGTCGTCACGTTTCGTCGGCTGACCCTCTTCTCATCACGAACGCAGGGATGCGATGGCGGTGGCCATAGAAAACCATTTTCGGGCCCTCGGAAGTGTCAAGGGTCGGAATTTCGTGGGAACCTTCTTAACGTGACAATAATCTTTAACACGCGATGGAAGTCCCTCCCGGTCGAGTGGAACGGATCGCCGACGGGGGGCCCGAAGCGATACGGTCCATCCTCGCCGAGCTTCGGGCGATGAAGTTCAACGGGGTCCTGAAGACCTCGGTCTTTCGCGGCGACACGCCGTCGCAAGGGGTCCTCGTCCTGCGACGAGGCGATGGGGTCCTCGCCGAGCACCGGTCGGATGTCGACGTGGCCGGCCACGACGCCCTCCCCGAGATTCTGAAGGACGCGGCGAGCGCCCGGGCCCAGCTCGAGGTCCGCACCTATGACTACGGCCATTCCTCGATCAGCATCGACCACCTCCAGCGAAGCTACCCCGAGGCCGCGGTCGAGGGCATCGGAGACCCGGACGCAGTGCTCGAACAGGCGATCGCCCAGGAGGCCCGCGAGCGCGAGGCGTACGAGAAGGAACTCGATGCCCGTCGGGACCAGGAGCGGACGCTCGTCGAGCGCGAGGAGGAACTCTACCGCCGAAAATGGGAACTCGAGCAGGAGTACCAGCGGAGCGGGATGCGACAGCGGGAGCTCGACTCCCTCCGGGCCGAACTCCAGACTGTCAAGGAGGCGAGCGGCTTGATCCTCAACCGACTCGAGGAACGCCGGGCCTCCCAGGACGTCGAGGTCGAGTCCCGGAAGAAGGTCCTCGCGATGGAGGCCGAGAAGGCCAAATCGGAGCTCGAGGCCCAGCGACGCAGCATCTCGGAACGGCAGGCGAAACTCGGCGGTCTGGAGCGGGAATTCGCGTCGAAGGAAGCCACCTACCGCGATCGCGAGACGTCGCTCGATGCGCGGGCCGCGTCCCTCGAACGGGAGCGGAAACAGATGAACGACCTCTACTCGAATCTGCAGGCCGAGGCCGAGAAGATCTCCGAGGCCCGGAAGGTCTTCGAGGACCGGCTCCAAGAGGCAGAACGCCGCGAAAGGCTTCTCACCGCCCAAGAGGCGGCGATCCGGGACCGAGAGACGAAGCTCCGCGAACACGTCGCCTCCGTTTCGAAGCGAGAGCAGGCCATGGAGGAACGCGAAAAGTCGCTCCCCCGACGGGTGGCCGAGCTCGAATCGCGGGAGACGGAGCTCGCCGAGAAGACCTCGAAGCTCGGCAAGCAGGCCGAAGCCTTCGAAACGCAAGATGCAAGCCTCGACGACCGGCGGGAGGAACTCGAGCGGGCGACGAAACGCATGGAGAAACTCGCGAAGGACCTG
>VBLZ01000206.1 GCA_005878515.1 Methanobacteriota archaeon | reverse complement strand
CTCTTGATCCGGCTCGATGACGCCGCGGAGCGTGCCGTACGCCTTGCTCGCGCGCGCGCGGATTTCGCGGACCGCGGCCTCGGACGACATCCCCTGGTGGATCAGGTACGCCGCGAGCATCGTCCCAGTTCGGCCGCGGCCGGCAAAGCAGTGGACGAGGACCTTCTTGCCCTCCGCAATCTTCGAGTCGACGAAGGCCACGAAATGGTCGACTTGATCGAGGGTCGGCGCGGAGAAATCCTCGACGCAGATCTTCTTGTGCTCGAAGCCCGCGTCCTGGATCTCGAACGTGTTCAACCGGTCACATTCGAGGCTCACGACGACCGAGTAGCCCATCTTCCGCAAGCGGGCGAAGTCCCACTCCATGTACGCCGGGCCCGGAAGGCCCGCGAGGCGGCCGCCGTCAATCGTGTAGTACAGCATCTCCATGCGGTGAGTCCAACACGGCGCACTAATTCAAAATAGCGTCACCCCTATCGTCGTCCCACATGGCTCGCGGCCGCATGACGATCGGTCTGTATAATTCGTACGATCCCGCGCGTTTCGCAGAAGCCCACCGCCGGGCCATCGCGCGGGCGGCGCCCGTCGCCCTCGCCTTCGACGCGAACCTGGCGACGTTCGGTTTCCCGTTCGAGAAGGACCTCCGCACCCCCGAGGACGTCGCCGCCTGGGTATCCGGCACGACGAGCATCGGCGAGGCTGGCACGTATCTCCGCGAGTTAGCGCACGGAGGCCGGTTCCTGACCTTCGATTTCCCCAAGCGAGGCTTTCCGCCGCAGCTCGGCGAACCGGTCGTGACCACGAATCGACCGGACGCAAAGAAAGCGACGACCGCGGCGTTCTTGGCCGGGCTCCTGAAACACGGCACCTCGATCCTGCTCGTCTTCGGATTGGGACCGCGCGGCCTCGATGACCGCGACGTATATCCGCTCGGCCGCTACCATTTCGACCTGACCGCTCGAGGCCTGTCACTCGAGACCGCAACCGCGATCGGGGCGGCTCCGGCACTCATCGCGGCTCATTTGGCACGTTGATGGGTTGCGCACTGGCGGGAACATACCGCGTTGCTGGTTCCTACCTGCATTCTTATATACGCCGGAATTGTCGGAACCGGGGGACATGGCGCGTTTCGAAGGCGAACTCTGCGACAACATTCTGCTCGGTAGCGAGGCACGGCTCCCGACCCGGTACGGCAACTTCCAGATCCACGCGTTCGTCTGCCCCTTCACCGGAGAAGAGCACGTCGCCCTCGTGAAGGGGAAGGTCGCTGGGAAGCAGGACGTCCTCGTGCGCCTCCACTCGGAATGCGTGACCGGCGATGTGTTCGGTTCGGAGCGGTGCGACTGCGGCGAGCAGCTGGACGCCGCGTTGAAGAGACTCGGGCGGGCATCCGAAGGCGTCCTCCTGTACCTCGCCCAGGAGGGACGGGGCATCGGCATCGTCAACAAGGTTGCGGCATACCATCTTCAGGATCACGGCCTCGACACGGTCGACGCGAACCGCGCCCTCGGTTTTCCTCCGGATCTTCGCAGTTACAAGTGCGCCGCATGCATGCTGCGGGTCCTCGGTGTAGGCTCGATCCAGTTGATGACAAACAACCCCGCGAAGATTGAGGAGCTCCGCGCGTACGGCGTTCGCGTGACGAAACGCATCCCCCTCGAGGTTCGCGTCACGGCTACGAACGTCCGCTACTTGCGGTCGAAGAAAGAGCGCCTGCGGCATCTCCTCAAGACGCCGACGGTCGCCGAAGCTCGATCAAGGCGACGACCCGGTCCGCGGTAACGGTCTCTCCCTCCGCGACAACGACTTGACGGACGACCCCGTCCGCGGGTGCCGGAATCTCATTCTGCATCTTCATTGCTTCCAGGACCACGAGGGTCTCGCCGCGTCGAACCGGACTCCCCGGCGCAACCGCCACTCGGACGACGCGCCCCGGCATCGATGATCGCACCTCGACGACTGCGCCCGGCCCGGCGGGGCTTTCGATGACATCAGGTCCTTCCCCCGTCACTTCCACGAGGCGTACCCGGTGGATTCCGTCGTCCAGGATCGCCTCGTCGCCTTGGAAACGGAGGCGCAGAGTCTTCGCCCCGATTCGGACGTCCACGGCGTCTTTCGCAAGCCGCGTCCGGGCTCGATACGCTGCCCCGTCGATCCGAATGATGAACCCTCCGGCCATCGGCTGGACCTCGATATCGCGCTCCTCACCATCGACGTCGAGGCGAAACCGCATGGCCACCTCCCACGAGCCGTTCTCTCCGTCCCGCCAGCGACCACCTCGTCGGCGAAGGCCGCTCGAGCAGGAAGGTCGGCCCGCGCGCCGTGCGACCGCTCGCGAAGAGGGCCGCGGCAATCGCGGCGATGCGTTCCTCCCACGGGCCGCGGCTCCGGAGGCGGTCCGCGATGCGCAGGTCCGCCACCATCGTGGTCCACAGATTCGCCTGGGCGAACTCGGGCCTGCGAAGCAGCGCTCGATGGAACGGCAGGTTCGTGTGCACCCCGCGGATCTCGAATGCATCGATGCTGCTCTGCATGTGCTCGATCGCTTGCCTCCGATTCCGCGCGTGGACGACCAGTTTGGCCACGAGCGGGTCGTAGTATGGCGGGACGAGCGAGCCCGCGGCCACGCCGCTGTCGACGCGGACGCCCGGTCCGGTCGGCTCCCGATAACCCACGATGCGTCCGGGAGACGGGAGGAAATTGCGGAGTGGATCTTCCGCATTCACGCGGCACTCCATCGCGTGGCCATGGCGCGTGAGGTCGGATTGTGAAATCTCGAGGCCATCACCCGCGGCG
>VBLZ01000205.1 GCA_005878515.1 Methanobacteriota archaeon | reverse complement strand
GGCCTTGAAGTCTTCGCGGGCGAGGTCCTTCTTCTTCACGCCGCCGTGGTGCTTGAGCGCCCGCACGCTCACGACGAGGACCGCGGCATCCGGTCGCAATCCACTCTGTCGGCACACGAGGTCCACGAACTTCTCGCCGCCCAGGTCGGATCCGAATCCCGCCTCCGTGACGACGATGTCCCCGAGGCCGAGCGCGAGCCGGTCCGCCAAGACGCTGCTGTGCCCGTGGGCGATGTTCGCGAACGGCCCGCCGTGGACGAACGCGGGCGTGCCCTCGAGGGTCTGCACGAGGTTCGGCATGAGCGCGTCCTTCAACAGGATCGCGGAGGCACCGTGCACGTACAAGTCGCCCACGCTCACGGGATGTTCGCGGCGGTCGAATGCGACGATGATCCGTTCGAGGCGGGCCTTCAGGTCGTGGATGCCTTCCGTGAGGCAGAGGATCGCCATGACCTCGCTCGCGGCCGTGATGATGAAGCCGTCCTCCCGAGGCACGCCGTGCTTCGGGCCGCCCAGGCCGGTCACGATGTTGCGCAGCTGGCGGTCGTTCATGTCGAGGCACCGCGGGAACAGCACCCGCGTCGGGTCGATGTCGAGCGCGTTCCCGTGGAAGAGATGGGCGTCCATCACCGCGGCGATCAGGTTGTTCGCGGCGCCGACGGCGTGGATGTCTCCCGTGAAATGGAGGTTGATGTCCTCCATGGGGAGGACCTGCGACTGTCCGCCCCCGGTGGCCCCGCCTTTCGTCCCGAAGACCGGCCCGAGGGACGGCTCGCGGACCGCGATGATCGCCTTCGTGCCGATGCGGTTCAGGGCTTGACCGAGGCCGACGGTCGTGAGGGTCTTCCCCTCTCCGTAGCGGGTCGGCGTTGTGCCCGTGACGAGGACGAGCTTCCCTTGGCGGGCCTTTCGCGCGCGATCCACGGCGGCGAGGCGGACCTTCGCGATGTAGTCGCCCTTGAGGATGAGGTCGTCCCGGCCGAGGCCCAGGCCCGCCGCGACGTCGACAATCGGCCGCATCGTCACGCGCTGGGCAATCTCGATGTCCGCGACCATTTGCCCGGAGAGCGGCGAAGTAGGCATAAACCTGAGCGGGTCGCTGAAGGATGACCGGTCTCAGGAGTCGACTCGACGCGGTCTTCGCGAATGTCCCTCGATTGACTTATCTCGAAAACGGAGGTTCCCGGTCGGGCGGCGTCGTCGAATCCGCGCCGTCGGGAGGGGTATGGCCGAGTCGACCGCATTGGGCCACATGGGACTCATGTTCGGACTCCTCGCGTCGTGCTCATGCTGTATGCCACCGCGCTGGCCTTGTCCCCTTCCCCGGGGACCGCGAACACCGGCTTTACATGGGCGTTCTTCGCGTGGGGCATCGGGCTCGTGTTTGTAATCGCCGAGCGATTGCGGCCGATTCGCGGTCCATGATCACTTCATCAGGAGCGCGGCGCGCATCGACTTGAGCCCCTCGACGTCGCCGAAGTCGAGGAGCCCTTCGTTCTCGTCGACGCCGATCACGCGCGCATCATCGATCGGCGTGCGGTTCAGGATCGGCGACAGGTACGGATACGATGATACGTCGACGCCGAGGGCGAGCGGGCTGAAGGCGGGCAGCACCATCAGGCGCTCCGTCACCAGGAACGCCGGCACGGACACGACCGCGCCGAGTTCGTCTTTCAACTTCACGGCCGGATGCTCGTGGCCCATGATGATCGGATGGAGCGTCGAGACCTCTTCGTGCCCGTGGACGATCGTGTAGCCGCCGACGTCCGCGCGCGGGTTGAGCGTCAGGTTCAGGTCGCCGAGGATCGTCGCGAGGTAGTTGTCGTGGTTCCCTCGGACCAGGACGGGCGTCACGCGGTCCTTCAGGAACCGCAGCACTTGCTTCACCTCGACCCACTCGTCCACGAGGTTCTTCGAGAACTCGTGTTTGAAGTCGCCTGCGATGACGACTTTCTCCGCCTTCCCTCGGTCGAGCATCTTGCCCAATCGTTCGAGGACGACTCTTCGTTGGAACCGGGGAATCGAAACGCCTTGCTCCGCGAGCGCCCCCTCGAAGCCGAGGTGAAGATCCGAGATCACAAGGGTCCGCTCGTCGCGGAGGAAGAGTGCGAAATCGCGCGTGGCCTCGACGCCCTTCGCGACCTCGATGCGGTCCATCGGGCCTCCTTAGCTGCGTGGGCAAAATAAGGTTGCGCGAGACAAGCGCGAGTCCCGAGGTGTGCCAGAAGGGTTTAATCGGCGAGACCGACATTTCTGTATCATGTCCGCCCAGGACATTCCGTTGTGGTGGGTCGGCCTATCCCTCGCCGTTCTCCTCACCTCGATTGTGATCGGGTCCATCCTACTCTCCGCTTTGAATTGGACCGCGAATGACTGGGCCCTCCCGATATTCGTAGGCAGCGTGAGCGGCGGATCCTCGCTCGTGCTGCTGTTTCCTGCCTTGCGCGCGGGACGCCACGAAACCTCGGCTCGACCACCTCTTGTAGGTAAATCGTAGCGACTCAGAGTCGAGCCGCTCGCTCTTTCGAACGAGCGATTGAGAAGTAAAAACGAGCTCCGCGCCAGCCGCACGGCGGGTTGGGAGCTCGAACGGAAAGAGGTTCGAACGCTTGCCGTTCTCGATCTTAGAACCGTCGCGGCCGGCGCTTTGCGAAACAATCTCGGCAGTAGACAGGCCTCGCGGGGTCCGGTTTAAACGGAACCTGCGTGGCTTGGCCACAGTCCGCGCACACCGCATCAAACATTTGACGCGGGCCGCGGTCGTAGCCGCCTCCGCCTCGTCTGCCGCCTCTGTCTTCGTCCATTCACTACCTACTGTCCGTCCCTTGGTGGGCCGGACAACCCGCCGAGAGGGTCCCCGCCTCTTAAAGGTGTGCACTACATCATCGTACGGGGGATTGACGGGAAGCGGCGGCCATCGGCCGAAATTGGTCAGGGACGGAGGGCGGCGATCGCAGCTCGATTCGCGACGTGCTGACGATGGAGCTCGTCCCCCTTACCCGCGAAGTAGGAATCGAGCGCCGCCTCCAGGCGGCGGGCCGTTTCAAAGGATCGCTGCGGACCCATGTACTGGTACACCTGACGCGACCGCCCGCCGCGGTCCTCGTAGTGCCAGAAGTACACGTAATCGCGGCCCTTGATCTCCTTGATCCGGAAGCCACAGCCGATCTGCATGCCGATGCGATGGAGTTACCCTTACATAAGGGTAACTGAGAGGTGGCCGAATCGCAGATGCCCTCGGTCCGGAGGGCCTGCCCCGCTTACGTTCTCATCGCGCACCGGCCTTCATCTTCCGGATGACGAATTGTCCCCGCTGCGGGAAGGGGATGGAGGATGGTTTCCTCGGCGCGCAGAACTGGCCCTCGGGCATCCAGTAATACCCATCGAAGAACTCCTTCCGCCTTCATCGGACACCGATCGGCGACAACGATCTCCAGATGAGCTGGTTGGCCTCGTCCCGATGTCCGGATTCCCGCATCGTCCTCGCACCGTATTGAGAACCTGAAATAGCCCGACTCCGTTCGGTCGGCGGATGCGCCTCGCGGTCCTTTCCGACGTCCACTCGAATCTCCCCGCCCTCCAAGCTGTCCTCGCGGACGTCGATCGCATCGCGCCGGACGGAATCTGGGTGGCGGGCGACCTCGTCGGCTACAATCCATGGCCGAACGAGGTGCTCGAGATCCTGCGTGAGCGACATGTCCGAGCGATTCGAGGAAACCACGACCGCGGGGCGATCGGCGGCGACACCTCGTGGTTCAACGAGCTCGCGGCCGAGGGCGTCCGCTGGACGCGAATCCATCTCGCCCCCGCGGGCGTCGGCTATCTGAAAGACCTCGAGGACCGAACGCGGAGCCCGATGCCGGAGGGCCCCGTGGCCATGTACCATGGGAGCCCGCGGAACGACGACGAATACGTGTTCCCCTGGGCCGCCGACGAGTCCATCGTTCGCATGGCGGACGCGCCGTTCGTGATCCTGGGCCACACGCACCTCCCGATGGTCAACCGGTTCCGTTCCGGACTCCTCGTGAATCCCGGTTCCGTCGGCCAGCCGCGCGACGGGAATGCGCGGGCGGCGTGGGGCGTCCTCGACCTCACCCGCCGTTCGTTCGAGGTGCGCCGGGTCGGATACGACATCGATGCGGTCGCCTCGGAGATCCGGAAAGCCGGCTTGCCGCACGAGCTCGCGGATCGGCTGTACGGCGGGGTGTGAGCCTCGGCGCACAAGGCTGTGCACCGTTGCCCGTTCGAGGGACGTTCGACCCGGTAGATTTCGATGTCCGTTCAAGAATATTTATCGACCTTCGAGCCCCAGGCGATCGTGAGGTGGATGGGTATGCGACGCGCCCTCATCGCACTCGTGGTCGCCGCCGCCGTCGCGATCGCTGGCGTGGCTGCCTACGTCTATATGTATGAAGGCAGCCTCGACGTCGCCGTCCAGGACGATTCCGGCGCGTGGGCGCATGTCTGGGTGACCTTCACCCAGGTCTGGGTCCACGAGGCCGGCAAGTCCGAAGACGTCGGCTGGCACAACCTGACCGTGGCTCAGTCGTCGATCGATCTGGCGTCCCTCGTGAACGTGTCCGAGCTGCTCGCGAGAGCACGGGTCGGGCCGGGCAAGTACACGGAGATCCGGCTCGTCGTGATCGCCGCGACCGGTCGGATGCTCGATGGCACGAACGTCGTGTTCAGCGTGCCCTCCGGGGACGTGAAGGCCGTCACCCCGTTCGAGATCCGATCGGGGGCCACGACGCGGCTCACCGTCGACGTCGACCTGGTGCGTTCGATCGTCATGAACGGAACGGGCTGGACCTTCACTCCGGTGATCGGCCAGATCACGGCCGCGTGAAGCGAGACCGCCTCGACGTGGGTCCCCTCTCCCTTTTTCAGGTTCCTCGAGTGGACCGGCTGGGGGTTGTACTTGTCGAGGTTCAGACCCCGACCGACGGAAACCCCCGTTCTGTTCGGATTAGGTTGTCGAAGCCCTCGTTCCCGCCGAACCCACTGCGTGCCTGACAGGAGCCCGGTTCAATGGCTCGCGCAGGGCCAAGCAGACGTTCCCAAAACCAAAGTCCGGGACGGTCGTAAAAGTAGATTTGAACCTCGGCAGGTATGGAACTGGAGTGGACCGGCTGGGATTTGAACCCAGGACTTCCTGCTTGCAAAGCAGGCGATCTTCCGCTGATCTACCGGCCCCGACGCGCGCACAGCGTCGCGGCGCAGATGAAACTTTCCGCGGGGATTCGCGATCCGACCGGGCTCAACGCTTATCAGCATCCCTGAGATGAAGGGACGATGGGACGTTCCGCGGACCGAGCCCTCCGATGGTTTGTGGGGCTGAGCCTGTTGGCCGGAGGCCTCGTGCTTCTGGCCGGCGCGGTTCAGTTCGGGACCCTCGGCGGGCCGATCTGGGTGATCCCACTCGCCGGCGTCGTCGCGGCGGTGCTGGCCATCTTGAC
>VBLZ01000008.1 GCA_005878515.1 Methanobacteriota archaeon | reverse complement strand
ACATGTTCGGCAATGTGCTCGGATCCTTCGCCGCCTCGACGCGATACGTGGAGAGGCTCTCGGCGCTGAGCTCGAACGGGCGCCCCCCATCGATAGCCGGAGCACGGTCGTGGCCCGGAACCCGAACGGCCTTCGGGTCGCAAAAGTCCGGGTGGGACTCGGCGAACTCGGAGAGGTCCTCCATCACGGTCCCGATGGGCAGGACCGACTTAAGCCCTTGGCTTCAATACAGAAGACATTCGACGACGCGTCCCTCTGCTTCTTTCGGCACCAAGAGATCGGGGGGCCGGAACTCCACAACGACGACAGTCCCTTCAATACTGACCTTGCGGACCGCTCCAGCCATCGGGCCTCCCGACTCCAGGAGAATTCGCCGAATCAGATCGTAAACGGGCCCCGGATCCGTCTTTCCCATCTGTCGGCGGGCAATCAATCCGTCCGCCTCCCACTCCTTGACAGGCCCCGCCAACGCTTCGCGTTCCGCGAGCTCAGGGGAGAGCCACCGTTCCTCGAGTAACGCGATCACATCTCGGCCCTCCCATCCGCACGATGCGAGTACGGCAGGACACCGTGGATGGAAGCGACATCCCGCCGGGGGCCACACGGCGTTCGGGACCTCGCCCCGGGGGAGGATCTTCTTCGTCTTTCGTTCCGGATCGGGGATCGGAATCGCTTCGAGGAGGGCCTTCGTGTATGGATGCTTGGGATCCGCGTAGATTGTTGACGCCCGACCCATCTCGACGATGCGACCCAGATACATGATTCCAATCCGATCGCACATGAATTTCGCGGTGGCGAGATCGTGGGTGATGAACAGGTATGTCAAGTGGTACTTTGCTTTCAGCTCCATTAAGAACTCAAGCATACGTGCACGGACGGACATGTCGAGCATTGCGACGGGCTCGTCCGCGACGATCAGCTGCGGTCGCAACGCAAGGACGCGTGCTGCGACGACCCGCTGTTTCTGCCCTCCGCTCAACTCGTCCGGATACTTGTTGTAGTAAAATGCAGGCGGGCGAAGTCCCACGTCGTCGAAAGTACGGTACACCGCCTCGCGAATCGCGTCTTCCGATTTCGTTTGGACTCGATTCCCGCTCGGCCCAGGAAGCCCGTGTGTGCGCAACACGTCCGCGATCGCCTCGCCCACCGTCATCGCGGGGCTCAGCGCGGCGTGTGCGTCCTGGTAGATGAGCTGGATTCGCTCTCGGAGACGAAACAGCGTTTTTGGATCCGGACGGGTGACGTCTTCCCCGCGGAAGAGCAGCCGGCCCGATGTGGCGCGAACGAGTCCGACGAGGGTCTTCGCAATCGTGCTCTTGCCGCAGCCACTCTCTCCCACGAGTCCGAAGACCTCGCCCTCCGCGATGGAAAAAGTCACGCCATCCACGGCGTGGACTCTTGCATCGCCGCCGCCGAGGAGCCGCTGAACGAAACCGCTGAAGACTGGAAAGTACACCTTCAGGTCGCGGACTTCGAGGAGCGGTTCCGTCATTGGGATCGACCTAGTAGAGATGGCATGCGACCTTCCGATGGTCCTCTCCCACGAGTCGCGGCTCCGGGTACACGGTCTCGCAAACGGCCATCCGTTTGTCACATCGCGGATAGAACGGGCATCCCGCGGTCTCGCCGAGAAGACTCGGGGGCTCGCCGGGGACCGAATAGAGACTCGTCGTCTCCAAATCGATGACCGACCGGAGAAGGCCTTGTGTGTACGGGTGGCGCGGCTCCCGGAACAACGGAGGGGTTGCCCCTTCCTCTGCAATTCGACCGGCGTACATGACCGCGACGCGGTCCGAGAACTCGGCGACAAGTCCCAGGTTGTGGGTGATGAGGAGGACGGACATGCTGTACTCGTGCATGATCGACTGCAGCAGCTGAAGGATCTGGGCCTCCAAGATCACGTCGAGGGCGGTCGTCGGCTCGTCCGCGATTAGCAGGGCCGGCTTGAACAAGAGGCACAGCGCAATCATCACTCGCTGTCGCATGCCGCCGCTCAGCTCGTGAGGGTACATTCCCAACCGGTCCGAAGGGACTCGCACATCGGCGAGGACTTTCTTGGCCCGTTCCAGGGCCTGCCCTGATTTGACGGCCGGATTGTGCGCTCGAATGGTCTCGATAAAGTGGTCTCGAATCCGCATGAGCGGATTCAAACGTGTCATCGGGTCTTGGAAAATCATCGCGAGGTTCCGTCCACGAAGATCCCGGATTTCTTTCGGGGAAAGCGCGAGCACGTCGCGACCCGCGAACCGGACCGAACCCGCGACGGTCGCGTTCTCCGGCAGAAGTCGAAGGATCGCGCGGCCGAGCGTGCTCTTCCCGCAGCCGCTTTCTCCGACGAGACCGACAATACTCCCGCCCTCGATCGTTAGGCTCACATCCTGGACGGCATGGACGGGCCCTTGCGGCGTTTCGAATGTCACCGAGAGATGCTCGAGTTCGAGGAGAGCGCTCACGCCTGGGCTCCCGCTTTGTATTCCCTTTTCCGCAAGAGCGGGTTGAGGATGTCGTTGAGTCCTTCGCCCACGAATGTGAGGGCGGTCGTCAAAATGAGGATGAAAAGGCCCGGAAAGAACGTCGCCCACCAAGATACGTCAAACCGTTGCCAGTTCAGGCTGATGTCGAAGCCCCAATCTGGGATGCCGGGAGGGAGACCGAGTCCCAAGACCGCTAATCCGGCCTCCGTCAAGACGGCGTCAGCGGCGTTGACGCTGAAGATGACCGGGATGCTTTGAGCGACGTTCGGAAGGATGTATCGACCGATCACTCGTCGGCGGGGCATACCGAGCGCGACCGCGGCCTCGACGTACGGCTCCTGTTTAACGGAGGTGACGTGGTTGCGAATGACCCGGAAGTACGTCGGGATGTAGACCACCGCGATAGCGAACGAGATGTTCAGGATCCCCCGACCGATCACCGCCGCGATCGCGATCGCAAGAAGGAGGCCGGGGAACGCATAAATCGAGTCCATGACCAACAGAATGCCTCGATCCATCCGCCCGCCCGCGAACCCGGAGACAAGTCCGAGCGGAAGGCCCAACGCCAGCGAGATCGTCGTCGATACAGCAATGATCGCGAGGGGCACGCGGCTTCCCCAAATGATGCGACTCAGGACGTCTTGTCCGCCCCGGTCGGTACCCATCAAGAACGCGCCGCCCGGCGGGAGTTCGGGACTGGCGACTTTCGTGTTCGGATCGAACGGGGCAATGAAAGGCGCAAGGAGAGCCAGGACGAGAATGGTGAGCACGACGCCGAGTCCGATCCATACCAGGATGCCCGCGATCGTCCGAGACTGGCCGAGGAACGTCCCGATAAGTCGGCCGACGAGCGAGGTGCGGCCTCGCGCGAACCAGCCCGCCATGGCTCCTCCTAATACCGGATTCGTGGATCAACGAAGGCGTTCAGAATGTCGATTCCGAGGCTAATGACGACCATGAGGATTCCGTAATACACGACCGCGCCCTGGATTGCCGGGTAATCACGGTAGCTAATCGCCAGAAATACGAAGCGGCCCATGCCCTCGAACGAAAACACGGTCTCCGTCAGGATTGCCCCACTGAACAGAAGGGCGAAGGTGAGTCCCATCGTCGTGATGACCGGGACGAGCGCGTTTTTGAGTCCATGCCGGAAGAACACGCTCCGCTCCGGAATGCCGCGGGCGCGGGCCGCCTCGACGTAGTCCGAGCCCATGGCGTGGATCACGTTGACCCGGGTGATGCGGACGAAGAAGCCGGAGAGGACGATTCCGAGTGTGAGCGAAGGGAGAACCAAGTGCGCGACGGCATCGACGAATGCCGGGAGGTTCCCCGCCAGGAGACTGTCAATCGTGTAGAGGCCGGTGACGGTCGGCGGAGGCGAGAGGCGAGGGGAAAACCGCCCGGAGACTGGGAGCCACCCGAGCCAGACGGCGAAGATGAGTTTGAGGATGAGTCCGAACCAGAAAATCGGGATGTTGTAGGCGAGGGCACCATAGAGGCGCGTGGCGAAATCGGGGAGCCGATCGCGCCGTGTGCCGGCGAAGGTGCCGAGGCCGATGCCAAGAACACTCGCGACGAGCATCGAGGAGAAGGTCAGTTCGATGGTCGCGGGCATCCTGCTCGTGATTTCATCGATGACAGGCCGCTGGGTGAGGATCGACGTCCCCATGTTCCCGGTGAAGACGTCGCGAAGGTACCGGAAGAACTGGACGTAGAGCGGATCGTAGAGGCCCAGCTCGGTCTTGATGCGATCGATCACTTGCGGGTTCCCTCGTTCTCCATAGATCGTGCTCACGGGGTCCCCGGGGGCGACCCGCAGGATGATGAACGTGAAGGTCAGGAGGAGCACCAGCATGGGGACCATCAGGATCACCCGGGTGATCACATAGGCCCTCAGGGACGCGGTTGAACCGGGCACCTACCGACGCTCCGCTGATTTCCCAGGTAGAAATGGGGGAAAAGGTTTCCGGATTCTTTCGTCACGAGACACTGATCGTGAAATAGCGGAAGAACTGGACCGGATCCAGAACGATCCCGGAGACAGTCGGCTTGAACACGACCTGTTGGTTCGTTTGCCACAGTGGGACGTACGGCACATCGGCCGCGAGGCCCGCCTGGATCTCCCCCAAGATCTGAGCTCGTGCGGTCGGGTCCGACTCGGCCGCTTGCGCTTCGATCTTGGCGTCCATCGAGTTGTTGTGGTACCAGTCTCCGAACTGAGCACTCCCGCCGGACGCCCAGTGCAGGAACGGGAACACGTAGTCGTCCGAGTCGAAGTAGTCCGGGAACCAGCCGAGGAGGAAGACGTCGAAGTCGCCGGCGGTGCGGGACGCCTTGTATTGCGCCCACTCCTGCTCGTTGATGGTGACGGTCATCATGCCGGTGGCCTCCCAGGCTCGCTTCAGGGCCTGTGCCACATAGATTTCCGGGTCTCCGTAATGCGAGGGCGTGTACCACAAGGTGAGGCTCAGCTTGCTCGTGGTGCTGTAGCCCGCCTGGGTCAGTAGGGATTGCGCGGCGGCGATGTTTGGCGAGGCACCGTAGACGGTCTTGAAGACGTCCTCGTGGCCGAACATCCCTTCGGGGATCAGGCTGTAGAGGGGGGACACGGTGTTGGAGTAAGCGCTTGTCGCAATATCCGTACGGTTCGATGCGTACGCTAGGGCCTTTCGCAGGAGGGCCCCGTTGACGTCGGAGAACACCGTTGCCCTTGGACAGGCGCCTGCGGCAGCGTCGGCCGAGCTGCACATGTTGAACACGAGATACCGGATTACCGGACTTGCGCCCTGGAGTGTCTTCACGCTTGCGGCGGATTGGAACGTAGTGAAATCTGGCGGCAGTAGACTGCGGTAGGCTACGTCGATGACGCCGGTCGTCATGGCGAGCTTGAGGTCGCTCGATGTCGTGTACCGGACGATCGTCACGCGGCTCATCTTCGGGGGCGTTCCGTAATAGTTCGGGTTTGCCGTGAGTTCGTACCGCTGATGGGGCAGGTAGGTCGAGAGTCGATAGGGACCGCTCGACACGACCACGTTCGGATAGAACCGATCGTTCGTGAAGGACTTCGGGTTCACGACGGTCGTGACAGTGAAGGCCAACAAGGAGACGAACGGGGACCACTTCTGGCGCAACGTCACCGTCACCGTGGTTGCGTCGACGATCTTGACGCCCTGGGCCGTGTAGTTTGCGTAGGCGCTGGCGATGACCGTCGCAACTCCTGCTTTCAGGGCGCCGAAATATTCGTGGGCGCCGCTAATGTAGTCTAGGAGGAACGCTGGAAGGCCGTTCAACTTGACCGCTCGGTCCCACGAGTACTTGAGTGTGGAGCTGTTGATCGAAGTCCCATCTTCGAATTTCAGGTTCGTGCGCAGGTGTAAGGTATAGGTGAGACCGTCCGTGCTGATGCCGCCATTCGCCAGCGTCGGGACCACGCTCAGCAAATCGGGGGTCAGGTTCGTCGTCCCCGGAACGTAGGTGACGAGCATCGCCATCGTGTTTTGGATGATGTTGCCGGAGAAGTAGTCGTACGCGTCCGCGGGGTCGAAGCTGATCTCGTCGTCCGTCGTTCCGATCACGAGAACTTTCGCCGGAGCGGGAGCATTCAGAAGAATGTACGCCGCCGCGCCCCCGATGAGAAGGATGACGACCACGACCACAACGATCGCAAGTAGCCTTCGACTCCCCGTCCGCACCGGTGTTGATTGCTCGGGTGTTGCCAATTCCGTTACCCCCTCCCCGTCCTTCGGTGACACGTCGGACGGCTATCCGGCCACGGTATTTGGGTGTGCTCTCTTAAGCGTTTCTTGCCTGCCGCTGACGGTTCGTCAAGTGTCCAACGTGGTTTGCCGGCCAGTCGCGCGACGGAGGCGCTCGACAATCTTCTCCACCCTTTCATGAGCGAAGTCCCGCTCGTCGCAGAGAAAACGATACAGGGCTCGCTCGTCGACGGAACCCGAACGGGGGACCTTCTCGATCGACACGGGCGGATTCAAGAAGAATGCTCGAATCGCATCGACGGTCGAAGGCAGCGCCGCCGAGATCTCGCCGGGGGCCTGATCAAGAGACCGCCATTCTCGGATCCGCTTCACGGCCGTCTTTGGTCCGATCCCCCTCACACCTTCATTGAAGTCGGTGCCCACGAGGATTGCGACATCAACCAACTGCTCCCGAGTCAGGCCGAGATGCTCGAGGTTCTCCGCAAGGTCCAAGACCTCCGGGGAGACGGTTCGAGACCGGCCCTGACTCGGGAGGAATTCCGTCGAGCTGATCGCGAGGAATCGCACCATTCGCGGTGCCCCAAACAGTAACGAATCGTAATCCTTCGACCCCGCAGCCCACACATCGCCGCGTTGCGCAAGAAACGCCGCCTGCGCCTCCCCTTCGCTCGGTGCCTGGATCCAAGGGATGCCGAGTGAGCCGAGGACGATCTTCGCCTCCTCGACCATCGGACGCGTCAGGCGGGACGTCATGACGGCCTTCGACCATGCCGTCGCGGTGTCGCCCGCCGCGACAGCGGTCTCATACTCCTGTCGCGATTTCTCGCGCGCTTCTCTCCGCCTCCGGATTTCTTGCCACTTCAACTCCGGCGGCGGTCCGTCGAAGACGAACACCGGACGAATGTCGTAGTCGGCAAGGAGTCGCGTGGTCCGAAAGACGAGGCCGTTCAGATGGGATGTGATCCGGCCTTTCGAATCCTGGAGCGGTTGGCCATCTCGGGTGCGCATGATCGAGAGGAATTGGTACAGCTCGAGGTTTCCGTCCACCGCGACCGTTCGCCCGCGCAGCGCCTCGAGGCTCGTCGGATGCCGGACGGTGATCGGTGTGAGGAGGACGCCCATGGCCGAAGTCCCAATCGCATCGGGTGTTATGGCTTTCTCGTCGCCGGCGCATTCCGACTTGCAACGGTCGCCTACCGGACTGGCGTCGAAACGGTCCACGAATCGCGGTCCGCCGAGATTGCATTGAGAAGCGCCAACGCCTCCGATTTCGGGAGGCTCAAGAAGAACTTCCCCACATGCTTGCAGAAATCCTTCTGGGCAATCAGCTTGCCCCAGTCTTCGCAGTTGTGGACGATCGTGCGCGAGTCCGGATCGAGCTCCACTCGATAGTCCTTCACCCGCGCGAGGATGGAGTTACCGTCCCTCGAGATCTCGACGTCCTTCGAATCGATTCGCTTCGCCCGGTCCAGGCGGTTGAGGTCCATGAACCGTCCGAGCGCCGACTCGACGAGCGCGTCCGTTGGGACGTCGGCGCCGAAGTCCTCCAGGGTCAGCGATCGGAGACGAACGTCCGCGGGACTCGTCTGTTTCCGGAACGCCTCGATCCGCTGCATCGCCCGCGCCTGCTCTTGCGTCTGGACCCCGAGCATTCGGAGGATCTGGAGACAGTTCTCCGGCGCATATCCATGGAAGTGATTGTTGAAGAAACCGTAGACGGTCTCCGCCTGGGAGGCGACCTGTTGCACCCGGGGCACCCAGGACTGAATCTCCTCCTCGCCGTAGCGATAGTTGTACCACGGGTCCGTCCCGTGGCCGTGCCACCGCAGGTACGCCATCGCCGAGGTCACGTGCAGGTCAGGCGGGAGCAGCGGCTCGTCGACGATCGTGTACGCCACGCCGGTCGCGCGCAGGAGATCGAACGCCTCCATCGTCATCCACGTTTTGTTGCGCGGCTCGAGCGCGAAAGAGAAGTCTCGCGGCAAGACGTCCAAGAAGCGGTGGATTGCCGGCTCTTGGAACCGCAGCCGAGGCGGGAGCTGGAGGAGGAGCGGGCCCAGTTTCCCCGCGTCGAGGAGGGGCCGCATCAGTTCGCAATACGCGCGGAGATCCTTGTCGGCGCCCTTCGCCAGGTCGAGGAGCCGATCGTGGGTGACGGTCTGCGGGACCTTGGCGGCAAAGACGAACTCCTCCGGCGTGTAGCGCGCCCAGCCGATGACCATGCCGGGGGATGGCGCGCGATAGAACGTCGAGTTGATCTCGGCCGTGTCAAAGATCCGGGAGTAGGCGCGGAGCTTCGACTCGCTGGCGTTGCGATAGACGGGGCCGATCCATTCCTGGTAGTCCCAGCCGCTGCACCCGAACCGGAGGCGGACCATCGGTGCAACCCAGATGCGCCCGCGATAGATTATCGTATAGCCGGATACGTGGTGAAATGGACGCAGTTTCGCGGGCCTCCGGCCTCGAGGTTTAAGCCCGTTGATGCCGATGCATTCGACGATGGCGGCGTCGCTCGTCGGCGCGGGCGGGTGGGGGTACTTCTCGGGAGGCTTGGCGGCCTACGCCCAGGCATTTCGATTCGTCGAGGTGAATGCCACCTTTTACCGCCAAATCGCGGATGCGACGGCCAGGCGCTGGCGGGCCCAAGTCCCCTCAGACTTTGTCTTCGCCGTCAAGGCGAACCGCGACGTCTCCCACGGCAACCGCCTCCGAGCGTCCGCAGAGGCTCGAGCGGCATTCGCCCAGTCCCTTCGAATCGCGCGACTCCTCCGGGCGCCGTTCGTGATCCTCGAGACCCCAGCCTCGCTTCGGTTCGACTCGGATCAGGTCAAGGGCCTGCAGAATCTCGCGGCGATGGCCCCCCGAGGGACCCGGATCGGCCTCGAGGCGCGTGCCTACGCGGGGAGAGACCTGCCCGATTCCCTTCGACGCGGGATGGGAGACAGCGCAGTCCTGGATGTCGTCGACCTGTCTCAGTCAAAGCCGCGCGTCCCGGACGACACCCGATACACCCGCCTCTTCGGCCCGGGACCCCATAACGCCTACGAGTTCGACGACGAGGAGCTGCGGGAGATCGATCGCCGCGGACGCGACGCAGTGCGAGTGGCCTTCACCTTCCACGGCGTCCGGATGTACTCGGACGCGGCTCGGTTCTTGACGTTCAAGAGGACCGGCCTATTCCCGCAGGCCACCCCCTCGCGTGGTCTGTCCTCCCTCGAGGCGGTCCTGACCCCCGATGCACGCTTCCCGTCATCCAAGGACGATCTCGTTCGACAGCACGGCTGGAAGGTGATCGACCTTGACAACACCACGCGAGCGCACGCGGTTCGCCTCCTCTCCACCCTTCCCCGTCAGACGTTCCACAACGTGGGGGAGGTCGTTCGGGCGCTCGCGGCGGGTGATCCGGAAACAAAAACAGGCTGATTCTC
>VBLZ01000007.1 GCA_005878515.1 Methanobacteriota archaeon | reverse complement strand
GACCGACTTCTGGTGTACATGGCGGTTAATCTCGACCCAGTCCGGGTGTTCATCGAGGACCTGCAACACGTCCGTCCACGCGAATCGGTCATGTCCGAAATGGTCGTAGATGCGGCAGACGAGGTCGTAATCCTCAGGGGTGTCAACGGTCCACCGATGGTATGACAAGTCGCGATCGTTCCGCACCGGCCGCAACCGGAAGTGCTCCGGATGGCGGTAGATGTACGGGGTCGCGTGCTCGCGCCATTGAGGGTTTGTGTCCTCCCGCCAAGCACGCTCGAGCGCCTTGAAACCGACCACCTCGACGTCGAGCCCGCGAGGGAACGTTCGCGGTTCCAGCGTGTTGCTCGCGTAATCGCAGTCCCCGCGACGAAACGCGTCAAGGACACGGTCGATAAGGCCGGGGTCGATGAGCGGACAATCGGACGTGATCCGGACCACGGCGTCGGCCCGATGCACGATCGCAGCGGCGTGATATCGATCGAGGAGATCCGCCTCGTCGCCGCGGGTGAACGGCCACCCTCGAGAGTGGCACAGTTCCACGAGCGGCTCGTCTCGGGCCTCCCGTGTCGTGGCGACGACCACCTCACGGACGCCCTTCGCCCGACGCGTTCGCTCGACGACCCGCGCAATCATGGGCTGTCCCGCCAGTGGCTTGAGGACTTTGCCGGGAAGCCGCGTGGATCCCATCCGAGCCTGGACGATGGCTACGACCCGGTTCGGATCCGCGGTCACAAGCCTTTCAGCATCTCCTTTAGTCGCGCGGGCGTGAGCCAAACGGAGTTCCCGTCACTCGTGTAGCGGAACCCGGCGGGAAGCGGCTTGCCTCCGAGGCTTTTCTCTCGTGACCAGAAGGGGTGCTCGGGCTCGATCACGAAATGGTCCTCGAATTCCCGAGCATGAACGGCCTCTTCCTCCGTGAGAAGGACTTCGTGCAGCTTCTCGCCGGGCCGGATGCCGATCACTTTCCGTTTTGCGCCGGGGGCGATCGCCTCGGCCAGATCCGTCACGCGCATGCTCGGAATCTTCGGCACGAAAATCTCGCCGCCGAGCATGAGATCCGTGCAGCGCAGGATGAAACGCGCGGCCTCTTCTTGCGTAATCCAAAACCGGGTCATGCGCTCATCGGTGATCGTGAGCGCGCCCCCTTTCGACTGCTCCCGGAATACCGGGATCACGCTGCCCCGGCTGCCGACGACGTTCCCGTAGCGGACGACGCTGAACCGCGTCTCGCGAGGACCGCTGTACGAGTTCGCCTGGATCAGCAGCTTCTCGGCCACGAGCTTCGTCGCGCCGTACAAGTTCACCGGATGGACCGCCTTGTCCGTGCTGAGGGCGATCACCTTTGGCACGCCGTTGTCGATCGCAGCGTCGATGACGTTCACCGCGCCTTCGATGTTCGTCCGGACCGCTTCGATGGGGTTGTACTCCGCGACCGGAACTTGCTTCAGCGCTGCCGCGTGGATGAGCACGTCGACGCCGTTCAGGGCTCGATAGAGCCGATTTCGGTCTCGCACATCGCCGATCAGGAACCGGAGGCGGGAATCGTCAAACCGGGTCTGCATCTGGACCTGCTTCCACTCGTCCCTCGAGTAGATTCGGATGGCCTGAGGGCGCTGCGTCTTCAGGAGAAGCTCCACAAACTTCTGCCCAAAGGACCCGGTGCCGCCGGTGATGAGGATCGTCTTGTCGTCCACAGTCATGTGGTCCGACGACGCAATGCCCGCCCGGCTTAAAAGGTGTCCTTGGGCCTCGCTTCTGACGAGAGGTCGTCTCGGAGGAACATATAAGATTCGCCGAAGATTACGACGGTTCGTTCGGGATGGCAGGAACGCGGAGCATTGCTTTCGTCGCCCATCAAGTGACCTTGGATCACGTACCCGCGGAGGCCCGCGTACTCCCATTGGAACCGACCGTTTCGGTCGACAACAAACGTCGCATCGCGAGTCGTCCCGAAGATTTCCTCCGGCCTGAGGATGACGCGCACGTGGAGAAGGCGACAGAGCGGTGGGCGGCCGATTGGTGGAGGGGAACCGATCCCGACGCGTTCAATTGGAACGGCGTGAATCTCGCGGAATGCTTCGCCTTCGCGCTCACGTTCGTGGTCCGGGATATCCTCAAAACGTCGATTATCGTCGACCGGATTTTCGAACGGGAGCACCCGGAGGCCGTTCTCTGCGACGTCCCAGCGTCCAGCGGTATGTTCCACCCCTATCCGCATCTGGATGGGATCGGACGGTTGGCCGCCTCTCGATCGATGGCGACGGGACTCCGTTTCGAACCGTTATACCATGCGAGCGGCGTTCCGAAGGCCCGTTCTGCATCGGCGCTCCGCCTCGCGTATCTGTCCGTGGCCAGTCGACGGGGGCTCTCCGTATTGCGCGAAGAGCGACCCCTCGTCGCCGTCGGCCCGTACCGCGAGTATTACGAGCCGGTGGCGGCGGCGTGGCGCCGAAGCTCGGAGAGCACCGTCGTTGTGACACCGTCTCGGCTTCCGATTCGCTCGAACCCCCGGGCAGGCCTCTTTGTCGTCGCCCTTGACGCGTTCGGAGACACTTCAGCGCGCCGCGACCTGCAGGGGTTCCTGGGCCGGGCCATGGCAACCGTGGATCGACTGATGCCGCCTCCGTCGCTCGGCGAGGAGGCCGCCGAGCTGTGGGAGCCGTTACACGCGGATATCCGGACGCGGATTCGAACGGAGCTGAGGGACTTGGCGTTCGCAGGCGTCGCCTTCGACGATACGCTCGGTCGAGCGGCCCATCTGCTTCTCGTCGAAACGACGAGTCCTCTCGCGAAGGCGATGGTCCGCTTCGCACGCCTGAAGAGGATCCCCACCACGGTCGTTCAACATGGCATCCTTGCCGGCGCATTCAGCTACAAGCAGACGGAGGCGGATCGAGTTGCGGCATGGGGTGCCGCCGATGCCGATTGGTTTCGGAGGAACCTTCGGTCTTCCGCCCGCGTCGAGCCGACAGGGTCGCCGCGTTACGACGGCCTCCGATCCGGAGCGCGGACGCGACTCCCTGCGGTCGTTGCACGCTTGCCTCCGAGCACGCCCTTGGTGATGTTCGCGTCCCAGCCGTTCGTTCAGGATCGTGCATGGCGGTCGCCGTGGGATCGTCATGCGGCCCTAGAGATCGTCCTCAGCTCCGTCATGCCGCGCGCCCGATTCATGTTGGTGATTAAGTGGCATCCGGCGGAGCGGCCGGAACCCCTGCCACTCGACGGCCGGGCGGCCACGCGAATTGTGACCGTCCAGCAAGCGGATACGTTTGCTCTGATCGAGCGGTCCCGGATCGTGCTGGCCGTCTCCTCAACGGTCGCGCTGGAAGCCATGTATCTTCGACGTCCGGTCGTATTCATCGGTCCTCCGGACCCGGATAGCCCGTTCCATCCTCCCGAGCAGGGTGGTGGCTGTCGCGCGGAGACGGCGGCGGACCTCTCCTCAATCCTCGATCGGTTGCTCGGAGATCGCGGGCACTACAATCGGGTCCTCGACGGGCAAGCCGCATTCTTGGCTCGCTTTTATGCACCTCTCGACGGCCGGGCGGCGGAGCGAGTGGTCGGTCTCCTTCGAGGCGGGTGACGTCCGGTGGCCCACTACGATATCTTCGACCCGGTCCCGCACCGCGCCCACATGCGCACCCTCGCATACCTGCGTCGAGGCGACCGCGTGCTCGAAGTCGGATGCAGTAGCGGAGCTCTTACGGAACATATTGCCGCCATGGGGTGCCGAGTTACCGGCATCGAAGTGCGGCCGGACGCTGCGGACCAGGCCAGGCGGTTCGCCGAAGACGTCCTCGTCGGAGACTTGACGACGATGCCCTTGGCCCTGCCACTTTCGAACTTCGATGCGATTCTCCTGATTGACGTGCTCGAGCATCTCGTGGATCCCGTCGGGGCCCTCCGTCGTCTGTTCCCCTTCCTGCGGGAGGGAGGTCGGTTTGTTGTGGCGATTCCCAACGTCGCCCATTGGTCCGTTCGCTTCCACCTGTTGGCGGGTCGATTTGCGTACGAGGACAGCGGAATCCTCGATCGGACCCATCTCCGCTTTTACACGCGCGACACGGCCCGCGCCATGCTGGAGCAGGCAGGGCTTGAGATCGATGAGACGGATGTCGTCCCCGACGTCCCGTTGCTGCGCCTCAAGCCGCGTTTCGTCGGAGCGAATTACCGGATTGCTTCGTTGCTTCCAGGATTGCTCTCGACGGAGTTCTTCTTCGTCGGGACGCCTAGGAGAACTTCTTGATCCCAGCGACACCCTGCCGAAAGTCCCGAAGTCCCTCGAGAACGTAGGTGGCTCGGGGCCGCCCTAGCATTTTTCCGGAGATCCCCTCCAGATACAATCGGACTTTGAGCCGGATCAGCGGGACCGACCCGCAGTACCGCGACGTAAGAATCAACGCATTCCGTGTCTGGTAATACGCCCCCTTGAGTCGCCGCGTCGTCCCGGGTGGCTCGTGCAAGATTTCGGCATCGGCGGCGATCGCGCTTCGATATCCATGCTGGCGAGCTCGCAGCTGAAAGTCAATGTCCTCGAGATTGATTGCGAACGCCTCGTCCAAGAGTCCTACCTTGTCGAACACCTCCCGTCGGATCAGCACGAACGCTCCCTCGACCGCATCGATCGGCTCGCCCGGGACGAGCGCATGCTCCGGCAGGCGGCCGCAACGCCATCGAACGCCCGCCGAACGGACGCCCTTCGTATCTGTCCGCCGCTGGACCGGCCCGACGAACCCGATCCGCGGGTCAGACTCCGCCAAGCCGACCATGCGCCCAATCGTCCCCGGAGGCACGACGATGTCGGGATTCGAGAGCAGGACGAAGTCGGCGCCGGCCCGCATGTCTCGGATCGCGCGGTTGTACGCCCCGCAGTACAGCAGGTTCTCCCCGAAGCGATGGACAGGAATCCCGAGGCGATCGGGAATCCGATCCGAACCGTCCGTGGAACCGTTGTCGAGGACGACGATCCGCGCATTCGGATAGGTTGTCCTCAGGAGGGACGTGAGGCACGCCTCGAGCGGCGGACCCGCGTTGTAGGTGAGGACGAGGACGAGGACGCTCGGTGAGGGCATCGTTGGCCGCACGCCCCTCGCTCACTTCAGACTTCCGCCGGAGAATCGTTTAAGGCGACGTCGCGATGAGGGCTCGTGCGCCGCGCGATCATCGCCACGGTCCGGAACGAGGAGGCTCGCCTCCCGGAATTCCTGGCTTCGTTGGAGCGGCAGACCGCTCGGCCGGATGTGGTCGTCGTGACGGACGGAGGCTCCACGGACCGCACGGCGGACCACCTCCGAGACTTCGCGGCAAAGACCTCGCTCCCGTTTCGATGGGCGGTCGTCTCCGGAAACCGGTCCCGAGGCCGGAACGAGGCGGTTCGAATGGCGAATGCAGACGTCATCGCGGTCACCGACGTGAGCGTGCTCGAGCCGACGTGGTTCGAACGCATCGTGGCGCCAATCGAACGGGGCGACGCCGACATCGTCGCCGGCTGGTTCGAGCTGTTCGTTCACTCCCCTCGCGAGCGTGTGATCGGCCTCCTGACTCAGTGGTCGCGAGACCAGGTGCGGCCCGCAACCTTCCTGGCAAGCAGCCGGTCCTTCGCCTTCACGCACTCCGTCTGGGCCCGGGCCGGCGGATATCCGGAGGCTTTCGCGGGAAACGAGGACACGATCTTCGATCTGGCGGTCGAGCGACTTCGCCCCCGGAAGGGCTTTGTCCCCGATGCCGTGGTCCGTTGGCGACCGGCCGACTCGGCGCGGATGGTGTATCGCCAACACCGCAAGTATGCGGTGGGCGACGGGCAGGCTGCGATTTTCCTGTTCCGAGGAACACGCTACGCCGCATTGTTCGCGATGTATGGGATCGTGGTCCTCCTGCTGATCGCCGGGATGTTCTGGTGGCCCCTTTGGATTCTCCTGCTCGGCGGGGCGTCCCTGTACGCTGGATTTCGGGTCCGCAAGGTCGCCCGGGCGGGGTTGTGGTCCTTCGTCCCCTACGCCATTCTCGTCGTGATCGCGTGGGATCTCTCTCGCATGGTTGGCTACACCGCGGGATGGATCGATCGTCTGATCAAGGGGTCCGCTCACTTCCGGTTCTGAGCGGTCGAGCGACCCATGCACAGAGCGCCCTGTGGCGGGCCGCAATCCGAGCGGAGACATTCACGGTCGAGAAGAGTTTATGCACGCCCGCGGGTTCGGCCGCCCGTGAAGGCCGTCATCCCGGCCGCGGGCCTCGGGACCCGATTCCTCCCGCTCACGAAAGAGCAACCGAAGGAGATGCTCCCGGTCGTAGACCGACCCGCCATTCACTGGGTGGTCGCAGAGGCCGTCGCCTCCGGCGTCACGGATATTCTGATTGTCACCGGACGGGAGAAGCGAGCGATCGAGGACTACTTCGACGCGTCGCCGAAGTGGGACGCCGTTCGCAAGGACGCGCCGACGGACCAGGCGTACAAAGACCTGGAGGCGCTCACCTCGAAGGCCCACTTTCACTTCGTGCGCCAGAAGGAGCCGCGCGGCCTCGGCGACGCGATCCTGCAGGCCGAGAAGCATGTCGGCGGTGAACCCTTCCTCGTGATCCTCGGCGACACGATCAACGTGGCCGACCCGCCCGTCGCGAAGCAACTCTGGGACGTCTACGGCAAGCGTGGCCATCCGGTGATCGCGGTCGAAGAGGTTCGCCAGGAGAAGATCTCCGACTACGGCATCGTCGCTCCGGGCAAGGCCGTGGACGACCGCACCTTCGAGGTGGCCGATCTCGTGGAAAAGCCGTCCCCGGCGGAAGCCCCGTCGCGGCTGGGCATCTCCGGCACGTACATCCTGACGCCGCTGGTGTTCGCCGCGATCCGAGAGACGAAGCCCGGGAAGAACGGCGAGATCCAACTGACGGACGCCCTTCGGCTCCTGCTCCACCGGGAGCCGATCTACGCCTATCGGTTCGCCGGCCGTCGGTACGATATCGGGACGAAGATGGACTGGTTCCGTGCGCACGTGGAGCTCACCCTGCGCCATCCAGACATGCGCGGCGCGGCCGAGGCGTTCCTGAAGGAGCTGGTCGACGTTGCCTAGGTCCGTCGTCACGGGGGGAGCGGGCTTCCTGGGCAGCCATCTGTGCGAGCGTCTCCTGGCCGAGAACCACAAGGTGGTCGCCGTCGACAACTTCCTCACCGGCTCGCGCGACAACCTCGCGGCGTTCAAGAAGCATCCGAACTTCACGTTCGTCCGGCAAGACGTCACGGAAGAGATGAGGATTCCCGGCAAGGTCGATTTCGTCCTCCACTTCGCGTCCGCGGCGAGCCCCGTCGACTACGCGAAGTTCGGCATCCAGACGCTGAAAGCCAACGCCCTCGGCTCGCACAAGACGCTCGGCGTGGCCAAAGCGAAACGGGCTCGGTACCTTCTCGCGTCCACGTCGGAGGTGTACGGAGATCCGGAGGTGAACCCCCAACCGGAGACATACTGGGGTCACGTGGACCCGGTCGGACCGCGATCCGTCTACGATGAAGGGAAGCGCTTCGCCGAGGCCATGGCGATGGCCTATCACCACCAGCATGGGATCGACGTGCGCATCGCGCGGATCTTCAACACCTACGGGCCCCGGATGCGCCTGGGCGACGGCCGCGCGATCCCAAACTTCGTGGGCCAGGCCCTGCGCGGCGAGCCCCTCACCGTCTACGGCGACGGGTCCCAGACGCGGTCCTTTTGCTACGTGGACGATCTCGTCGAAGGCGTTTGGCGTCTCCTCACGGCGGACGCGGTCGAGGGGCCCGTGAACTTGGGCAACCCCGATGAGCGGTCGCTGAACGAACTCGCGGAGGTCGTGCAGAAGATCGCCGGCCGGCACGTCGGCATCGTCCACAAGCCGCTCCCGCCGGAAGACCCAAAGGTCCGCTGCCCGGACATCCGAAAGGCGCGAACGGTGTTCGGGTGGGAACCCAAGGTCTCCCTGGAGGACGGGCTTCGGCGCACGATCGACTCGTTCCGGGAGCAGATCGCGAGGAAAGGAACATGACGAAACGGATCCTCGTCACGGGCGGTGCGGGCTTCATCGGCAGTCACCTCGTCGACGCGCTCGTCGCCCAGGGTCACCGGGTGGACGTCATCGACAATTTGGAACCGCAGGTCCACAAAGCGAAGCCGGACTACCTGAACGCGAAAGCGCACTACGCCTTCAAGGACGTCCGAGATCCGGACCTCTTTGAAGGCGCCCTCGCGGACGTCGAGGTTATCGTCCACCTCGCCGCGATGGTGGGTGTCGGACAGAGCATGTACCAGCCCAACCGCTACGTCGATGCGAACGTCGGCGGGACGGCCCGGCTTCTCCAGGCCCTCGTCGAAGGGAAACATGGCGTGAAGAAGCTCCTCGTCGCCTCCTCGATGTCGATCTACGGCGAAGGCGCGTACACCTGCCCGACCCACGGTCCGGTTGCACCCCCGCTCCGGGACGCGGCGCAACTCGCGCGGAAGGACTGGGGGACGCACTGCCCAGACTGCGGGACGAGCCTCGCGCCCGTCGCGACGCCGGAGACGAAGCCGCTCCAGACGAACAGCGTGTACGCGGTCACGAAGCGGGACCAGGAGGAGCTGTGTTTGATCACGGGACGGGCGTACGGCATCCCCACCGTCGCGTTGCGCTTCTTCAACGTCTACGGACCCCGACAGAGCTTGGACAATCCGTACACCGGGGTCGCGGCCATCTTCCAGAGCCGCATCAAGAACGGCCAACCCCCGGTGGTCTTCGAGGACGGCCACCAGAGCCGAGACTTCGTGTCCGTCCATGATGTGGTCCGTTCGTGTCTCCTCGCGATCGAGGGGGGCGGCGCCGACTACCGGGCCGTCAACGTTGGCACGGGCACGGCCACGTCGATCTTGGACGTGGCCCAGGTTCTCCTGCGGCTCTACCGGAGCCCGCTTCGGCCTTCGATCGAGAACCGGTTCCGCGCCGGGGACGTCCGTCATTGCTTCGCCGATATCTCCCTCGCCCGGCGGCTCCTCGGCTACGAGCCGGCGATCTCGTTCGGGGACGGCATGCGAGAGCTCGTGGAGTGGGGCCAGAAGACGAGCGCCCGCGACGGCTTCACGCAAGCGTACGACGAACTCAACAAGAAAGGGTTGCTCGAAGGCTGATCGCCTGCGGATCCGCTCGAGGGATGCGGTCCTTCACCCGATGCGGTGGAACCGGACGTCGCGCATCTTCTTCGGGTCCAGAATCCGCCGGCCGTCCACGACGACGGGGTTCGCCATGAGGCCCCTAAAATCCTTCGCAGTGAGCCCTGAGAACGCGGGCCAATCCGCCTGGAGGATGCAGCCGTCGGCCCCTTTCAAGGCCTCCTCGACGCTATTCACGAGGTGGACCTCGGGGACGAGCTTGGAGAAGCCTTTCATCGCCGCGGGATCGTAGCCGGCGACAATCGCGCCCTTCGCGATGAGCTCCCGGGCGATTGGCACGGCCCGGCTCTCGCGTACGTCATCGGTGTTCCCTTTGAACGCCAAGCCTAGGAGCGCGATCCGGCGACCGACGAGGT
>VBLZ01000006.1 GCA_005878515.1 Methanobacteriota archaeon | reverse complement strand
CCCGAACTCGCGTGAGCATTCGATTTCGTGCCTGATTCTCAGGTCGGCACGTTTATCGGGCTCCCGCCAGGATGAAATCGTGTGCGTAAGATTCGGAGTGGAATCTACGGACTCAACCCGCTTTTGGACGGCGGCGTCAACGAGAACAGCACGACCGTCGTGATCGGTCGCTCCGGCGCGGGCAAGACCACCCTCGCCACGCAGTTCATCCGCCGCGGCTTGCAGGACGGCCAGGAAGGCGTCTTCGTCTCGCTTGACGAGAACAAGGAACAGATCATCCGAGAGGCGGTCGAGATGGGCTGGTCCGACATCCTCGACTATCTCGACAACGAGCTCCTCGTCTTCATCGACGCATCCGGCCGAGAGTTTTCCAATTTCATCCGCAAGGAACTGCCGGCGTTCGTCGCGGACTGGAAAGGCAGCAACGCTCGAATCGTGGTCGACCCGCTCACGCCGGTGCTGTGGTCGACGAAGGACTTGTACGAGCAACGGGACCTAATCGGCTACATGTTCAAACAGACGCGAAAGGTCGGGACCGTCCTCTGCACGCTCGAGGAACACGGCCCGGGGGACCTCGCGGGTCCCGAGACCGTGATCCCGATGTACCTGGCGGACTGCGTCGTCCACCTGAAGTTCAACAGCGACCACGCGAGTCCGTCGCGGCTCCTGAACATCATCAAGTGTCGCAACAGCCGCCACAGTCCATCGGCGCACGCGTTCCAGATCGTCCGCGGCCTCGGGATCGTGATCGAAGGCGTGGATGGCCGAAAGCCCGCCTCGGCGAAGGCTCCGTCCCAGCTCCGGCAACTCCTGCTCACCCACTCGATGCCGAAGAACGTGCGCGACGCGCTCGAGAAATCCTTGGACGGACTCACGGACGACGACTTTCGCACGCTGAAGCCGGAGCAAGTCCTCGATCTGATTATCCAGGAGTACCAGGGGGCGTGACGTGGCCCGCGGGCTGGGTCGTGCCCTCCAGCGGGCCGTGTCCCGGGAAGGGACCGATGTCGACTTGGAAGGCGAGGGCCGCAGCCTCGCGAACGCGCGGCGGCGGCAAGTGTTCCGGTATCTCTGCCTTCGACCCTGTGCCAGGATCGGAGACATCAGTCGGGACCTGAAGATGTCACCCGCGACCGTGCGCTGGCACACGTGGGACCTCATCGAGAACCGATACCTCCAGTCGGAGGGCGTGAGCGTCTTTCCCTCCGGACTCATCGATCCGCGGGACGTGCCGCTCTTTGCGGCCCTCGCCGCGGCCGGTCGGGCCGCGATCCTCGCGGGTGTGTCCGACGTCCCGGGCCTCTCGTTCCAGGAGATCGCGTCCCGCGTGGGGCTCACCCGACAGTCCGTGAGCAAGGTCGCCTCGGAACTCGTCGAATTCGGTCTTGTCCGCATCCTCGATGATGGGCGTTTCCGCCGCGTGTATCCGACCGGTCTCCTTTCCCGGAAGCGCGAGGCGAACCGGGCCCGCGCCGAGGCGTTCGGGGAGGCGCTCCTCCGGCGACTCTCGGACGAAGGTCTGGTGCCGGAACTCGTGCGACGCGAGGAGACGACCCTGCTCGTCCGGTTTGGCACGGGCGCCCAGCGGGTCCTCTTGGAAGTCCCGGCGGATCCCTACGAGACCTCCTGGAAGTCGCCCGTCTGAAGGCCATGTTAACGGATTGAATAGACGGCGTGATACGGACGATACAACGCGCTTTAAGTAGCACGTGGACCCCCACTCGACGATGGACGAGAGCTATCTCGAGTGGCTGATCGGACTCCCGGGGCTCGGCGAGGCAAAGGCCCGCCGCATCGCCGAGCGCTTCCCCTCGTTCGAACGGCTGCAGGCCGCGACCCATGACGAACTGTCCGCGGTCGAAGGCGTCACCTCCGCGGACATCGAGGCGCTCCGCGGTCTCCTCTCGGACGGTTCAGGACAGGACGCATCGGGCCAGCTCTTCCTCTGTCCTCAATGCGGGTCGTTCGCCGGAACCGCGGCGAAGTCCTGCCCGTTCTGTGGCGTCGAATTCGAGGCCTCGGCGGACTCCGGTTTGTCGGACCTGATTGAGGATTTCGTCGCCGAAGAGGACGCTCCGGCCCGGATGTGTCTCACGTGCGGTGCAGGGATGGGCCGTGAGGCGACGAAGTGCGACGTGTGTGGACGCTCGTACACTCCCGAAGAGACTGCGCTGCTCCCCGGGTTCCAGCCGGACCTCGGCGAGAGCGCGCCGTTCTGCTCCCGCTGCGGCGGATACCTGTTCTCCGATGAGACCGAGTGCGCGATTTGCGGCACGGCCGTTGCTTCGACGAAGCCGGTCGGACCGTCTGCCAACGCGAAAGGCGTTGTGAAGGACTTCTTGACGCGCTGGCAGCGGATGACCCCGGCCGTCCCGGCGCTCTCCGAGACGGACCGACTTCAGGAAGAACTGGAGCACTATGACCGCCTCCTCGATACGGACTCGACGCTGGAGCGCGCTTGGGTCAATCGGTCGAAGATCCTCGAGAAGTTGGGACGATCGAAGGAAGCCGCAGACTCCCTTTCGAAGGCCGCGGACCTGAACCCGGCGAAGGACGACGAGTATCGCCTCGAGGTCCAGAACATCCTGCGCGCCTCCGCGGACGCGTCGGCCCTCCCCGCTCGGTGGCGCCAACCGGCCGCCACGGCCGCGCCGAAGGTCGCCGAGACGCGACTCGTCGAAGCTCTCACCCACTACGATTCCCTCCTGCGCGCGGACCCCTCCTTGGTCGTGGCTTGGCGGACGAAAGGCGAGATCCTCGACCGACTCGGACGTGTCGACGAGGCCCGAGCGTGTTTCGAGCGCGCAGATCTGCTCGAGCGCGCGGAAGGCCGATCCCTCCAAGCGGCTGCCTCCGGCCTGCGATCCAGCGGATTGGCGACCCCCCGTCCCGTCGGGTCCGGCCACGTGAACGGCCGGGTCAACGGCACGCGCTCGGGGCGGACGAACGGACGCACGAACGGCCGGACCAACGGGCGTGTCAACGGTCTCGCGGAAGGCCGTGTGAACGGATTGACGACCGGGGCCTTGAACGGCCTCACATTCGGCAAAGGGGCCACGAACGGTCTGGTCAACGGCAATGGATTCACGAACGGTCGCCGAGGACGCTACGGTCCCCCGCGGATTCCCGCGCAACCCCACTGGTCCCGATCCGTCGTCGGCATCGCCGCTGTCGTGGCCTTGATGGTCATCGTCCCGATTCTCGCGAGCATGCTTTCTCCGTCGCCGAACGGACCCTCCCCGATCATCCGGATCGACGGAGACTTCAGCGACTGGGCCAAGTTCCCGGCCTACGCCGACTCCCCCTCGGACCAGGTCCAGAATCCGGACGTGAACCTGCTCGCGGTGAAAGTCGCGACGCAGAATCAGAATCTGTTCGTGAACGCGCAGGTGCAAGGCCTCCTGTTCCAGGGCCCGGGCGCGAACGAGACGGACAGCGTCTTCGTGTTCCTCGACGAGGACAACAACCGCAACACCGGCTACCCAATCGGTGACCTCGGCGCCGATGCGATGGTCGAAGTCTATGGATGGCGGGACTACCGCGGCGTGCAGCACGGGGTCGACAGCTTCCGCTTCAACGAATCGGGGACGCTCCGGTCGAACGACTGGCGGCGGTTCGTCCCGGGCGGTTCGGCGGACGCGGCGATCAGCGGCCAGCAGCTCGAGCTCCGGACGACCGTCGCGGATCCCGCGAAGACGCGGATCCTCGTGTACGCGGCGGACAACCTCGGGGACCGCGACCCGGCGGATGGCTCCGTGATTCCGAGCCGACCTTCGGTCGTCGTGGGCCAGCAGACCGTCGCGCCGGACATCGTCGTGGGCCCGAGCGTCGCGTTCCTGCGTCTCACCCTGAACTCACTTGGCGGCGTCCCGTACCTCTCCGCCCTGAACGTGAGCCGCTCCGGATCCTCCGCGGATTCCGTGGACCTCTCCCTGTACCGCGATGACGGCAGTGGCGCCCTCGACGCGGCGGATACGTTCCTTTCGAACGCCTCCATGGTCGGGACGGCCGCGAGCCTCCCGATGAACGAGCTCGTGACGGCACCCGAGGTCCTGTGGGTGGAAGCCCGGTGGGCGAACCTCACCCCGACATCCACGTTCGGTTTGTCCGTGACCGGGATCAATTCGAACGGGACCGTGAGCTTCCGTCCGCCGGAGACCGGGCTCGTCTACCTCGGCGCCGCGCCCGTGAACCTCCGGGTCGATGGCGCGTTCGGCGACTGGCGCGGACGGCCCTACGGGCAAGATGCGCTCGGCGATGTGACGAATCGGACGGGCGCCTCCGAGTACGATGCCAACGTTGACCTCGTCGCGACCGCGGTCGACGTCGGGACGAACTTCACGGGCTACGTCCGCGTGGATGGCCGCCTGCTCGGCGGGCAGGACCTCCCGACGACGCGCACCCGGACGTATCCGGTCCCGGTCGACACCGACCTCGACACCGTCCCGGACGCCGTGGAAAACCAGCTCGGGCCGAACCTCACGCGGGACTTCAACAACGACAACATCACGGACGACCGCACGGGCGGCGACGTCGACGGAGACGGGATCGTCGACTACCCGGCCGGTCCGGACTGCTGGCTGAACACGACGATTCCCGCTTGGTACCCGGCTCCGTACGCCGGCCGCATCGTGACCCGTTACATCTGCCCGATCGGCGTGCCGCCCGAAGAAGGTGTGGACGTGGTGTACGCGTACATCGACGCAGACAACTCGAGCGCGACCGGCCTGTGGGCCGACGTCCAGGGTCGGATCTACGGGTTCGACGACGCGATCGCGGTGATCGGGCGCAACGGCGTGGTGAACTCGAGCGGCCTGTACGCATTCGCGCCCGCGCAGGCGAATCCGTGGAGCCTCGTCCGGCCGATCGATGTCGCCCTGGACGCCCACCGGATGGAGTTCTCCGTGAACGCGAGCGCCCTCGGCCTGGCCGCCGGCTATCAAGTGGTCTACTTCGCGTCGGACTGGCGACTCGGATACGATGTCGCGTTGCCGGATTCCGCCGTCGCCCGATTCCCGATCGGCGCGCAAGCCGCGACGAACGCGGTGATCAACGAGGTATCTCCTCAGCCGAATCCGGAGTGGGTGGAACTGGCGAACCCCACCACGATTCCGATCTCTCTGAACGGCTGGAACCTCGCTCTGGTCCGCGGGAACCAGATCAACGTCATCTTCACCTTCACGACGCAGACCCTCGGCGCGTGGGGATCCGGGCTCGAGTATCTCTCGACGGCCCTGCCCACGAACTCCCTCCCGAATGGGAACGCTCAGCTCCTATTGCGGCAAGGCACGATCGTCGTCGACCAGACGGCGTACTCGCCGAGCGTCGGAAGCGGCCAGACGTGGGCGCGTTTCAAAGACCCAATCACGGGAAAGCCGATGGACACGAATAGCGACCCGGCCGACTTCTACATCTCGCTGTCGCCCTCACCGAGCCGCGCGAACGATCGACACCGCCCGACGATCACGGTGGTCAAGACGGAGAGCCGCACCGTCGCCGCGCCGGGCCAGATGATCACGTATACGTTGTATTATAACAACACCGACACCGGGATGGCGAAGACAACCTGGATCAACGACACGCTGCCCTCCGGTGTCGTCTACTCGTCCTCGAGCGTTCCGTACAGCTACATCATCGGCCCGACCTACGGGTGGAGGTTCGCGAACGTCATGCCCGGGGCCCATTCCTTCACGGTCACGGTCCAGGTGACCGCGACGACGACGGATGGGCAAGTCCTTCGGAACACGGTCACCCTGGACTACACCGACCAGCTCTCCCGACCGCTCCCGAGGAGCCGCGGATGGGCGAACGCGACCGTATCGCGGCCCACGATCACAGTCGTGAAGATCGCGAGTCCATCGAACGCGAAGGCGGGGGACCTCGTGACGTTCACGATCTATTACAATAACACGGGTTCTGTTGCCGCGGGCACCGTGACGATCAAGGACTCCTTACCGACCGGCTTCGACTACATTGGCGCGACGCCCGCGCCGACCTCGAACAACGGACGCACGTTCTACTGGAACTTCACGAACGTCGCGCCGGGCCCGCATAGCCTGACGATGACCGCTCGCGTGAACGCGAGCTTCAGCGGCACGCAGCTCGTGAACTGGGCGTTCCTGAACTACACGACGGTCGGCGGGTATCCGCTGATCGGCAGCACGTCCTCCGTGACCGTCGCGATCCCCGAGCTCTCCGACATGATGTTCGTCGCGGTGGTCCCGGTCATCATCCTCGGATTGAAGGTCCGGGCCAAGCGCCGCTCAAAGGAATAGAGAGTGGCTGACAGCGTTCCAAGGACCAACGGCCGTTAGAACGGCACGGTTCGTCGTCCACCACAAGGATGGACGGCTAGCGTGCCTAGGTCGTCGGCCCAAGCCTTCCTCAAAGGAAGGCAGGCTTCGCGCAGGCTCGCGCACTGCACTACCGCAGGGAACGTGGGCGGGCTTAACTTCCGGGTTCGGGATGGGACCGGGTGTATCCCCGCCGCTTTGGCCGTCAAACCACTGCTGAGTCGGCCGAGAGACTGCGCGATATATCAGGATTTCGATGGACGGCTTCTAGCGACCGAGGCCGAGCACCGCGAGGAGGAGGTTCCCCACGAGGAAGGCGAGCAAGAATCCGATGAGGAGCGGGACCATGAACGGGGTCTTCGGGGTCACCCAGGCGCGATCGACGCCCGCGGCGCGCAGCCGGGCGATGTCGTCGGCGGGATTTTCTCCGCGCTTCGGGAACAGGACGAGGACGTGTTCTCCCCGCGGCGTGATTCTCTCCATGAGCCACGCGTGGGTGGGGAGCGCATCGAGCCGGGCTCGGTAACCGAGGAACGCCTGCGGGATCGCGAAGTCTCGGCGGAGGGCGTTGAAGATGAACAGCCCGACCGGGATTGCCAGTGACACGATCGCGGCGTCCACCCAGACCACCAAAGAGAACGGGAAGACGATCCGCAGGGCCGAATCGACCCGCGGGTCCGCCACGAGGAGAGGGAAAGGCAGGGCGTTCGGATAGGTCGGGACGAGGAGCGTGATCGCCATCAGGCCTTTGGCATCCGCGCCGCCGTGGAGGACTCGGAGTCGGTAGAGCGCCTGATACACGACGATCATGACGGGCGTCGATGCCATAGCGGGTGTCGATCCGGTGGCCGGAACGGCCCCCGTGACCGCGAGCGGCGCGATCCACATCACGCCCGCAACGAGGAACAGCGCGATTCGAACGGGCCGGGCGTGGAATCCATCCTCCTCGGTCAGCGGCCGTCCAAAGAAGACGGCGTAGAAAAGAAGGGCCGCGGAGCCCGCAAACGACCACGCCGACCACGGCGCGGATTCCACCACAAGTTGCGAGGCGAGGACGACGAGTCCGAGCGTTCCGAGGCCGATCCACAACGGGTCGCGGACTCGTCGCGTGCGAAAGTCGGACGCCGCGGCGACGACGAGAAAGGCGGTGCCGGCCGCGAGTCGCGTCGCCGCGAACGCGTCCACGCGTCCGCATCCCAGCGTCGTTATTTCAATGGTTGCGTGCGCCGCAGCATGGGTCGCGCGACCTGCGTTTTTCTCGGTAACGACTAAATAGACCCTAACGAATAGCGCAAATCGTCGAAGGATTTTCTCGAATCCCTCCGAGGACCGACATGATCGAGCCGCGGCGAATGAAGGTGAAAGTCTGCCTCGTGGGCGAGCACGCCGTGGGCAAGACCTCGCTGATCAAACGCTACGTCCTGAATGAGTACGACGATCGATACATCGTGACGCTCGGCGCGAAAGTCTCCAAGAAAGAACTCGCCCTCAATCCGAAAGGCGGAGACGCGATCCAGATGGACATGACGATCTGGGACATCATGGGCTCGAAGGGATTCCGCGAGCTCCTTCGCGAGGCATACTTCCACGGGGCGCAGGGGATCCTTGCCGTCGCCGACATCACCCGATACGATACCCTCGAGGACCTCGACTCGTGGGTCGAGTCCGTGTTCCGGACCGTCGGCGAGATCCCGGTCGCGTTTGCGATCAACAAGATCGACCTGAAGGACCAAGCCGCGTTCGGTGAGGAGCAAGTGAAACAGGCCACGGAGGCCTTCGAGGCCCCGTATTTCTTCAGCTCCGCGAAGACCGGCGAGAACGTCGAGCTCGTGTTCCGGACGCTCGGCGAAACGATCGCGAAGACCGCCGCGAAGTCCGCATCGCAACCGTAGTCGACCCGCAGGTCCTCGGACTTGACCGACCCTTGCTCAACCGTTCCGGCGCACCGCCATAGGCTCAAGTAGCCGGCCCATTCTCCGCCCCTCCGTGTCCGGTGCCGGACCCGCGTCGGCCTCCGTTCGCGTGCGTGTTACCCGGGACCTCGGCCTGTTCGACATCACGATGGCGGCGCTCGGCGCGATGGTCGGCGCCGCGATCTTCCTCCTGGTCGGCGCCGCGTACGCGGTCGCCGGTCCGCTCATCCTCTTGAGCCTCGGCGTCGCCGCGCTCATCGCGGCCCTCGCCGGAATGGCGTACGCCGAGCTCGCGTCGGGCCGACCCGATGCCTCCGGGGGTGCCTATGTGTGGGTGAGGAGTGCGTTGCCCGCGCCGAGCGGGTTCCTGAGCGGCTGGCTCTCGTGGGGTGGACACATCGCCGCCTCCGCGTTGAGCGCCCTCGGCCTCGGGATTTTCCTCGTCGAGCTCGTCCGTCCCTCGGTTCAATCGTCGTTTTTCGGGCCGAACCCGCTGGAGGTCAGCCTCGTCGCGCTCGCCGTCCTCGCACTATCCGCGGCCGCGCACTTCGCCCGCGTTCACCTCCCGCTCCGGGCGCTCGGCCGGCTGACGTTGGGGAAGATCCTGCTAATCATCCTCGTCGCCGTCCTCGGGGCGATCTCCATCTTCCAACCCGGTCCGCCGCGGGGATTCGCGGTCGGCGCGCCGGTCTCCTCGCTCGAGCTGATGCTCGGGGCGGGTGTGCTCTTCATCGCGTTCCAGGGCTTCGAGGTCGTCGCGCAACTGTCCGACCAAGTGAAGCACCCCGAGAGCAGCGTGCCGCGTGGCGTCTTCCTCGCCCTGCTCCTCGCGTTCCTCGTCTACGGGGGGTTCTTCCTCGCGGTGCTCGGTAACGTGCCGGCCGGCGCGTTGTCCGGTTGGCCTGCGTGCACGGCCTGCGTCGGCGGGTCGGAAGACATGGTGCTGTTGGGTGTCCGATATTTCCAACTCGGGCAACCGTACATACGGGACTCCGTCCTGATCATCGGGGTCGTCTCGATGTACGGCGCCCTGAACTCGAACCTGACCGCGGCGATCAAGACCTCCTTCAGCATGGCGCGCGATCGCCTCCTTCCCGGGATTCTCGCACGGATCGGGGGACGCGAAGTGCCTCCCGCCGCCGTCGCCCTCACGTGTGTCGGGGCGGGGCTCCTCGTCTTCCTGACCATCGAGACAATCGCGATCCTAGCGAGCCTCGCGTTCCTTGGTCTCTTTGCGTTCGTCCACGCGTCCGTCATCGCCTTGCGCCGGGGAGAGCGGCGGAGCGCGCCCGGTTTCCGGGTGCCGCTGGTGCCTGCGGTCCCGATGGCCGCGATTGCGTTGAACCTGGCCCTCGGCGCCCTGCTCTGGAATTACCCCGCCCGGAGGGACGCGCCGATTCCGCCCGGGACGTTCGCCATGCTCCTCGGCGGAGTGTGGCTCGCGGTCGGGCTCGCGTATCATTGGATTGGAGGCCGCCGAACCGCGGGCCGTCCGGTTTCGGCCAACGCGGCCACGGAGGTGCGCGACATCCTGGCGACGTCGGAGGACCACGTGGAGCTCGAGCGGTACCGCGTCTTCCTCCCGCTCCGGGAGTTCGAGGACGAGTCCCTCGTCGAACTCGGCGCACGCATCGCCCGCGCCAAGAACGCGGAGCTCAGCCTCCTTCATGTCGTCGAAATCCCTCGAAACCTCCCGCCAAAGGCGATTCGGTTCCGGTACGTGGACGACCGGATTCGCGGGCTTCAACGACTCGCTCGGATCGGCGAGCACCTCGGGGTCGACACCCGCCCGGTCGTCAAGATCGGCCACAAGGTCTACGAGATCATCCTGGACACGATCCGCGAGGAGGCGGTGAACCTCCTCGTCATGGGATGGCGGGGCGAGCGGATCGAAGGGGATCGCCGCGTCCTCGGGAGCAACATCGACTACTTGATCGAGAACGCGCCGTGCGACGTCATCGTGTTCAAGACCCAGGGATTCCGACGGCCCCTCCGCCGGATCGTCGTCCTGACGAGTCCGATCTGGGGCCTCGAGGGGATCGACGACCTCGCGTTGATCCTCGCCGCCGAGGACCATCCGGTCGTCGAAGTCGTGGCGCTCGCGAGCGATCCGTCGGAAGCCGAGCGCCTCAAGCAGGAGAGCACGCGCTTCGAGGGCCGCGCGCACGAGCGCGGCGTGATCGTCGAGCCGAAGGTCATCTACTCGACCCAATGGGAATCGGAGGCGTTGCGCGAGAGCGCCGAAGCATCGTTGCTGATGATCCGCGCGACCTCGCCCGGCGGCCTGCGGAAGTTCTCCCTTGGACCGGTGGAAGACCGGATCGTCAAGCTCGCGAAGTGCCCCGTGTTGATCCTACGGAAGGGGGCCTAGGGCTCGGCATCGCGGGAGCTCGACGCCCCGCTCATGGCCGGGTCCTCCGTGACGTCGGGGCTTCGGATCTCCCATGCGATTCGAGCGGCCGCGAGCAGCATCAGGAAGGCGAGGATTCTTGTAACGGTCACATTCGTCGTGCGTTGCAAGAGGGCAACTCCGAGTCCTACACCCACGACCCCGACGAGGCCCATGATTACCGCGAGACGCAGCGTCCTGCGAGTGGTCTGACCCATCTGACGGTGCGTGAGGAAGCCGACGATTTGCTGCGGCAAGGACACGAGCGAGCTGATCGTCCCGGCCACGATGGCGGGAAGGCCGAAGATCAGGATGAGCGCGGGAATGCGGTATTCGCCGCCCGCGACCCCGAGCAGGCCGGACGTGAGGCCGATGCCGAGTCCGACGACCAATCCGAGCACCGCCTGTTCGAGGCCAAATGAGAACGGACCGGGCGACGGAGACTCGAACAATAGGAGCCGCAAAGCCGTCGTCACGAGGATTGCGGCGAGGAGGCCTTTGAGCCATTTCGAGGGCGTTCGGCGCGCGAGGACCGCTCCGCCGTATGCACCGGGCAAGGACCCGACCATCATCGTGGCGGCAAGGAGGAGTGTGTCGAACGGTTGAGAGAGGGCGCCGCGAAGGAGGGCGGTCGAAATCCCGACGAGCACTCCCGCGAGCAGATTCCCGGCGATCGTCCAACGTACGTTCCGCAGCAAGCTCAGGAGAACGGGTGCCCGGTACTCTCCTCCCCCGACGCCGGTTACTCCCGCGACGATGCCGATCGGCAATGCCGCGATTCCGGCCACCAAATCGTCCCGGGAGATTTTTCGCGGAATCGATACGCTCTTCATCCGCGCGGCTCCCCCATCATGCGTTTGCGGTAAGACGAAACCCTGCATAAGGACGCAGGCCATCGGTTTGTTTTGGGCATCCTACACGAGGGTGACGTCGACCGTCTCGACGCTCCCGACTCCGGGGATGGCGGCCAGGGACTGCTCCAGGAGGTCGGACCCTCCCGACGCGTCGCTCACGACCGCGATCGCGAGGATCGCCTTCAGCCCGAACGCGACGGGCTGCTCGCGCAGATCCCGCAGGGCGCTCCCGAGCGTCGAGCGAACACGCGATCGGATCGACTCGAGGTCCGTGTCGGCATCGTCGGGCATGATTCGGAATGTGACGGCCACGGATCCCATCCGCGCACCTCACGGCCCGGTGAACGAACAGACGGGGCATCGATACGAAACGGATTGGTCGCGGCATCGCGCGCACCGCCCGATCTTCGCTTTGCCGCAGCTCGGGCACGGGAACAACGTCGTGCCTTTTCCCGAGAGGACGGCGCCGCACGAGGTGCAGCGGCTCTCCGCGCGGATCACGAAACGCGGGATGAAGTGGGTCTATAAATCGTTGTGCTCCATCGCCATCTATATCCTGCGAGCTGAATAATTATGGCCCCTCCGATTTCGATCCGCCAACGGGGTTCGCGCGCACCGCAAACTTTAATACGAAGGCTCGTTTTGGCAAACGGTCGCATGTCGCCGCCGCTAGCCGGAGGGCCCGTAGCTCAGCTAGGTAGGATGGCGAACCAACACCGTCCCTAGAAAGAGCATCCGGCTTTTAGCCGTCCTTCTTCACCGGAGAACGGAAAGAAACCGGGTGGTCCGGGGTTCGAACGGGCCCTGCGGAGCGCGCGGGGTCCCCGAAAGTCCCCGCGGGCCCGTACGGCTCGCGCGCGCGTGGCATGCCAGGTGGAAAACGGTCGCCCAGGGAGGACCTCCCCTTGAGGTTTAACGTGTTGGAGCATCAGCTAGTACCAGAGCATCGCCTCGTGCCGGAGGAAGAGGCGGAGCGGGTTTTGAAGGCGATGAAGATCACGCGAGACCAGCTCCCGAAGATTCGGAAGAGCGATCCCGTGATCCAGGTCCTCGAGAAGATCGAGGGGCCCATCGAGGAAGGCCGGATCATCCGCGTCACGCGGGTGAGCGGCACCGCGGGCGTGTCGGAGGCTTATCGCCTCGTCATCGGGAGGTAGACCATGCGCGAACTCATCGACGCGTTCTTCCGAGAACGCTCCATCGTCAACCATCACATCGCCTCGTTCAACGACTTCCTTCCGACGATCGACAATCCGAATTCGCGGATGCAACGGATCGTAGACAACCTCCGGTCGTCGCCCGAGGACGAACGCCGTGGCATCATCAAGCTCGACGAAGACCGGACCGAAGGCGACGTCATCGAAATCCGGATCGGCCGGAAACGCGACGAGCGCGGACGGATTGACCTCGAGGCGAAACCAACGATCACGCTGGGCCTTCCGGTCGTCAAGGAGGCGAACGGGGCAACGCACCCCCTCAACCCGATGGAAGCGCGCCTTCGGAACCTGAACTACACGGCCCCGATCTACCTCGACTTCACGGTCATCGAGAACGGCATCGAACGGGAGCCGGAACGGGTGCACATCGGCAACTTCCCGATCATGGTCAAGTCGAAACGGTGCCTCCTCTACAAGGAGAACATGGAGACGGAAGGGGAGCTCACGTCCGACGAGTACAAACGCAAGCTCATCGAGATGGGCGAGGACCCGTACGACCCGGGCGGGTACTTCATCATCGGCGGGACGGAGCGGGCCCTGATCTCGCTCGAGGATCTTGCCCCGAATCGCGTCCTCGTCGAGTTCAATGAAAGGTACGGCCGGAAGGTCGAGGTCGCGAAGGTCTTCTCCCAGAAAGAGGGGTACCGCGCCCTCACCCTGATGGAGAAGAAGAAGGACGGGCAGCTGATCGTCAGCGTGCCGACCGCGTCCGGGCAGATCCCGCTGATCATCCTCATGAAAGCCCTGGGCATGGAGAAGGACGAGGACATCTACAACGCGGTCGTCTCGACGCCCGAGATGGCGAACATCGTCTACGCGAACATCGAGGAATGTCAGAACAAGAAGATCTACCCGCCGAACGGGATCTTCACGCGGGACGACGCGATCAATTACCTCGAGAAGAAGTTCGCGACGGGCCAGGCGAAGGAATACCGGATCAAGAAGGTCGAGTCGATCCTCGACCGGTCGCTCCTCCCGCACCTCGGCGACACCCGCGAGGACCGGATCAAGAAGGCGATCTTCCTCGGACGCGTCGCCCGCACGGTCCTCGAGCTTTCCCTCGGCATGCGTCGCGAGGACGACAAGGACCACTACGCGAACAAGCGGCTGAAGCTCGCGGGCGACTTGATGGAGGACCTGTTCCGGGTCGCCTTCGCGAATCTCGTGAAGGATCTCAAATACCAGTTGGAGCGATCGTACGCGCGGCGCCGGGAGCTGAAGATCTCCTCGGCGATCCGGCCGGATCTCCTGACGCAGCGGCTGCTCCACGCGCTGGCGACCGGCAACTGGGTCGGCGGGCGCGCCGGCGTCAGCCAGCTTCTCGACCGCACGTCGAACATGAGCGCGTTGAGCCATCTTCGGCGCGTCACCTCCCCGCTCACGCGGTCCCAGCCGCACTTCGAGGCGCGCGACCTCCATCCGACCCAGTGGGGCCGCCTCTGTCCGAACGAGACGCCGGAGGGCCAGAACTGCGGGCTGGTCAAGAACTGCGCCCTCGTGATCGACGTGTCGGAGGGATTCCCGGAGGAAGAGGTCAAGCTCCTCCTCGCCGACCTTGGGACGAAGCAGGTCAAGGGCCAGCAGACCCAGCTCACCCGCGTCTACGTCAACGGGGATCTCGTCGGGCTCCACGAGGACCCGAAGGTGCTCGTGGCCGAGATCCGGGAGCGTCGCCGATCGGGCCTCCTGAGCCACGAAGTCAATGTCCGCTTGGACGAGAACATGGGGGAGATCATCATCAACTGCGACGAGGGCCGGATCCGGCGACCGTTGCTCGTCGTGAAGGATGGCCACATCGTCTTCTCCCGAAAGCACGTCGACGAGCTGAAGATGGGCCGCCTTCGGTTCTCCGACCTCGTCCGGAACGGGATCGTCGAGTGGATCGACGCGGAAGAGGAGGAAGACACGTTCATCGCGATCTATCCGTACGACGTCCCGAGCCGGTGCAAGGAATGCAAGCACCCGCTGAGCCGGAACGACGTCACGTGGGCGAACATGGGGAGCCGCGACGACGAGGCCGAGCTCCTGTGCGCGCATTGCCACAAGACGTTCACCGTGAAAGCGGCGATCACGAAAGAGCACTCCCACATCGAGGTCGACCCGATGGTGATTCTCGGGGTCGCCTCCGGCGTCGTGCCGTATCCTGAGCACAACTCGTCCCCGCGCGTCACGATGGGTGCCGGGATGGCCAAGCAGTCCCTGGGCCTCGGATCGAGCAACTACCGCCTGCGGCCGGATACCCGGAGCCACCTGCTCCACTACCCGGAGCAACCGCTCGTGCAGACGGACTCGATGAAGTACGTTTCCTTCAACGAGCGTCCCGCGGGCCAGAATTTCGTCGTCGCGGTGATGTCCCACCACGGGTACAACATGGAAGACGCGCTCGTCATGAACAAGGCCTCGATCGACCGCGGCCTCGGGCGCTCATCGTTCATGCGAACGTACCGCGCGGAGGAACGCCGCTATCCGGGCGGTCAGGAAGATCACTTCGAGATCCCGTCCCCGGACGTGCGCGGCGCCCGCGCGGACCTGTCGTACGCGAACCTCACGCCGGATGACGGCCTCATCTCGCCGGAGGTCCTCGTCCAGGGCGGGGAAGTCCTCATCGGCAAGACGAGTCCGCCACGGTTCCTCGAAGAGGAGACGGACTTCCTGACTCCGCAGAAGCGCCGCGAGACGTCCGTCACCGTGCGGCACGGGGAAAGCGGCTGGGTCGACTCCGTCATGCTCACCGAGAGCGAGAACGGCTCGAAGCTCGCGAAGGTGAAGGTGCGCGACCTTCGGGTCCCGGAGCTGGGCGACAAGTTCGCGTCCCGCCATGGGCAGAAGGGCGTCATCGGGCTCATCGCGCCGCAGGAAGACATGCCCTTCACCGCGCAAGGCATCATCCCGGACCTGATCATCAATCCGCACGCGATCCCGTCCCGGATGACCGTGGCCCATGTCCTCGAGCAGATCGGCGGGAAGGTCGGCTGCCTTGAAGGTCGGTTCATCGACGGCACGCCCTTCTCCGGCGAGCGGGAAGAGGCGATGCGGAACGCCCTCGTGGAGAACGGGTTCCGGTCGAACGGGAAGGAGATCCTGTACGACGGCCGCACGGGGCGGATGATCCCCGCGGAGATTTTCATCGGCGTCATCTACTACCAGAAGCTCCACCACATGGTGTCGGGCAAGCTCCACGTCCGGTCGCGGGGCCCGGTGCAGATCCTCACGAGGCAGCCGACGGAAGGGCGGTCCCGCCAGGGCGGCCTGCGATTCGGCGAGATGGAGCGGGATTGCCTGATCGGCCACGGCGCCGCGATGGTGATCAAGGACCGCCTCCTCGACGAGTCGGACGGGACGATCCAGTACGTGTGCGGCAACCCGGACTGCGGACACTTCGCCATCAAAGATCGGAAAGGGAACCTCCGGTGCCCGGTCTGTGAGAACACGTCCAAGATTTACCCCGTGCAGACCTCGTACGCGTTCAAGCTCCTGCT
>VBLZ01000212.1 GCA_005878515.1 Methanobacteriota archaeon | reverse complement strand
AAGATCCGCCGCAGCGCGTCGAGCTCGCCGTCCTCTCCTATCGCCGCGGTCTCCCGGATCAGGGGGATTCGCATCGTCTCGGCCTGGAGCGGCGTGAGCTGCAGGTTCGGCGTGTGGAACAGCATCGAGTCCCGATCTTCCGGGATGATCGAGAGAAGCTGCGTGACGTCCCAACCTCGCTGCATCGCGACGTAGGCTGCGTACGTCGAGTCCTTGCCTCCGGAGAACAGGGCGGCCACGCGCACGGCAGTCGGAGGGCCATGGAGGGGAAAAGGCTTCGGGGGAGGATGTAAACCTTGTTTAAGGTTAACGAGGGACCGCGCGCTCGCGAACCATTTATGGCCTTCTCGCGGATTCCGCCGCGTGCGCCTCGACGAGATGACCTCCGAGGAATTTGCCACGATCGCGAAGAAAGATCCCGTGGTCATCATCCCCGTCGGCGCGCTCGAGGAACACGGCCGGCATCTGCCTCTCGGGGCGGATGTCATCCAGCCGCTCAATGTCGTCGACGAGGTCGCACGGCGCACGAACGCGTACGTCGGACCCGCGATCCCATACGGAGTCTGCACGACGACCCGGCCGTACCCGGGGACCGTCAGCGTGTCGGTCGACGCGCTGAAGGGCTTCGTCCGGGACGTCCTCGCGGATTTCGTGCGCAATGGCGTGCGGCGAGTGATGATCCTGAGCGGCCACGCGGGGCGGGAACACATGATGGCGTTGCGCGCCGCCGCCCAAGAAGTCGTCGACGAGGGGACCGGCCTTCGAGCGACCGTCCTTTCGGACTACGACATCATCTATGCTTCGCAAGGACTCCTTCCCGAGGGCGACGGCCACGCGGGTGCCGGGGAGACGTCGCGGATCATGACCGCGCGCCCCGACCTCGTGAAGGGCAAGAGTCCGGCCGGGAAGAACGAGATCCCTCCGTACGCGATCGTGTCGGATCCGCGGAAGTACTGGTCCGGCGTCACGGGAGATCCGTCAAAGGCGTCGAAGGCACTCGGTGAGAAGCTCGACAATCTCGTGATCGGGGAGTTGGTGAAGCTCGTCGAGGAACTGCGGCGGAGGGCCTGAATGGCCTCCCGGGACGAGCTGAAGAGGAACGCGGCCGAGGCCGCGCTCGCGTACGTGAAGCCGGGCATGGTCCTCGGCCTCGGCACCGGGTCGACGGCGCGGCACTTCCTCGCGGGCGTCGCCCGCCTCGTTGCGGACGGGATGGATTTGAAAGGCGTGCCGACGTCGCTCGAGACGGCGGAGGAGGCGAAGCGCCTGGGGATTCCATTGACCTCGCTGGAGGAGAGCTTCTGGCTCGACCTGACCGTCGATGGCGCGGACGAGGTCGACCCGAAGCTCGACCTGATCAAGGGAATGGGCGGCGCCCTGTTCCGCGAGAAGATCGTCGCGGCGGCGTCGAAGAAATTCGTCGTGATCGTCGACGACGCGAAGCTCGTACGCCGCCTCGGCACGAAGACGCCGTTGCCCGTGGAGGTCCATCCGTTCGGCTGGAAGAACGCGTCCGCGGCGCTCGAGGGCCTCGGCGCGAAGGTCGAATTGCGCAAGGAGGGCAGCGAGCCGTTCCGGACGGACAACGGGAACCACATCCTCGATGCGCACTTCGGGCCGATCCGCGGTCCGGGGAAGCTCGCGGCGCGGATCTCGGGCATCCCCGGCGTCGTCGGCCACGGCCTCTTCCTGAAAATGGCCCACGCCGTCGTGGTGGCGTCCCAGATGGGGGTCCGCACGCTCGAGCCTACGCGAATGTCTTGAGCTTCTTGCGATTCGCCTCGATCCGGTCGATCTTCGCCTGTTCTTCCCGGTCGATGTGCGCGAGGATGTCGGCCCACGGCAGGCTCAGGCGATACGAGTGGACGGGCCGACCTTTGCCTTCCTTCTTGATGTCCCTCTTGTCGACCCATTTCCGCCGACGGAGTTCCTGCATCGCAATGCTGACCTCCGGTTGCCGCAGGCCCGTGGCCTTCTCGATCTCGACGGACGTCGTCTCCTCGCGCTTCGAAAGGAATACGAGGGTCTTCGCGATGTTCCGTGAGAGGCCGGTCTCGATCAACAGGTCCACCAGGGTTTCATCCCTCCGACTCAGGCGGACCTCCCGGCTCAGTGTAATTCCCCGCCATTTATTAATTTAGCAATATATATTTGTTGCTATTCAACCGGCGGCGCGTCGTTGCCGACCGCGATGTTCGCTCGCACTTCAGGCCGGAACGGACCGATCCTCGGCCCGCGCCAACGTCTTTTGTCGAGAGGTCCGCGGCGACCCAGGAACCCTCAAATAGCAGTTCTCCTCTGTATCGATGCTCGGTCGCCCCTCCATGAAGATGCCCCAGCGTATCCGCGGTTATTGTCCGTTCTGCAACGCGCACCGAGAGCTCGAAGTCGAGCGGGTGAAGAACCGCCCGCGGTCCGAGCTCCGGGCCGGGCAGCGGAGGTTCCGGCGCGTGACGGCCGGGTACGGCGGCTTCCCCCGCCCGAAGCCCGAGGGACGCGAGAAGCCGACGAAGAAGATCCATCTCCGCTTCCGCTGCCGGGAATGCCACAAGGCGCACCAGCGGCCGGGCATCCGCGCGAAGAAGTTCGAGCTCGTGGAGGTCCACAAGTGATCCCGAAGCCCACGAGCCGGTTCCTCCGGGTGAAGTGCGAGGATTGCGGCAACGAGCAGATCGTCTTCGACCGCGCCGCGAGCACCGTGCTCTGCCAGGTCTGCGGCGCGACGGTCGCGAAGCCAACGGGCGGGAAGGCCGTGGTCCGAGGCGAGATCCTGGGGGTCCTCGAGTAATGGCCGAGGCGAAGACGGCCCGCCAGGCGTACGAGTG
>VBLZ01000211.1 GCA_005878515.1 Methanobacteriota archaeon | reverse complement strand
CGCGCCGGCGGATCCCGAGCGATTGGCCGACGCACTCGAGGCTCTCGCTCGGGACGCGGGGCTACGGTCCCGGCTCGGACGTTCGGCAAAAGAGGTGTATCGCACGCGCTTCCAGCCTGCGGCGATGCGATACTCCTTGCGCGATCAGTACGCACGTCTGTTCCCCGGAGCCAAAGGTTCGGGTGATTGACATACCCGGCTTCCACGAGCAGCTGCGGCACCCAAAGGACTGGGAGGCGGCTCGGGCCTCGAAAGCCGAGCGAATCGTGTCACTCATCGAACATCATCGAGGCGAGACTCGCTCCGATATGGCCTTAGAGATCGGAAGCTCGACGTGCGCGATGACGCGCGTGTTCCGTGATCACTTCCGTCGGGTCATCGCGATTGACGTGGACCTCTGGGCTCTTCGGGTGTGCGAACCCGCGTTCGAACGTGTCCTCGCGTCCGCTACCGCACTTCCGTTCAAGTCCGAATCGTTTGATGTCCTCGTGGCCAACCATACCCTGGAGTACGCGCCCAGCGTCCCCAAAGCCCTCGCCGAGATGGCGAGGGTCCTAGGAGCGAACGGTCTCGTCTACCTCGCTGCGGTCAACCGGCTCAAGTTCCTGCCTGTGCCGCTTCTCCCGAGGAGCCTGAAAGGAGCATTCTTCGACCTCTTCCACGCCGGTGAATCGAACATCGGCCATCCGCTCGCCTACTGGGAATGGCGGGAACGCCTTCGCGAGTTTCTCTCGACGGACGGTACCATCGATGTTTTGGAATACGCGGACCCGTCCGTCTCGTCGGCAACGACCCGGATCGCGAGGAGCATCCCACTACCGATTCTCCAGCTCATGGCCCCCCTCTTTCCAAGCTGGATCTTCTATCTGCACAAAGCTCCCCGCACCGGCTGAGTCGCAGATCCCGCAACAGAGGTCTATCGATACGCGCCCAGTGGATTGGCGGTGAGCCATTGAACCTGAGAAGGAGTCACGTCCCCGGCAACGAATGCGGCACCGGTAAACAGCACCGCGGATCCCGTGGAGTCGAACCTGAAGACAATCGCATTCCATCGGTTCAGGGGGAAGATGGATGCTCCGAGGTTTGCCAAGCGAATCTGCGCGACTGCTAGATTCCCTGTCCCATTCGCCTGGAAAGTCCCAGCGGACACATACGTTTCGTTTGGCCCGTGGCGCACCGTGACGTTCACGTTCCCGACGGAGTTGTCTCGGTAGAACAGGAACAGCGAGCCGTTCACATCGAGCCGACCGAACACCTGCTCCGTTCGGATCGGGTCAATCCACACATCCATGTACGCCAGCCGACCTGGAGCGAGGGTCACCCCGACGCCTCTCGTTAGATTCCATCGATCCGCGGAGTCGGCCGTCACGGCACTCGCGACGTAAAAGTCGTCGTAATCTCCGAACCGGTTCGCGTAGAGTTGCAGAGGTAGGTCCGCGGGTAGGGTTGCGTTCGACTCGACCTCGTAAATGGTGATTAACGGATTCTGGTACACTTTTAGGAAGAGGGGAGAGTAATCGACGTAGTCGATGAGCCCATGTCTCGGAATCCATTCATACCAGCTGCGATCGATCTGCAACTGGCTGATCCAGATGTGGGTGATGCCGTAATAGTTCAGAATTGCCTTGGCTTCCGCAGGGTCCCACGACGAATATATGAGCGGCAGATCATGCCCGCCCAGTTCGCTCAGTGCGATGACTCTGCGATGCGAGTAGTATGCGACTTCCGGCCATCGATCTCCGAGGATAAGGGCAGAGTCATTGGTGTTCCGTTCAATCCAGGCCCCCGCTTCCTTCACGTACTCCATCCTTCCCCAGAAAATTCCACCGGTCGTCGATTGGTTGCCGATGAGCGCTTGGTTTCGATTCGCCTCCAGGTTCACCACGGTCGGGACGACGACGAGGAACAGGACAAGGCTCAAAGAAATGACCCGGTACGATTCCAGAGCCTTTACGGGCCGGATCCGGCTCCGGAGGGCAAACTTGCCCGCCAGCTCGATGATGCGAAAGGCGCCGAGGCCGGCCGGCAAGGCGGAGAAGACCGCAACTGCGACGAGATACCGCCAGGGGAGAGACCAGTCCCAGAGGAGGAATACGTATGTCAATTGGTTGGCGAATAACAGGATGGCAAAGATTCTCTTTGTTCGATCGAGAGCGATTACGAGGTATCCGACCACAGTCGTGATGGCGATGACGAAGAGGAAGGGTATCGGAGCCGTGTAGAACTGGAGGTACACCAGGAATCCAGCGGCTTGCTCGGGAGGGACGTAGAAAACGACGGCCCGTATGGAATTGAGCACCTGCATGGAATCCGGATCGACCGTCCACTTCGGCGTCATGAAGCTATGCGTGATCGCGAGCCCGGGCGGGTAGTCGACCGTTCCTGCGGTCTGGATCTGAAGCACGAGCCAAGGGGAGGCAATCAGCAGTGCTCCTATGATGGTCGCAAGGGCGGCACGAAACGGAAAGCTCCAGCCAGCGGGTTTCCGCTCGCGGTGTAATCTGAAGAATGCCGCCAGGAGCGGAGTAGTTAGGACCAAAGCGAGGATTGCCACATAGGCCTGCTGCTTTGTGGACAGGAGCAGGGCCAGTCCTGCGATCGCCCCAAGCAGATCTCGATTCCTGCGCTTTTCGATGTAGTAGTGGAACTCGAAGAAAGCAACGAGCGTGAACAGCGCCACAGCGGACTCCATGAGCGTCTCGATCGTAACGACAAAAAGATGCCTCTCGCCCATCAAGACGATCGCGGACAAAGCCGCGACCTTGACCCCGTAGAGCCGTCTTGCAAAGACGAACAAGAAGACAACGGTGAGAC
>VBLZ01000210.1 GCA_005878515.1 Methanobacteriota archaeon | reverse complement strand
GTCCGTCTTCGACCAGATGGCCCCGTAGCAGCGTACGTTCGGTTCGAGCCGCCGCACATCCTCGGCGGTCAGCAATGCGAGTTCGTCGTCGCCCATCCCGTTCGCGAGGCCCCAGGTCCGGTACTTCTCGAGATGGGAGAGCTGCTCGGGACGGGTCGCGACCTCGAATGTTCCGACGGGCAACCACGGTAATCCGCGTTGCGCCGCGAACGCCTTCCACATTCCGTAGGCGGCCTGGGAAGATCGCGCGAAGACCCGTCGCCCCACGGGGTCGAGGTAGAACGGCCGATGGATGACGCCGGTGTTCCGCCGCGAGGTATGCGCGGCGACCTGGGGTTCCTTCTCGATCACCGCGATCCGGCCATCGTAACGGTTCGCGAGCCAGTATGCAAACGAGGTCCCGAGGATCCCGCCACCGACGATCGTGACGTCCCAGGGCTCCATGGTTCGATTTCGAGGAAGTGCCCCGAGTTTATTATGCCTGTGTACCTGCGATACAGCGAGGCGGTGCCTACCGACCGATCTCAATCCGGACGGGCCCGACGGTCCAGTTGAACGAGACGGTGGGATCCACGATGCCCCGCTCCAGCTCCGGATGGGGCCCCAGGCCGAGGCCGACATCGTCCTTCACGATGCTGTTGTCCAGCATGCACGGTTCCGCCGCGGCGTTCAGCCCGATCGTGAAGTAACCGATCCGCGCGCTCTCCGACTTCGACTGTTTCAGCATCCGATGGAGGAGCTGGTCCTGTTCTGCGGCTCCCGACTCGACAATCCTCCCGGATTCGATCCGGAACCAAGGCCGGACGATCGCGCGTCCCGCGAATGGAATCGGATCCGTCCCGCGAATCTCCCCTTCGACCGATTGCGGACGGACAGGCGCCTCGAGACGACCCGCGGGCAGCGCCGTTCGAACGAATCCTCGGTGGATGTCCTCGGGGCTGATGATGCCGTCGCTAAGCTTCGGGGCGATGTCTTTCGTCTCGAACCGCAAGTCGGTCCCCGCGGCCGAATCGATTCGGACCTTCTTCCGCCCCCGAAGAGCCCGGGCCAGCGCGCGGCCTTCCCGCTGGATTTCCTTCAGGTCCACGGCGAGCGCCTTGTGATAGCTGCTATGCCATTTCTCGTAGTCGAGGCCGTAGGTCTCGGCACGCTCCGGCGTGAGGCGCCCAATCGGCAGGTCGATGTCCCGGACCCGCCGCTTCCTCCGCGGTTCGTGTTGTCGGTCGCCCCCCAAACTGTTCGCCTCGAACTTCTCGGGTGGGATGTCGCGCATGCGACGGGCGTCCGCGGGACCACCGAGGTAGATGTGGGCGGTCTCGGCCTCAGCCATCGCGCGCTCGGCCGGGGACGCGGTGCTCAGCCACTTCGTCGACAGCTCCTGCATCGAGGTGAACCAGAGGTCGTCCGTCATGAGGGTGAGGTGCGTGTCGCTGCCAACGCGGCGGGCCTCGAGGGCAAGCGCTTCCGCAAGCGGGATTGTCGACGGATAGGTGTAGATCGTGAACACGTCCTTCCATCCCAGGCGAAGGGACGTGCGAACGACCTGGCGGGCAAGAGGAATCCACGATTCGAACGCGGGAGTGGGCCGTCGCGGAGTCTGAAGGGCCATGAATTGCCGAATCGTGCCGGACGCTTTAATAACCGTCATCGAACGCGAGGGCTCACGCTGTCCCTTGCATCAGCGGATCGGAAACGACGACGGTCGGTTTCTCGGGCTACTTCAGGGCAAAGACCTTGGCCACGAACTCGCCCGTCGACGTGTTGTAGGTCCCTTCGAACCGGCCTTTCGCGGTGTTCAGCCACTTCAGTTTTTCTGAGAGCGTCTGGTAGACGGCTTCCCCTTCGGCGTGAACCGAGGTCGGGCTGATTGTTCGCCCAGTGCCTTTCGCCTTGATGATGAGCATGTCGCCGTCATCGGTCTGATCGATCCCGCGAGCCTCGAACTCGTACGTCCCGTCGGGTTTGAAGAGCGCATCGACCGTCTCCATGTGCGTCGCGTCGTACTGGCCCTTCTGCGTTCCCTGAAGATTATACGAGATCAGCACCCCGTCGGGCGTGAACTCCTTAATCGTCACGGACGTCGTTTTCTCGCTCAGCTCACCTAGAAACTCTTCTTCGGGCATGGTTTCGAAAACCTCCTCCAACGATGCGCCCCATGGTGTGCGACAGGTAATACGTCTTTTGGTAGGTGGAATCAGAGTGCAAAGAGGTCTCAGGTCTCGAACGGAAGATTCATAGATGCATCACGCAGACCAGGAGATGCCGAGGTCTGCTCCGATCTTCTTGAGACCCTCGACGACTTTTGGGTCCAGCGGGATTCCTTCCGTGCGGAACTTCTCCATGCGAGCGAAGCTCTTCTCTCCGTGCACATAGATCCGATCCTGGCCGTGCGCCTTCGGACTTTCCTTCAGCTCGCGTGCGAGTCGGTCCATGTCCCGCCGGAACTCGTCGAGGGGCCGGAACGCGGTCGGGTCGAGCGCCATGAAGAAGTGCCCGACATCCGGCTTCTTCTCGTCCGCATAGACTTGCAACCCCGTCGCCGCGCCGCTGAGGACACCGCAGAGGACGTCCACCATCAAGGCGAGGCCGTAACCTTTGTGACCGCCGAGGTCCTCGCCTTCGCCGCCGAGGGGCAGCAGGCCACCGCCGAGTCGCTTCGCGAGGGCGTTCAGGACGCGCGCCGGATCCGTTGAGCTTCGGCCCGTCTCGTCGACCGCCCATCCGTGCGGCATCGGTTGACCGAGGCGGTTGTACACCTCGACCTTGCCGCGAGGGACCGTCGACGTCGCCATGTCGAGGACGAACGCCTTCTCTTTCATCGCGGGCGCCGCGAGGCTGATCGGATTCGTGCCGAGGATCGAGGTGCGACCGAACGTCGGGACGACGAGCGGCCCCGCGTTCGTCATGCTGACGCCGATCAGATTGTGCTCGAGCGCCATGAGGCTGTAGTAGCCCGCGATCCCGTAATGATTCGAATTGCGGACGGCGACGACGCCGACGGCTGTGTCCCGGGCTTTCCGTATCGCGAGATCCATCCCCTTCTTCCCGACGACCTGACCGAGGCTCTGACCGCCGTCAACGAGGGCCGTCGCCTTGGCCTCTCGGACGACGCGACTTTGGTCGGTCGCCTTCATGGTGCCCTGTTTGAGGCCGCTCACGTAGCGGCCCAGGCGCGCGACGCCATGGGAGTCAATGCCGCGAAGGTCGGCGAGGACCAGGACGTCCGTGGTCACGCGGGCGTCTTCGGCGGGAACACCGAGCTTCGCGAGGACCTGTTCGCAAAATCGGCGGAGGGCCTTTTCCTGGACGACGTGTTCCTCGGCCATCGCGACGCCCCGTCTTGTATGACCACGAACAAGGGCTTTGTGTATAAATTTGCGGACGCCACCACGGGGCGGAGCGGCCCGCTACCGCGGTACGACCACGATGCAGCCCGCCATCTCGGCGAAGAGGCGATCGAGTGCCTCTTGTTGTCTCTGACGGTTCTCCGCGTGCTGGAGGATGTAGGTCCAGAGAGGTCCTAGGAAGAAGATGCTGAACCAGTCCGCGCGGTCGTCGTTCAGGCTGTACAGGTACGAATCAATGGAGGGAGCGAACTCCTCCTTGAGGTCCGCCTGAAATTCCGCGGCCGCCTTCGCGACCTTCCGATCGGGGTCGCGGGGCAGTCGGATCTCCACCGTGCGGTTGGGTTTGAAGACCGGCTCCGTGCCCTCCCAGGTCCACCAGGACTCGACGTCCTGCTCCCATACGACTCGGGCGATGGCCTCCGCCGTCCGCCTCGGCTTCGAGAAGTCGACGCCGGAGGTCAGGTCGTAGATCGCTCTCGTTCCGTCCATCGACAGCTTCCGGGCCGCGCGGATCCCCGCTTCCAAAGTTTCCTCGGCCGAGCTACCCGCCATCGGTCAACCTCCAAGGTTGCCAGGACCCATTCACTATTTCAGAGTTGAGTGGGCGTTCCGAGCGGATCTGGATCACGATCTGCGGCGATCGTGGCGCTCTGCACCCGCGACGGCAGCTGTCGCTTTCTGCCGCAACTCAAGGCGGAATGCTTTCGGAGCTCGTTCGGTGGCCACCGTGATCGTCACGGGTGGCAGACCCTCCGCGTGGTCCCGCAGAAAAGCCTCCGTCCGCCGGCGATCTTTCTTCCAGCATTCGCGCAGCCAGGTCCCCACCGCCCGTTGCACCCAGAACTCCTCATCGTACAGCAGTTTCTCGAGGAGCTGGAGCGGCTTGTCGAGTTCGCCCGCCCGGACAAACCGATGGAGCGCATACGTCGATGCGCGTCGCCGCCAGATGTTCTTCGCGCGAGTCCATCGAAGGAGATCTCGGAATCGCGAGGGCTTCGCGAACACCAGCCCCGCGATCGGGCCGGAAGCGAGCGCGTCACTCAAGGCCCAACCGGTTGCCGAATCGACCCATCCGTCCGCGAGCCTCCACGAGTCATCGTTGAGGATCTTCTCGTACCGACCCAGAAGGAGAATCGCAAGCGACTTCTCTTCGTACACAGGGTCTGACCAGAGGGCGGAGGCGAGGGCGTTTAGTTCCGCCGCGGTCAATCGCCCATGCTCTTTCGCGAAGCCTGCCACGATGGCTCGCATCGTCGGCACGGTGAGGCCGAGGACCGGAACCGGCGAACCGACGTAGGACTGGAGATCCTCCGGAGACGAAGCCTTCGGCGCTTTCCGAAGATGCCCAACGATCTGTTCCTTCGCAGCCCTGATGTCCATCGTCATCGTCTCCGAAGGAACCGCGAGCGGCCGTAAAGAGGACACCGGAAACGCGAATCTCCCCGGAGCAGACGTGAGCGGTTTGTACATTTTGTAAACGAGAAGCGAGATAAATCGCCGACGACCTCGGAAGGGCATGGCGAAGAGTTCGACGCCTGACACTCACCATCCACCCGAACGTGTCGCCCTGATCACCGGGGCGAGCCGCGGACTCGGATACACCGTGGCCGAGTTTCTCGCCCAGCAGCGGTGGACGCTCATCCTGACGGCGCGTCACGAGGGTCCGCTGCTTGAGGCCGTGAAGCACCTCCAGGCCACCGGCGCATCGATCACCGCCGTCCCTGGGGATGTGGCCCAAGACCAGCACCGACGCGATCTGGTCGCCGCGGGCCGCCGCATTGGTCGTCTCGACCTCCTGATTAACAACGCCTCCGAACTGGGTGCGTCCCCATTCCCGGCGCTCGTGGAATACCCGCTCGAGGTCCTTCGACGCGTGCACGAGGTCAACGTCGTCGCTCCGCTTGCGCTCATCCACGCACTCCTTCCGATCCTGAAAGCATCGCGAGGCCTCGTCGTGAACATCACGAGTGACGCGGCGCGCGGCGGTTATCCAGGGTGGGGCGGCTACGGGAGCAGCAAGGCCGCTCTCGAGCTCGTGAGCAAGACGCTCGCAAACGAATTGCGTGATGCCGGTGTCGGCGTCGTCGCGGTGGACCCGGGCGATCTTCGGACGCAGATGCATCAGGACGCGTTCCCCGGTCAGGACATCAGCGATCGTCCGCTCCCCGACGTCACGCTGCCCTTCTGGGCGTGGCTTGAAGGCCAAGATCCGATGCGTGTCACGGGCCAACGGTTCGAGGCCCAAGGCACGGTCTGGGAG
>VBLZ01000005.1 GCA_005878515.1 Methanobacteriota archaeon | reverse complement strand
TAGGTTCGCGCGAATCCATCAGAGCGCGCTGAGCCCTTCATCGAGCATGATCTCGGTCCACTCGGGGATCGGAGGAATCCGTTTGTGTAAGTCGCGTAGTGCCCGGTGCAAACATTCTGCGGCTTTGTAAAACGGGAGATGCCTCGTCGCGTCCCGGGGTCCGGAAGCGCCATATGCCTCAAGGAACGCGTCGACGGATCGGTCATGGACCCGGAGGGAGCCGCGTTTCTTCAAGCCGAAGCGCTGAAGGGACACGATGAACCAAGCCAAGTCCCGAGCCGGGTCGGCGATGTCATACTCGTCCAAGTCGATCGCCACCGTTCGCCGCCCGCTCAGCAGCACGTGCTCCGGTATGTAGGACCCGTGCCCCGCGCACGGTTCGAAGCTGCGAGGCTCCGGCATCGCGGCTTCCAGCTTTCGCAGCAACAGCGCGGCCTTGATGCCGAGTGGCCCCCCGGAGCTCCGGATCTGCTGCGCCCAGTAACGGATCTCACCGAGGAACTCGGATGGCTCCGCGAGACGGCCCTGTTGAGGCGCTCCCATATGGTACCGGGCCAACCAAGCCCCGCAACGACGTGCAGCCGCAAGCCGTTCGTCGAGAGCGCCGTCAAGGAAGATCTCCTTGACCTGTGTCCCCTGAATTCGCTCCTCCAGCAGCACATGCAACGAAGGCACGTACGTCAGCGGCCGCGGGATCGCGAACTCCGCCGTAGGACCGAAGCCGGCGTCCACAATGGATTGCATCGCCGCGAACACGTCCGAGCGGTCGCCCTCGTGCACTTTCCCGATCAGGCTCTGCCATCCGTTCTCGGTGTCCAGGGAGACTTCGAACGTGCAGCGATCCTTGTGCGCCTTGAGCACCCGAAGGCGCATCGCCGGCAGGGTCTGAGCCCATCCGCGAGACCGGAACAACCGATGCAGCTCGGCATGGAAGTCTCGCTGGGCCAGCGCAACGGAGAAGCGCAGTGCCGCCCCGGCGAACTCCCCCTCGGCCTCCATCATGCGAGCACCTTGATGTCCGGCGCGCGGACCATCTCCATGGGGGCCAGCGGGCGCCCGAGCATGACCCTCACCGTACCACTGATGCGTTTTTGTGGTCTCTCGTGCCTCATGCGAATCGCCCGCCTACCCGCCCCAAACCATGAACATGGGGAGACGAAGCCGTCCGCTACCGCGAGCTACGGATCGTGCGAGTGCTCGTATCCCTCGTACGGCACCGCGAGGTACGGGAACTTCGGGATGAACGGAAGATCCTCTTTCGTCCCGTCCATCAGCAACCCGGCCGCCGCGTCCGGCGTGAAGCTGCTGTCGATCAGCGGATACGTGACGCCGGCAATCGCGCGGAGCTCCACCGCGGTCACGTTGTCGAACACGCGCCGGCCGTCCGGGAATCCGTCCAGGTCACCCCCGAGCAAGCCGAACCGCTTCGCACTGCCTCCTGGCGGATTGATGCCTGAGTCCGACGCGTCATAGCTCGGAGCGAACGCGAGGTTCAATCGCAACTCGTCCGCCTGGGTGGGCCCGTTCGAGTTCTGGAATCCCGGGATGATGCCGGAGGGAATCCCCGTCAGGAGGATCGCGATCAGATCGGCGCGCGATGCGCCGGTCCCGGTCAGCGCCGCGAGGTTCGGGAAGACGCCGGGATACAGGACCGGCAGCAGGCCTTGGAGCTGCGGGTGCGCGTAGTCGTCGAGGAACTGGGCATCCGCGTCCGGGGTCTGGCTGTTCCACAGGTCCTTCTCGCCGAGCTCGATGACGACCTCGTTGATGAGGGGCTCGCCGAGTCGACTCACCTGGACCCACGGTCCGCTCTGCACGATCCGCGCGTTCTTCTCACGGACGGTCCCCTTGCGTCGGCTCGCGGCCGACCAGACGCCGATCACGGAGCGGGGGTCGGCGGGATCCGACGGATTGAATCCGTTCCGGGTGAGGTCCGTCTTCGGCACCTGAATCGCGATCGTATGCACGTTGAAGCCTTTCGTTCCGTTGACGCCCGGCGCGGCCGGCGTCGGGATCAAATGGAGGTTCTGGAAGGGCCGCAAGGCTCCGAGGTCGAAGATCGAACCGAGGTCGACGTAGAAGCCTTCGCCGCGTTGGCCCGCGAACGTCTCCACACCGCCGCCGAGGTTGTTCACCGCGGCGTCTGCGAGCGACGCGTAGCCCGGCGTGGACCGCGGGCCGATCCGCACTGGTGGCGTCGGCAGGTCCGAACCGAGCAACGTGGAGCTCCCGGTCCGCCGGGGACCGACGACCTTCGTCACGGAATACAGCTGCCGCACGTTCCAGTTCGGATCCGTGAGGGAGCCGATCGGCCCGGTGTTGTAGAGGAACGTCCCAGGGTTTTGCGTCGTCGTTTTGAATCGGAACTGGTAGGTGACATCCTCGACCCCGTCCCCGTTGTTGTCGATTAGGATCTCGTACAGGACGTCATCGCCGAACTGGAAGAAGTTCGGACCGCCGGCAGGCTCCTCCAGGGGAATGAAGTTCGAAAGGATCGTGACCTTCGAGGTGTCGACCGGGTCGACGAACGCGTATAGGTCCGTGTTGTCCGCGACCGGATCCTTCGAAATCGTCGGCGCTTCGCGATGGGACGACATCGGACCTCACCTCGCATAGTTCGTGAGGCGGATCACGAGCCCGGGATCCCTCGTCACGATCTCTTGCGTGCCCCACATCACGACCACCGTCCCGGTGGCGGCATCCTTCACGTACGCCATCACCGGGGCGTTCACGTCGCCCGGTGGCGGGCTCGCCTGCACGTTCTCCGTCATCTTCAGGATCGTCGGCGCCGCTGTCATTGCGCCGACCGCCGCCGCTCCCACCGCCGTCTTCTGCAGAAAGCTCCGCCTCGACATCTTCGATTTCTTCGCATCGGCCATTCGATTCCCCTCCGTCCGCGTGCGAGAAGAGAATTCTTCTCGTACCTTCTCCGGGCCGCCGGACCGGCTGGAAGGATATTTCGACATGTGTAACATCGCGTGTTACAATCCCCGTCGTTCGACCGGCCCCCGTCAATCCTCTCGGCCGGATCGAAGAAGCGATCCCACCGGCGAGAAGACTCACATCCGCTGGCCGCACTTGCTGCAGAACTCGGCGTCTTCCGTTTCGAGGTATCCGCAGTTGCGGCACTTCACGCGGATGAGCGAGCCGGCGACCCCGGAGGCTCCGAAGCCCGCCTCACGGAGGCCGGCCCCGAATGCCGTCGCCGCGGTCTGAATCGCGGGAGCGGCTTCCGTCGCAACGTAGCCCGTCACGGGTCGGACGAGGCCGAGGCGCAGGGCGAATCCCCCGACGCCAAGGGTTATGATCCCGATGGCGCCGATGAGGAAGGACACGAAGAACGAGCCGAACATCGAGCCCGCGCTCCCGAACGGATCCTGCATGAAGCTGTTGAACGCGAGGAGAATTGGGACGAATGACAAGAAGAAGAGAACCAAACCGATGCCCATCAACGCGACTCCAACTTGCCGCAGCCGCGACCCTGACAGTCCGAAGAACGTCGCTCCGGCGGGCGAAGCCGCACTCGGTCCCGCGACCATGCTTCCTCCGACTCAACTTCGATGGACAACCACGAGATGAAGGTTTGCGATGAACGCCCGACGGAAGTGTCGGGGCGGGGATTCGAACCCCGGACCTCCGGATGCCCCAGGAGCGCCGCGGTCAGGCTACGGCAGAACCCTATGAGTCCGACGCTCCACCAGGCTGAGCCACCCCGACGGGCCGGCCCATGGACCGAGCGGTAATAAAGGGATGCGACGCCGCTGGGTTGATGCGCCCCAAAGGAGGTCAGAGCGCGGGTCCCGCGTCCTTGCCGAGGAGATGCTCTCGCACGAGTCCCAGCGGAGGCGCGCCGAGTCCGAGCAGCTGGTCGTGGAATTCGCGGGTGCTGGCCTCCCGGTGTTGATTGGACCAGTCCGCACGGAGCTTCTTGATCATGAGCTTGCCGAGCGTGTAATTCAGGTATCCGGGATCCCAGGTGCCTCGCTTCGCCTCGCGTTCCGCGGGCAATCGGTCCAGGTATGCGTTCTCCATGAAGAACCGCGTCGCCTCCTCCCACGACCACCCCGCGGTGTGCATCATGATCGACGAGATGTACCGGCAGTCGCGAAGAAGCGCGTCCTGCAGCTGCGCGAGCTTCAGCCGAAGGTCGCCGAATCCGTGCTCGACCATCATCTCCTCGCAGTAGTGCGCCCAGCCCTCCGTGAACGCGTACGAGAAGTAACTCTTAAGGACCGTATCGCGGACGCGGTTCTGGTGGAGCAAGTGCACATAGTGTCCGGGATAGCATTCGTGGACGGAGATGTTCCGGAGCATCGTGTAATTCAGGTGGCGCAGCCACTCCTCCTGTTTCTCCGCCGGCCATGTTTCCTCGGTAGGTGTCACGTAGTAGAAGCCCTCGCGCGCGACCTTCTCGAAGCTCCCGGGAGGATTCAACGCCGCGGTGGCGAAGCGGAAGAATCGTGGGGTCTCGATGACTTGGGCCCGCTCCTCCGACGGGACGGTAACGACGTCATTGGCGATGACGTACTGTCGAATCTCCTCGAGCATCGCGCGTGTGTCGTCGATTAGGCGCTCCGCGGTCGGATGGTCCGCCTCGATGCCTTCGATGACCTTCGCGGGCTCGCTTCCCGGTTCAATCCGTCGTGCCGTCTCCTCGAATTGCCGGCGATTCGCGGCCAGGTCCGCGCGACCGACCTCGAGGAGTCGCTCGATCGGGGTGCCGACGAGATGTTCCGCGAAGATCATTCGCTCGTACTTGCGTCGGCCCAAGGCGAAGTCCTTCTTGAGTCGCGGGCGGTACTTCGCCGCGAGGTCGCTGACCAGCCCTTTCAGGTCCGCGGTGGCCGTTGCATTCGTTTCTTCCACGTATGCTCGAACGCTCCGCGAAACGCCGCTTAGGATGTTGGGCAACTCGCGCGCGTACGCGTCGAGCATCCCGCTCGCGGCCATCTCACCCACCTCGAAAAAGGTGTCCGCGAGGCGCCGGTCCAGCGTTGACCGCATCTCCTTGAGGAAGCGTGGCACCTGGGCCTGCAGCCTTCCGATCGCCCGGACGCGACGGTCGACCGGGGCATACTTCCTCAGGAGGTAGTTGACGATGTTCATACGGAACAGGGAATATAGGGGAAGCGCCTGCGGCAGTCGCTGGTCTTCGATTTCCGACAGCTCGGTCAAGAGGAGACCGCGAAGGACGCCGAGTCGAAGCCGTACCTGCCGGGAGAGGCGGTCGCTGCGGTCGTGTCGATCTAACGCCTCAAGGTATCCGCGGACCCGCGTCGTGAAGGCGCCGAGCGATGCCGCGGTATAGACGGGCAGAATACCATCGTATCTATGGATCCCGGCGGCCGCCGCGGTGCTCGGGTGAAACGACCAGTAATCGTCGAGAATCTTCTTCGCTAGTCGAGGGAATAGCAGTTGTCGATCGCTTCCTGGCATCGTCGCCTCCGCACAGGGAGGGAATGTTCGTGGAAAAGCATTCCTGATGGCGCGTGACGAGCGGGAAATCAGAATCTTCCCGACCTCATTATATACAATCAGGTTCGTCTTCAATCGTGAACCGCGAGCAACCGACGAAGGACGCCCGCGCGGTGGAAGATCCGATCGCCGCAATCTTCGATCTCGCCGAGTCCGTGGATCGACAGACCCCGAAGATCCGCAAGACCCTTCGCTACGTGCGTTGGTTCGTCTCCGTGTGGCTCCTGCTTGACTTCTTTCTGATCATCCTCTCAGCCGCGGCATTCGGCGGCGCGCCCGGACTTGCGCTCCTCCTCTTCGTCCCGATCGTCGTCCTGCTGCTGGCGATGCGATCCGTCTCCGGCTCGACCGGGCGCCTCGTCCTGTTGATTTTCGTCCTCATCTTCGGCGTGCTGCAGGTGTTGACCACCGGGGGCCTCGTGTTCCTCGGCGCCGTCCTCGTGGCGCTCTTCATCCTCGGCTTCAGCATCCTCGAACTGATGCGAGACCTGAGGTCGTTCTTCGATTATTTCGCGCTGCGGCACCGGGTTATCCAACGCGTCCGTCAGGCGGATCCGGTCGTGTATATCCCGGATGGGAAGGACTCGGTCCAGCGCATCCTCTCGTACCTGGGGGCCACGAGCTCCGACGTACGCGGGATGATGGCCACCCCTGGCGCCGTTGCGACGCCGGCGCTGCTCACCGGGACGAGCGGCCTCACGTATTCGTTCGACGCGTACGTGCGGCGGGAGCCGTCGGCGTTGTGGCGGTTCACGAGCCTGGGCGCAGCCGGCTTCGCGGTCTTCGTGAAGGCGTTCGAGCGCGCACCGACCCTCGCGGACCTGCAGGCGCTGAAGACCGCGATCGAGGACGTCGCGCGCGCGACGAAGATTCCGCCCGCCCGGATCCTCGTCCTCTGGCGATCGAAGGCGGACGAAAGCGTCACCCCAGACGTGTACGAATTCCTGACGAAGGAATCGGCGCGCCTGAAGATCCGCGGCTCAACCTTCGTGTGCTCTCTGGAACTCGCGATCGAGCGAGATGATGGAACCTACGACTTTATCCCGGTCGTCGTCGAGCCCGTGATGAGTGGAACGGGCACGCCCACGGCGGCGTGAGGTGCGATCGAGGCCGGCGACCGGGCGAGACCGCGAAGCCCACGTATCGGGTTCCTCCCGATCAACCTTGTTTAAGGTTAACTCTCGCGGGCTCGGGGATGTTTGGCGGTGGTCAGTCGCGCAACCAGAACGGCGCCTTGGTGAACCGATAGTGGTCCCGGATCTGCTCCTGGTAGACCTTCCGGTAAAATTCGTTGAAGCGACGAATGTGGAGCACCCCCTCCCGGGTGATGCGAATCCGGTAGTGGCCCTCGACCACCTCAACGGTCGCGTGGCCCTCCTTCTCGAGCGACTCGATCACCCGATCCGTCATGAAGTGATTCGACTTGATCTCGCGTTTGACCTCTTCCTTCGACAGGCCGTGCTGATTTGGTAGCACGAGGGCGAGCTTCGCGTCCAACCCTTCCTGGTAGAGATCGATTCCCATCTCCGCGACGAGCCGATTCAAGACGAAGCAGCCGTAGATGATGAGATCCTTGTACGGCCGGGAGGTCATGAGTTCCCGCGCCGATGTGGCCAGCTCTACTTAATCCGTTCTTCGCAGCGCGCGCGGAGTGAAACAGATGATGGTTTTTCGGTTGTGCGGCCGACTATCTCAACCGCAGGTGTCGTCGTGATTTCATGAGCGCGATTCTAGCACGTCGTCGATTCTCCCGACGGATAGCAGGTGTCGAGGCTGTAGTGGTGAGAGAGGCATCCCACGATTGCTGCCTCCAACGTCCCCTGGACCGTCGCCTGAGCAGCAACGAAGAATCCGCTTGTCGCGCGTCGCTCTCCATCGACGTAGAATCGAGCAATAATGTAGCCGTCGACGGTGCCCGAGTTGGCGAACGTCACGTACGCCGTGGCGAGGACGCTCGACGTGACCGGATCGCATGAGCTCGTCTCATATCGAACATTCGTAAGCCGGATGTTCGGTCGAGGAACGAAAATCACGACGAGGAGGAGAGCCATGATCGCAAGCACGATCATCAGTGCCGTCCAGGTGTCCGACCGCGTAGGATTCTCACCTTCGACCCGCGACGGTGCCGGAGGCGAGACACGATCCTTGACTCTTCCGCCGCTCCGTGGGCGAAGGAATTCGGAATCGGTTGCGTTCCTTGGCTGGATTCAAACTCAATCGCGTCTCGACTACGAACAAATCGGTCAACTTTTCGGGATGCCCAACTCCCGTACTCCCGGCGGCAGACTTCCCTTCGAAGCCCACGAGATGCGTGGTTGCCCCAAGCCGTCGCGCCATTCCGCCGGTAGCGGGGAACCTTCTTCGTTGCGCCGATACCAATCGACGACCTCGTCGACGCCGACCCCGCTCCCGGAGATCGTGACCATGAGCGCATTCCGCACGCTCGCCGCCGCTCTCGCTGCCTCTTGGTGATCGAAGAGGGCGGCTTGGGGAGCCTGATTCACCCACCAGACGACGAGATAAGAGGCCCTCATGCGGCTCCAACCTTCCCGCCCCTCGGGCACGTCGGGAGGCACGTGCAATATCGGCCGCGAACCCGTTGTTCGTGGCGGAGCCAGACGAGCTCCTGGTCCGGGGAGTCGATGTCCCACGCGAGGGTGCGGTGGTTGTCGTCCGTGTGCACGTGAGCGACGACCTTGATCAGGCCTTGGTCCGCCGCCTTGCGAACGGCTTGATACGTCTCCGTCCGGGAGAGCTGCAGACTGCCAGAGAGGTCGTGCGCCGTGGCGGGTCCCCGCTGGAGCAAGCAGTCCCAGAGGGCCTGCATCAAACTCCCGCCAACCCGCGCCATGTCTCCCCCTTTTCTAAGACTATCATGTCTCTCGAGGCTATTGAACGTGTGAGAGGAAGCCCGAATACACCCGGTGCCGGTGGGATAATTCGGAGTCAATCCGCGGCGTTTTGCGCACCGTGACACATTGTCACGCGGGCCAAAAAACGGGTGACTTGGCTGAGAAATCGATCGGGTCGGCGGGGGTGGATATGTGCGGCGGCCGCCGAGGTACGATAATCGCCGTTGGCCTGTTCTGCTAGAGCATAAAGCCCTCGGGAAGACTCTTGCGGGTCTTCATAAGCCCCCGGACTCGCGTACGCACTGCAAAGGTGGATCCCGATGCAAGCCTACTGCGTCTCGAAACGCCCGCCACGCGCCCTCTTCCTGGCGCTAGCGATCGCGCTTGGAGTGGTCGCGGTGAGTGCGGCCGTCCTCCCGATGGTTGGCGGCGGCCTCACGCGCGACGGAACGTATCTGCGCCTCCTGGGCTACACGCCCTCGAACCGCGGCGCGACCTTGACCGCCCAGAGTGCGGCCGACGCGAGCCAGTCGCACGCCGTCCTGTCCGCGTCGAGCGCTCCCGGCCCGACGCCGGCTCCGCCCGCGGCGCAGGTCGCGTCTTCCAGCCCCTCCGACGCTCCGGCCGGCTCCCCGTCGGCCCCGGCGAGCGAGTCGGACCGGCAGCCGGATCCGGTCGGCACGGATGTGCCCGCGATCCGCGAAGTGAACGAGACCCGCGATGACCTTGCGAACGATTCGCTCGATTCGTTTGGCTTGGGGGTCGTGCCGCGGGATGCGGATCACGTGCGGGGCGCGCCCGACCTCATGCATTTCATCGCGCCGCAGGACAACGAGAGCGGATGCACGTGGCGGAACGAGTACACCGCGACGGACGCCAACCATGACGGTCATCCGGAGTACGTGCACGGGCGGATGCTTGGCACCTGTGTCGTGGACGCCGACCACAACGGCGTGCCGGAAGCCGGCCTCACGATTGCCCGGGACTTCCAGGTCTGGGACAACGATTCCGACGGGACGTTCAACGCGCTCGAGGGCCGACAAGGCGTCGAAGCCTTCGCGGACCCGAATCAGAACGGCGTCCGCGAGTACACGGCCCAGGCCGTCTGGACGCTGAGCGTCAAGGACGCAAACGGCGACAAGAAACCGGAATCCGTCATGGCCACGTTCGCCGGTGAACAGCGCTTCGACCGCAACGAGAGTGGCAACGCGGAGTTCGTGCGGACCGTCACCGGAGAAATCTGCATGACGGACTCCACGAGCGACGGCACGCCGGACGCCGTGGACCTCGAGGTCCATGTCTACCAAACCTACGACATCGGGGACAACGGGACGACGGAATACCGCGCAGCGCTCGACTTGACCGCAAGCACGCGGGACGCGAACAACGACGGGCACAACGAGACCGCGACGGTCAACGCCACGGGATATGAGGCGCTTGACCGCAACGGCGACGGTTTCGACGAGCTCGCCCGCGGCATCGACTTGTCCTTCGCGATGACGGACGCGAACTCGAACGGCTTCGCGGAGCGGGTCGACGGCCGGATCTACCTGTACGCTCGCGCAGACCCGAACTCCGACGGCGTGCTCGAGGTGCGGAAGGCCCTCGAGATCACCGCCCTTGC
>VBLZ01000004.1 GCA_005878515.1 Methanobacteriota archaeon | reverse complement strand
CGAAGGTCGCAAAGTCGTTGCAGCGATCTGCCACGCGGCTTGGGTGCCGATTAGCGCGGGGATCGTCAAAGGCCGCCGGATGACCTCGTACGCAAGCGTACGAGACGACTGTCTGAACGCGGGCGCGCACTGGGTCGACGAGGAATGTGTGGTCGACGGGAACCTCATCACGTCGCGTTTCCCCGACGATCTTCCGGCGTTCTGCCGGGCCATCGTCTCCGCCTTGACGAAGTGAGCGTCGTCGACGGTCCGCGCTCCGGCGGATTGGCGGAGCGTGCTTCGTCGCGCCGAGGTCCTCGTCCGACGCCGTGACATGGGGAGCCTCGAGCTGCTCCTTCCCGCCCTCCGTTGGCGGTACCTGACGGCCCGCAACCGAGCCGTGGTCCTCCTCGCCCGTTTGGGCCCGATTGCAGTCCCGCCTCTCCTCCAAACCCTGGAAAGCTCGCGGACCGCGACCGAGCGCTCGGGAGCGGCCGATGCACTCGGCCGGATCGCGGATTCCCGGGCCGTCTCGCGACTGATCCGCGCGCTCGCGGATCCCGCGATGACCGTGCGGCGGGCTGCGATGATCGCATTGCTGCGGCTCGAAGCGATGGACGCCGTGCCAAAGATCGCGCGCCTCCTCGAGGACGAATCCGGTGGAGTGCGCTTGACTGCCGCGGGCGTCCTCGGGAATTTCGAAGACCCTCGAGCCGTTCCGGCTCTCGTCCGCGCGCTCGACGACCCGCAATGGTATGTGCGTCAGGCGTCCGCAACGGCGCTCGGAGCGATCGGGGACCGACGGGCCGCACGCGCGCTGGAGAAGGCAACTCACGATCCTCGGAAATCCGTCGCGCGGGCGGCGGCCGCGGCGCTGCGGGCGTTGCGAGCGTAACAGATCCCGACGAACCCAAGTCGGACGTCGGGCGAACTTGCTCACGATTCTGTGGGCGCCAAGGAGTAGGCGGAGAAAGTCTTAAGCGAGCCGCGGGGTTAGGCCGCGGCGCGGGCTCGTGGTCTAGTGGCTATGACATCGCCTTGACATGGCGAAGGTCACCGGTTCGAATCCGGTCGAGCCCACTGCCATTCGAGTCGAAACCCGCAAATGATATCTGCTCGCGCGGAATTCGGGGTGACGATGAAGCGTCCGAACTGGAAGGCGATCGGGTTCCTCGCGTTCATCGCGGTGGGCGCCGTGTCCGCGGCGCTGGGATGCCCGTTCTTCCGAAACCCGGAGAACTACATGTCCGCAGGAGGCTTCGTTGGATACGTTCAGCACCTGGTCTCCGTGCACCGCAAGACCTGACGTGTCGGAGCCGGCGCTGACTTTCGGAACTACGCAGAGAGTGCGATCGATGGGCGGGGCGCAAGATCCTCGTGGCCCCGGTCGAGGCCGTCGCTCAACCGGTCACGTCAAACCGTCCTGTTCCGCCGAAGTTATCATTATGATGTGAATCGTCTGCGCACACGTTCTTATAGGCTCGTCGGGTCGGACCTGTCGCGAGGCCAATGAGTCGCGAGGCGCTTTCATCTCCGGGTCCTTCTGATGGGGTCAGACCCCTTGTCGCGCGACACCTCCTCGTAATCGGCACAAACCATCGCACCTCGAGCCTCGACGTGCGCGAGCGGCTACTCGGCAAAGCCTCCTATGCGTCGCTTCGGAAGGCCGGCGGACGCACCAGTCCCTGGTCCGACCTCGTCCTGCTGACGACGTGCAACCGAGTCGAAGTATACATGCTCACGGAGGCCCCTCGACGGGCCTGCGAAGCCGTTCTGAGAGCCCTCGGCGTCTCCGAGGACGAGCATCTACTGTACGTCCTCGAAGACCGTGATGCCGCGGCGCATCTTCTGCGCGTCGCCAGCGGTCTGGACTCGCTTGCCGAAGGCGAAGAGCAGGTGGCCGCGCAGGTCCGGAACGCCCCACGACAGCGACCGGCCCGGGCCTCGGCACGCGGGCCCCTGGCCGATTCATTCCTTCACGCTGCCCGGAGCGCTTCCCGGATCCGGAGGCTCGCGGGCGTCTCTGTCGCCGACGCGTCCGCGAGTCACGCCGCCGTTCGATTCCTCGAGGCCGTCGTTCCGATCGAGAATCGAATCGTCGCACTGATTGGGACAGGGAAGATGGCACGCATCGCCGCCAAGAGTCTCCGGCCGCGCGCCGAGATCCGCATCCTGAATCGGAATTTCGCGCGGGCCCGCGGGCTGGCAGAAGCCCTTGGCGGGAAGGCCGTCCCGCTGGCGGATCTTCGGAAGGTTCTCACCGAAGCCGATATCGTCCTCGCCGCGACCGCGGTCCGACACCCGCTCATCACCCCACAGATGCTCCGCGCCGCAATCCGTCGACGCGAGGGTCGGCCGATCTGGCTCATCGACCTTGGGTTTCCCCGGAATGTCGATCCGAGCTGTCGCACCCTCGCGGGCGTTCACGTGGTGGATTTGGATGGACTCGCGCCCTGGGGTCAGCGGCCTCCGTCACCGAGCGCCCAGGCCCGGGTCGAGCACCGAATCCGGGGGGAGGCGCAACGCATGATCGAATCGTTGCGCCCGGCCGCGTCGGTGGACATTGCCGTCCTCAGACGCAAAGCGGAAGCGGTCCGGCGGCACGAGGTGGAGGCGACGTTGGCCCGACTCCCGGATCTCTCCGAGGGAGATCGCGCCGTCGTGGACAAGCTCGCGACTCGTTTGGTGAACCGGTTCCTCCACGGTCCCACCGAACGCCTACGCTCCCTCCCCGAGGGGACACGCACGGAAATCGTCCGGCAGATTGTCGAGAGCCTCCAACGAGGTCCTGGATGACTCCGTCCTTGCGAGCCGGCACTCGGGGGAGCCCGCTCGCGCTCGCCCAGGCGGACGAAGTGGTGGTACGACTCCGGACGATCCGGCCCGGCCTCCGGACGGAGACCGTCGTGATCCGGACCCATGGGGACGAAGGATATCGAGAGGACTTGGGAACGGCCCTCGACGGCAAGCGGGCCTTCACGAAACGCATCGAGGACGCTCTCCTGGAGGAGCGCATCGACTTCGCGGTCCACAGCCTGAAGGACTTGCCGACCGAAACCGCGACCGGACTCGTCATCGCGGCGATTCCGCCGAGGGAGGATCCGAGAGATGCCCTCGTCGGCCGACGCCTGATGACTCTCGACGACTTGGGTCCGGGCGTCCGCGTCGGCACGAGCAGCCTCCGTCGGCGCGCGCAGCTCTTGTCGCAACGGCCCGGCCTCGAGGTCATCGCTCTCCACGGGAACGTGAATACCCGTCTGCGCCGACTCGACTCGAACGACTTCGACGCCGTGGTTGTCGCGGCCGCGGGCATGCGCCGACTCCACATCGATGACCGGTTCGCTCACCCGCTGTCGCCGGACGTGATGACCCCCGCCCCCGGTCAGGGCGCGCTCGCCCTGGAGGCGCGAAAGGGCGACCATCCGGTTCTCGACCTGTTGTCCGCGATTGACGACCCGAGTGCCCGCCGCACGACCGAGGCGGAGCGGGCCCTCGGCGCCCGTGTTGGCGGCGGATGCAACATCCCCTTCGGAGCGCTCGCCACGGTTGAGGGCGGCATGCGTCTGCGCGCGGTGCTTGCGGACCCGGAGGGTCGCCGCATCATCCGATCCGAGGATCGAGGCGACGCGTCTCGCTGGAAGGAAATCGTTGACTCCGTGTGGGCAAAACTCGTTCAACAAGGAGCGGCCGACCTGGTCGCCGAGGCGGCGTAGATGGACGACCTCCCGTTTCGCGGCCAGACGTTCCTCGTCGCAACGTCGGAAGACCTCGCGGACAAAGTCGCTCGAGCGGTGCGGGAGAAAGGAGGCCGCGCAATTCCATTCCCAACGATTCGCCTGGTTCCACCGGCGGACTACGAGAACCTGGACCGCGGGCTTCGCCTCTGGCGGACGTTGGATTGGGTGGTCTTCACCAGTGCCCACGGCGTCGAGGCGGTCGTCGACCGGTCGAGGGCCTTAGGCGTGGACTTGGCCGGCTTCCAGGGAAAGGTCGCGGCCGTAGGCCCGGCGACAAAAGCGGCAGCGGAGGGAGCGGGCCTGGCCGTGTCCTTGGTCCCGAACGAATTCCTGACCGATGCCATCGCGGGTGCACTCGGCGACGTGTGCGGGCGAACGATCTTCCTGCCCCGCTCCCGGATCGCGCGGAAGAGCCTCGCGGACGAGCTGCGGGATCGAGGTGCGCAGGTCATCGAGGCGGATGCATACGACGCGATCCCGGCCGCGCCCGACATCGACGTTCTCCGGAAGACGGACCGGATCGATGTCGTGCTGCTCACGAGCGCGTCCGCGGCGACTCATCTAATGGACCTGCTTCCGAAAGACGTGCGGGACCGGTTGATCCACGAGGCCGAGGCCGCGTGCATTGGGCCGGTCACCGCGGAGGCCGCACGTTCTCTCGGGTTCCGAGTTTGCGCGGTCGCGCGGAACCACACGGTCGACGGGCTCGTGGAAAGCTTAGAGGAGGTTCGTGCCAATGGCTGAGCTCCCGCGTCCCCGCTATCGGCCCCGACGGTTGCGGAGGACCGCCGCCATCCGTGCGCTCGTCCGAGAGACGTCCGTCGACACCGATCGTCTCGTGCAACCGCTCTTCATTCGGGAGGATCCCCGCATGGAGTCGGCGATTCCCTCCATGCCTGGCATCTTTCGGCTGACGATGGACGAGGCCGCGTCCGAGGCGGAGCAGCTGGCGGAACTTGGCGTCCCCGCCGTGATCCTCTTCGGCCTCCCGGCGGAGAAGGATTCGCTCGGCCAGGGAGCGTACGACGAAAACGGCGTCGTGCAGGAAGCCGTCCGTGCGGTGAAGAGGGCCGCACCGGATCTCATCGCGATGACGGATGTCTGCCTCTGCGAATACACCGACCACGGGCATTGCGGCGTGGTCCGGGATGGTCGAATCGACAACGACGCGTCCCTCGAACTGCTCGCCAAGACGGCCGTGAGCCAGGCACGCGCGGGCGCCGACCTCGTGGCTCCAAGCGCGATGATGGACGGCCAGGTCGGCGCCATCCGCACGGCCTTGGACCGCGACGGATTCGAGGAGACGGCGATCCTCGCGTACGCAGCGAAGCACGCCTCCGCGTTCTATGGCCCCTTCCGAGACGCCGCCGATTCCGTCCCTCGGTTCGGCGACCGCCGCACCTACCAGAAGGATCCTGCGAACCTGCGCGAGTCCCTCCGCGAGATCGCTCTCGACCTGGAGGAAGGTGCGGACATCGTGATGGTCAAGCCCGCCCTCGCATACCTGGACGTGATTCGCGCGGCGCGCGAACGGTTTGACGCGCCGCTTGCCGCGTATTCCGTGAGCGGAGAGTACAGCCTGATCAAGGCGGCCGCGGAACGGGGATGGGTCGACGAACGCTCCGTGGTCGAGGAGACGATCACCGCAATCCGTCGCGCGGGCGCGGACCTCATCCTGACCTATTACGCGAAGGACTTCGCGCGATGGCGGCGGGAGAGACGCGCATGACGGCGCCAGCTCAGGGGCAAGGATCCGACGAAACCGGGGAGGCGGGAGAATCCCGCGAGTTCCTCAAGTACACGTTCTACCAGGTCCGACCCGAATGGCGGCTGCTCGACTCGGAGCGGAAGAAGAAACAGAAAGCGGAGTTCGCGGCGCTCGTCCATGATCTCGAGGAAGACGTCACTCTCTGGTGCTACTCCCTTCAAGGGATTCGGCCCGACGTGGATTTCATGGTCTGGGCGATCGACCCGCACCTCGAGACGTTCCGGGAAATGGCCCGTCGAGTCTCATCGACGGAACTCGGCCATTACCTCGAGACGACGTATGCATATCTCGCCGCGAGCAAGCGGTCCCAATACGTGGGGGGCCACACCCACAAAGGTCAGGACGGCACCGCCCTGAAATCGGAGCCGCACGGCAGTCGCTACCTCTTCGTCTATCCGTTCGTGAAGAAGCGGGAGTGGTACTCGATTCCCTTTGAACGTCGGCAGGAGATCATGCGGGATCACTTCCGCATCGGCCACAAGTATCCCGACGTCAAGATCCACACGGCCTATTCGTTCGGGCTCGACGATCACGAGTTCGTTTTGTCCTTCGAGGCTGACAATCCACTCGACTTCCTCGACCTCGTGATGGACCTCCGCTCGAGCGAGGCGAGCAAGTACACGGAGCGGGAGACGCCGATCTTCACGTGTATCCTATCCACGCCGGAGCAGATGCTCGACGCCCTGGGGATTTGACATGGGATTCACAGCCGCCGGGGCGCTGAGCGCGCCGGAGTCGGAGAAGCTTTTCGGGCGGGCCCAAGAGAGCCTCGTTGGCGGAGTCGACAGTCCGGTCCGTTCGTTTCGATCCGTCGGCGGAACCCCGCGGTTCGTTGTTCGCGGAAACGGCGCAACCCTATGGGACGCAGACGGACGACGGTATCTTGATTTCTGCATGTCGTGGGGCGCTCTCGTGCTCGGTCACGCGAATCCCTCCGTCGTCCGCGCCGTCCGCAGTGCCGCGGGCCGCGGGATGAGCTTCGGGGCCGCGACGGAGTCGGAGGTCCGCCTGGCCGAAGAAGTGAAGCGACGGTTCCCGAGCATCGACCTGCTCCGCTTCGTCAATTCGGGAACGGAGGCCACGATGTCCGCCGTCCGGGTGGCTCGGGGCTTCACGGGTCGCGACAAGATCGTCATGTTCGAGGGGGCATACCACGGACATGCAGACGCCTTGCTCGTGAAAGCCGGTTCCGGGCTGGCCGCCGCGACCTTGCCGGGTTCCGCGGGCGTCCCCGACAACGCGGTGCGGGACACGCTGTTGGCGCAGTACAACGACCTCGCTTCCGTGGAGGGTCTCTTCCGCACCTACGGGGATCAGATTGCGGCCGTCTTGGTCGAGCCCATCGCCGGGAATATGGGCGTTGTCCCGCCGGGCCCCGATTTCCTCGAAGGCCTCCGCCGGATGACTCGGGAGTTCGGCAGCCTGCTCGTCTTCGATGAGGTCATCACGGGCTTTCGGGTTGCGCCGGGCGGTGCCCAAGAGAAGTACGGCGTCGCGGCGGACGTCACCTGTCTGGGGAAGATCCTCGGCCACGGCATGCCCCTCGGGGCCTACGGAGGGCGGCGGGACATCCTCGGGATGGTCGCCCCGCTCGGCCCGGTGTACCAGGCGGGGACCCTCGCCGGGAACCCGATGGCGATGGCGGCCGGCCAAGCGACCATGAGTCAGCTGCGCCCCAGCCTGTACGCGAGTTTGGAGAAGCGCAGCGCTCAACTCGAGACGGGGCTCCGTGATGCAGCCGACGACGCGGACATGGAGGTGCAGGTGCCTCGCGTCGGATCGATGATGGGCATCTTTTTCGGGCCCGAGCCCGTCCGGAACTTCCGCGACGCGCAGGCGATGAACAAGACCACGTATGGGCGCTTCTTCTGGGCTCTGCTGAAGGGCGGTGTGTACTTTCCGCCCGCTCCGTTTGAGAGCTTCTTCCTATCCTCGTCGCACCGTGGGCCGGAGGTCGAGCGGACGATCGAAGCGGCCGCGGCCGCGCTCCGGGAGGTCCGGAATTCTTGAACGATCGTTTCTTGCGTGCGTGCTGGCGCGAGCCCGTGGACTGCACCCCGGTCTGGTTCATGCGTCAAGCCGGTCGGTCCTCCCCGGCCTACCGGGCGATCCGCGCGGAGCACGGTATCTTGCAAATCGCAAAGTCGCCGGACCTGGCCGCCGAGGTGACCCTCCAGCCCCTCCGGGAGCTCGGGGTGGACGCCGCGATCGTGTTCGCGGATCTCCTGTTGCCGGTCGAGGCGATGGGCATCCGGGTCCGGATCGACGCCGGCGAGGGTCCGATCCTCGAGCCCCGCATTCGCACCTCCGAAGACGTCGACCGATTGAAGCGGCTCGATCCCGTGAGAGACCTGCCGTTTGTCTTCGAGACGATTCGCCGCGTACGAGCCATAGCGGCGGTCCCTTGCATCGGATTCGCCGGCGCGCCGTTTACCCTGGCGAGCTACCTGATCGAAGGCGGGTCCTCCCGGGATTTCCTCGCGACGAAGTCGTTCATGCATGCGCATCCTGCCGACTGGCGGCGGTTGATGAACTTCCTCGTCGATGGGATGGCCACGTACCTTCGGGCCCAGGTCGATGCCGGCGCCCAAGCCCTCCAACTGTTCGACAGCTGGGCCGGCGCGCTGAGCCCCCGCGAATATGATGAGAGTGTGTCTCCGTTCACGCGCCGCCTCTTTCACGAAATCCGCGAGACGGGAGTCCCGTGCATCCATTTCGGCACGGGCACATCCGGATTTCTCGAATCCTTTGCCGCGGCGGGAGGGGACGTCGTTGGCGTGGACTGGCGGATTCCGATCGATACCGCTTGGCGGCGGATTGGCGAGGACCGGGGCATTCAAGGCAATCTGGACCCGGCCGCCCTCCTCGGCCCGGCGGACGTTTGGCGGCCGGCGGCCCAGGACGTGTTAGACCGGATCGGGAACCGTACCGGCCATGTGTTCAACCTGGGCCACGGAGTCTTGCCGGAGACGCATCAGGACGAGTTGCGAGCGCTCGTGGGGCTCGTCCACGAGTCGACTCGGCGGGGATGAGGAGGCCGTTATGTCGAGAATTTCCGAGGACGAACGGACGGCCGTCCTGTTAACGGCCGTAGGGGGACCCAACTCGCTCGATGAGGTCGGTCCGTTCCTTCTGGACGTGCGCGGGGGGCGGCCTACAAGCGACGATCTCGTTAACGAATTTCGGGAGCGATACCGCCGAATCGGCGGGAAATCACCGCTCCTGGACATTTCGCGGGCCCAGGCCAACGCCCTTGAAGGCCGCCTGAACGGCGACGACCGGGCAACTTACCGGTGCTACGTCGGCATGAGGAACTGGCGACCATACATCCGGGATGTGATCTCGGAAGTCGTCGCGGACGGCGTGGACCGGCTTGTCGTCCTGCCGCTGACGCCGTACTACTCCCGTAGGAGCGTGGGGGCCTATTTCGCCGCCGCCGACGCCGCGCTTTCGACGGTCGCCCGGCGGCCTGATGTGGCGTATGTCGAGAGTTGGAACACGGAGCCTGCGCTAATCGGCATGTTCGCGGCGAAGGTCCGGGAGGGTCTCGAGCTCCTCGCACAGAGGAGTTTCCACGACCCGGTCGTCGTGTTCACCGCCCATAGCCTCCCGAAGAAACTCATCGACGGAGGGGACCCGTATGAACGGGAACTGTCCGAGACGATGGCCCTCGTGCTCCGTCGACTGCCGCCTCTCCGAGCTCGAATGGCGTGGCAGAGTGCGGGCCGGACTGACGAGGCATGGCTCGGACCTCCGCTTGAGGAAGTCCTGGAAGAGATCGGAAAGACCGGTGAGAAGGCCGTGCTCATGGTTCCGTTCGGATTCGTCTCGGACCATTTAGAAATCCTGTACGATGTGGACATCGAGGCTCGGGCATTCGCTTCGGAGAGAGGTCTTCAACTCGAACGCACGGACTCGCCGAACACGGACCCGGGTTTCATCGACGCGATGGCTGCCGCGGTGCGGTCCGCCGGCCGTCCTTCCTCGAGG
>VBLZ01000204.1 GCA_005878515.1 Methanobacteriota archaeon | reverse complement strand
ACCGGGGGCAATCGAGTGGGGAAGTCGGAGTATCTCAACTACGTGAATGGCGCGTGGGTGCCATCCCACACCGAGGCGACGTATACCGTGATCAATCCCGCGACGGGCGGGAAGATCGCTTCGGTGCCGCAGGCGGACGTTGAAGACACCCGCGCGGCGATCGATGCGGCGAGAGCCGCGTTCGACAAGGGGAAGTGGCCCCGCATGACGCCGGGCGACCGCGCGGCGGCGCTGTTCAAACTGGCGAACCTGATCGAGGCGGGCATGGACCACCTCGCGCCGATCGAGGTCCAGAACCAGGGGAAGACGATCAAGCAGGCGCGGGACGCCGACATCCCGTTCTCCGTCGATAACCTGCGCTTCATGGCGGGCGCGTCTCGGACGCTGACCGGCCAAGCGTCGATGGAATTCGCCTACGGAGGGACGAGCGTCATCCGGCGGGAACCGATCGGGGTCATCGGCCAGATCACGCCGTGGAATTATCCGTTCATGATGGCGATCTGGAAGCTTGCGCCGGCCCTCGCCGCGGGGAACACGGCGGTCCTGAAGCCGGCGTCGCTCACGCCTCTCACGACCCTCGAACTCGGGAAGCTCGTCGATCAGTCCGGGATCCCGGCAGGGACGGTAAACCTGATCACGGGTCCCGGCGGGGTCGTCGGGCACGAGCTCGCCTCCAGCGACAAGGTCGACATGGTCTCGCTGACCGGCGACACGGAGACCGGGAAGGACATCATGGAAGCCGCGAAGTCGAACGTGAAGAAGCTGCACCTCGAACTCGGCGGCAAGGCGCCGTTCATCGTCTTCGACGACGCGAACATCGCCGCCGCGGCGGAAGGTGCCGTCGCCGCGTCGATGGTGAATGGCGGGCAGGATTGCACGCAGGCCGCGCGATTCATCGTCCACGAGAAGGCGTACAAAAGGTTCCAAGACAAGTTCATCGAGCGACTGAAGACGGTCCGGATGGGCGACCCGCTCATGCGGGCGACGGACCTCGGGCCGCTGGTCTCGCAGAAGCAGCGGGAGAAGGTCGAGAAGTACGTCGAGATCGGCGAGGACGAAGGCGCGAAGCTCGCCCTTGGCGGGAAGCGTCCGAAAGACAAGGCCTTCGCGAAAGGCTGGTACTACGAGCCGACCGCGTTCGTCGACACGGATCCGTCCATGCGCATCGCCCGCGAGGAGGTCTTCGGACCCGTGGTCAACGTCCAGAAATTCTCCAACGAGGACGAAGCGATCGAGGCGGCGAACGATACGGTATACGGCCTGTACTCGTCCGTCTGGACGAAGGACGTTCAGCGGGCGCACCGCACCGCGAACGCGCTCCGTTTCGGGGCCGTGGAAATCAACGACCACCTGCCGATCGTGAGCGAGATGCCCCATGGCGGGTACAAGCAGAGCGGCTTCGGGAAGGACCTCAGCGTCTACTCCCTCGAGGACTACACGCAGATCAAGCACGTGTTCATCGACCTCACGGACCAGGTCCGGAAGCCGTGGCACTATCTGACCTTCGGCGATCCGACGTGAGCCCGGTTCAACGCGTCAGACCGGTTGGGTCGAAGGACGCAGGGACGTGCGGTCTTTCGGACACCGTGTAATGCTCTCCGACACGAAGTCATAGACCGGTGCCGCACGTCGGACGGACGACGTGGCGTTGGAACGTCCCCGTCCGGGACTCGACCGACGCCACCGGTCGAGGTGGGGTCCACGGCTCAGCGGGTCCCATCGGACCCCGGGAGACGGAGAACCGGAAAAACCCCGCCACCCAGAGCCCAGCCGCCCCGAAGATCGGGGGCGCGAGCACGAAGAACATGACCACCCCCACGATCGGAGATAGGAAGAAAGAGATGCCCGCGAGCAGCAAGCCGACGAGCAGGACCACAAAGCCCAAGACCAAACCTGCAGGAAGTACACCCGCCATCCTCTTTAACGGGGAACCAAAGCCCCCGGGTAACGGCCGCGTTTGCGACGCCGACCAGGAGCACCAGGACCGCGATCGCGATGGCGGCCATCGGGAGACCCCGGGCGGCCCACTCCCGGAACACGCGCGTCGGATCCAGGGCCTCGGCGGGATACACACCGGGCCCCGGTGTCGCCTTGTCCCCGATCAGCGCCGTCCCGATCGCAGCACCGACCGCCCCGAGATACGAGGCCGCCGTGGTGGAGCGCCTTCGGTTCGCCTCTTGATGCGTGAGGGTGATGTCGCCCCGGTACACGACCCGCTTCCCACCCGTTTGTCCTTCGACCTCGACGCTGAGCGACTCGGCCCCTTCGAGCGGCAGCACCAGGGCGGACGGCTCCGGGAATGCCGCGAGGAACGCGCGGCGGAACGAGACCATCTGATTCCCCATCCGGATCATGTGAGAGTCCGACAGGAGATCGAGCTTGTCGAGCGAGAGGATCGCCTGGACGAGGTGCGGGTCGAGGACGTACTTGTAGTCCACCCGGCCGATCGGTTTGCCGAGGAACTTCGGCAGCGTCTTGACCTCTTCATGGGAGATCAGGTACGTCCGCTGCGATCCGACCGGAGGCGGGAATCCATATTCTTCCGGCTCGCTGAGCGGCGCGCGATCCTGGAGGGCCCCGTCGAGCCACACGGTCGGGGGTGTGAGGACATCCGAGAGGAAGACCTCGCGGGAGTAGAGTGGGAAGGAGCTGTAGCCGGGCAAGGCCGCGATGCCGCCGGACCGGATGCGGATCGCATCGATCGTGTCGAGCCGTTCGACCGCGCTCCGGGCCATGACGTTCGACAGGCCGGGGTCCAGGCCCATCGAGACGAGGCCGGTGAGCCCGGCGTCCTTGAACGCCTCTCCCATCGCGAGCTGTTCGAAGATCCCGGCCAGCCCGCCGGGTTCCCGAGGGCCGGCCGCGGATGGATCGAGGTAATTCGCTCGCACCTCGAGGGCGGCTTGCATGATCCCGAGATTGTATTTCGGGAGCGTCGCGTTGATGACGAGGTCCACGCCCGCGATCGCCCTCGTCAGGGCAATCCGGTTCTCGACGTTCAGCTGTTTCGCCTCGATCGCGACCCGTCCCCGGATCCCCGTGAGCACCCGCGCCCGCTCTCCGTACAAGTCGACGAGGAGGAGGGACGTCACCCGAGGATCCCCGCGGAGTTCGGAGGCGAGCGTCCGACCGAGTCCCCCCACGCCTAGGATCGCGACCCGCATCCTCCGAAGGAGGGATTCTTCGAGGGTTTAGTCTTTTCGCGGTCGTTCGGATGTCCGTCGTGGTCGCCGGACGAGGGATACCACCGCGTCGGGCTCAACTACCACGTCGATAGTATTCCCTCACCGTCGCACGGAGTTCGCCCACGAAATCACGGCGTCCGCGGTCACATCCGGTGCCTCCCACATCGGCATGTGGCCGATTCCGTTCAGGATCACGCGGACGTCGGGAGGACCACGCCCGTTTGGCGCCGCCTCGGAAACGGGAATGAGGCCGTCCTCCGTTCCGTGGATGACGAGCCGCGACCCTCCGAAGGAATTGAACACGGCCGTGCGGTCCGGCCGGGCGGCCATCGCGGCGAGGCCTGCCATCACCCCGTCCGGGCGGGCCCGCTCAATCATCAGAGCTGCCTGCGGGCGCCATTCGACCGCCGCACGTGCCCCGACGAGTTTCTCCGCGAGACCGGGGAGCAAGGCTTTCGTGCCCGCCGCCCGAATCTTCTCGATCGTATCGTGCCTCCCGCGCCGGCCGGTCTCACTGTCGGCGGCCGTCCTGGAGGCGATGAGGCCGAGCCCCGCGACTCCGTCGCCGCGTTTCTCCGCAAGGGCCAGCGCGACATATCCGCCGAAACTGTGTCCGGCGACCGCAACCTGCCGGGCCTTGAACGGCTCGATGAAATTCGCGACCTCCTCGGCGTACGCCTCGACCGTCGCTCGGCCGAAGTCGATCGGGGGACTGTCCCCGAAACCCGGGAGGTCAGGGGAGAGCACGCGGAAGCCCGCGGCGGCGACGCGAGGCGCGACCAAGGACCAAATCGACCGGTTCAGCGGCCAGCCATGGAGCAAGACGACGATCACATCCTTTCCATGACCGGTCGAGTCGAAGGCCAGCACGCGCGCGGGATTCGCCGACCGTCATCATAAACCATACGGACTGGGGTGGAACGTCGCCTCGGGGCGGAAGCGGTTGCGTCCTCGGAGCCCGGTGTCAGGCCGGCTCATTCTCACGAAGTCAACCAGAAGAATAAACCCGCATCGGTCGTGTTTCGAATGATTTCGACTGGCGGGTTCGTCGTCCACCTAACTCCTGCCCCTTAAAGCGCTGGCCTCGAATGGCCACTTCGTGACGACGGTCCGACGGGACAGACGGGCGATTGCGAACGGCCTTGCGAAATTGGGCGTCGATCCCTCTCCCATCTCTTCGCACCTCGATGTCGCCGAAACGAGGACCGGCATTTCGCAGACACGCTGGCCGTCCGCTCCGACGACCGTCGTCGCGAATCCCGACCGCGCGGGAGTTCGTGGCCCGAATGATCGATGAGACGTGGCACCTGGAACCGGATTGGAGAATGGACGAGCGGTGGGCCGGCATCACCCGGCCGTACGGACCGGACGACGTGGTCCGCCTCCGTGGGACGATCCGCATTCGACACACCCTTGCGGAACGGGGAG
>VBLZ01000003.1 GCA_005878515.1 Methanobacteriota archaeon | reverse complement strand
GGGGTCATCTCGAAGACCGGTTTCAAGTATGGCTCCCACTTCCGGGCGTACGAGGGCGACCCGGAGACCCATCACGCGAAGTATCTCGTCCATGTGGTGCCAAAGGGCCACCGCGGGGCGTGGCCGGAAATCAGCCGGGCCGTCCGACTCGCGCACGGCGTGAAGAAGCAGATCCTCTTCGGCGAAGTCGGACACGGTGTGCGATACGTGAAGCTCGAACGCGTGAGGCCTTGACGTCCAGATCGCGACGGGACGAAACGTACCTCTAAGTAGAGGTACACTTGCCTGTCTAGGCATTCCCCTCCCAGCGGCCGTCCCGACTCAACGAAGGTTTGGGGCAGCCCGAAGTTCGACCCAGTGCGGGAGTCCCGCGAGGTTCCGGAGCGTCGCCTGCACGTACGACGGCATCGCCTCGGGGCGCTGCGCTCCCTTCCGGTCTAGCAATAGAGCCAGGATTCCGACCGACGCCGCGGCCTCGAGATAATCCAGACGATCGTCGACGAGGACGCAGTCTCCGGGTTTGGTGGCGAGCTGGGTCGGGATGTCGCGCCAATAGCGCGATTGTCCTTTCTGCGCGTTCTGCGAGTGGCCCGTGAAGATCCCGTCGATCAGATCGATCAGGCCGGCCCCACGGAGCGCGGCATCGTTCGTCTCGCTGCCTCCCGTCGCGACGTACACTTTGTGGCCCGCCGCCCGGAGCCGTTCGATCGCCGTGCGCGCATCCGGGTAGCGCGCGTTGACGCGAGCCATCGCCTCTCGTTCGAGTTCTCTCGACACGGACAGCACGTCCGTCCGTGGCGCGCGTACACCGGCGCGGTCGAACATTTCCGCAAGGTGCCGTGCATCGAGCTCATCGACGACGTCCGCGTAGCCTCGCGACTCCCAGTCGGCCGCGTTCACCCGCTGGACGTACGTCACCCAGGCCTCATCGTGGGCCCGCCGCCACGCGTCCGGATCGCCGCCGAAACGTGCCGTCAGGAGCTCGGCGAGTCGCTCGCGGTATCCACGAAACATCTTCTCGTGGTCGAGCAGGACCCCATAGAGATCGAGAAGGACGTTCATCCGCGGGGTCGCGGAGCTTCGCGGTGAGGATAAGCGTTGCGGGAACGGGGAAACGGCGAAATAGCGTCCGCTCGTTTCCGGCGGCATGACTCGGGCGCGACCGTCCACGTTCAGCATCGTCGCGTTCGATCCGAAGACAAAAGATCTCGGAGCGGCCGTCGAATCGAAGTTCGTCGCGGTCGGGGCGGTCGTGCCCTTCGCCGCGGCGCGCGTCGGGGCGGTGGCGACGCAGGCCTACGCGAACACCGCGTACGGGCGCGACGCCCTTGCGATGTTGAAGCGGGGGATCGCGCCGAAGGACGTCGTGAAGAAGCTTGTGACCGAGGACAAGGAGGCCGCGCAGCGGCAGATCGGCGTCGTCGACGCGCGAGGCCGAGCCTCATCCTACACCGGGAAAGAGTGCTTCCCTTGGGCGGGCCACGTCGTCGGCCGAAACTTCGCCGCCCAGGGCAACATCCTCGCGGGCGAGGAAGTCCTGAAGGCGTTGGCCCGGGCGTTCGAGGTGACCCAGGGCGACCTGCCGGTGCGTCTCCTTGCGGCGCTCAGCGCGGGACAACGCGCCGGAGGCGACAAGCGAGGCCAGCAGAGCGCGGCCCTCCTCGTCGTCCGCCAGGGCGGTGGGTACGCGGGCTTCAACGACCGCTGGATCGACATTCGGGTCGACGATCATCCGGCCCCGATCGAGGAACTCATCCGCATTTTCAACGTGTACGACTTGACCCTCTTGACCCGAGAGGATCCGAAGGATGTCGTCGTCCTCAAGCCGAACGTCGTGCGGGAGATCCAGGCGGGTTTGGCGGCCCTCGGGCTCTACCGGGGTCCGGGCTCCGGCAAGTTCGACGCGAAGACGAAGGCCGCGTTCGAGACATGGGCCGAGATGAACAACTACGAGAACAAGCTGCGCAAGGACGGGAAGGTGTGGGGCAGCCTGCACCGCGCGCTGAAGGCCCAGGTCGCTGCGACGAGCGGCTGAACGACGCGAAGCAAATCACGGGGGCCGCGCGCCGATCGATCGCTGGTCGACTGCGCCTCCCTCACGATTTCGGCGATCCCGCGTACACGCGTTCGCCGCCGATCCACGTGGACCCGACCCGCAGCTGCGCGATCCGCTCAGGAGTTTCGAACGGGTCGCCGCGGAGGACGACGAAATCGGCAAGCTTGCCCGCCTCGAGAGTGCCTGTCTCGCTCTCCGAGAAGCTGGCGTACGCGCCACCGGCCGTGGCGGCGCGAATCGCGTCCTCCGGGGAGATGCGCTGGTCCTCGAAGAATCCGTTCACCGCCCAGTGGATGCCGAAGAGCGGCCCATACGGCATGCCGTCGGATCCGAAGCACATCGGGATGCCGGCTCGCAGGATCTTTTGGAACGGATTGTTCGCCACAGACCGCTCTCGTCCGAGGCGGCTTTCGTACACGTCCCCCGGGCCGCTCCACTGCCCAATGAAGTTCGGCTGGCACGACGCCACGATGCCCGCGGCTTTCGTCCTCCGCAAGACCTCGGCGTCCGGAAGTTCGTAGTGTTCAATCCGGTGCCGCGCGTCCTTCCGGGGCGCCGAATCCTGGATCTCCTCGAGGGTCTCGACGACGAGGCGGATCGCCGCGTCCCCGATCGCATGGGTCGCGGTCTGGAAACCGGCCTCGTGTGCCGTCATCAAGATCGACCGGAGCTCCGTCGGCGAGTGAATGAGCATCCCTTTCTCTCCGGGCCGTCCGACGTACGGAGCGGCGAGGGCGGCGGTGTATGCGCCGAGGGAGCCGTCCGCGAAGATCTTGATCGGACCGAGTCGGAGCCACGGGTCTCCGAATCCGGTGCGGAGTCCGCCCTCGACGAGCGCGCGCAGCATGGAATCCCTCGGCATCGCGTAGACCCGGACGCGGGATCGTCCGGCACGTTGGGCGGCTTGGTGGTCCCTCAAGCCTGCGCGGCCCACGACGTCGTGAATCGACGTGATCCCGAGGCGTTGGGCCATCCGTGCCATGGCCGGAAGGCCGCGTTCGAACGCTGCCTCACCCCCCTCAAAGCGCAGGTGGAACTCGGCAAATGCGTCCTCCGTCAGGATGCCCGTCGGCCGGCCCGACGCGTCGACGTCGAAGCCCCGCACCCCGACGAGATCCGCCGCCCGTTCGAGGGCCGTCGAGTTCAGCGAACCGATGTGGCAGTCGATTCGGCGCGCGACCACTGCGTGTTCCGTCGAGACCCGGTCGAGGTCGTCTCGTGTGAGGAATCGACGCTCCGGCCATTTCACCTCATCCCAGTCGATCCCGATGACCCATCCGCCATGAGGGGTTGAGGAGGCTGTCTTCCGGAGTCGAGCCATCGCGTCCTCCAGATCGCGCGTCCCATCGAGCCGAGTCCATCCGCGTTCACCCGCGGAGTCGGCCACATGCGCGTGGGAGTCGATGAAGCCGGGGACGACGACGGCTCCTCGGAGGTCGACGAGCCGCGTGCGGCGACCGCGCCACCGCTCCGCCTGCGTCGAACTCCCGACGGCGAGCAATCGATCGCCCCGAACCGCGAGGCCCTTCGCCCACGGGCGCTCGCGCGACGCGGTGAAGACCTTGCCGTCGACGAAGACGACGTCCGCGTCGCCGGCCATCTCAAGGCACGTCCCGCAAATCCGCGAGCCGGGAGATCGCTTCGCGGAGGGTCTCCTCTCGCTTCGAGAACATGAACCGCACGTACCGCCGGCCATCGACCGGGTCGCCGTAGAAGGAGGAGCCGGGGACGACCGCGACCCGCAGCCGCTCGACGAGGTACATCGCGAACGCCCAGTCGTCTTCGAACGGGAAGCGTTCGAAGTCGGCCATCACGTAGTACGCACCTCCAGGAGGCTGGCAGTCGAGACCATCGTCGCGCAGGCCCCGGACGAAGACGTCCCGTTTGGCCTGATACGAGCGGGCCAGCTCCGTGTAGTACGATTGCGGAAGGCCCAAGGCGGCCACGGCGGCGATCTGAAGCGGATGGGGCGCGCCGACGGTCAGGAAGTCGTGGGTCCGGCGCATCGCATTCGCGAGCGTCTTCGGCGCGATGGCCCATCCGATCCGCCATCCGGTCGCGCTGTAGGTCTTCGAGAGGCCGTTGATCGTGATCGTCCGGTCCGCCATGTCGCCGATCGTCGCGAGGGAGACATGGCGCGCGCCGTCGAACACGATGTGCTCGTAGATCTCGTCCGTCACCGCGACGACGTCGTGATCGATGCACAGGTCCGCGATCGTCCGGAGCTCATCGCGGGTGAACACCTTTCCCGTTGGATTGTTCGGGGTGTTCAGGATCAGTACCTTCGTGCGGTCCGTGAACGCGGCTTTCAAGGCTTCCTCGTCGATGGTCCAATCGGGCCACGTCATGCGCACGTATCGCGGGCGGGCGCCGCTGACGATCGCATCCGGCCCGTAGTTCTCGTAGAACGGCTCGAAAATCACGGCTTCGTCGCCCTCGTTGATCAGCGAGAGCATCGCGGCCATCATCGCCTCGGTCGAACCGCACGTGACGACGAGGTTCGACTCCGGATCCGCGTCGATTCCGTTGAAGGCCTTGACGCGTCGCGCGATCGCGTCACGCAACTCGCGGGCGCCCCACGTGATCGAGTATTGGTTGTATCCGCCGTCGAGGGCGCGCTTCGCCGCCTCGATCAGTTCCCGCGGCGGCTCGAAATCCGGGTAGCCTTGGGCCAGGTTCACCGCGCCGTGCAGCGCCGCGATCCGCGTCATCTCGCGGATGACCGACTCCGGGAATTTCTGAACGCGATCGGCAACCCGTCGGTCTCGAATCGCGATGTCCTCTCGGACGGCCGAGCTCGGCGTCGGGATCGATGCCCCCCGCGTCGGAAGGTCGGCGCGTGCAAAAACCTGTCGGGCGACCATTAAGAGTGCGCATCCCCATCCGCGCCGACCGAGGTCGCGCGTATGACGGAGCGGTTCTTCGATTTCTGGCGGGTCGATGTCTTCACGGACACGCCCCTCACCGGGAATCCGCTCGCGGTGTTCCCGAGGGCGACCGGCCTATCCACGGTCGACATGGTGGGCATCGCGCGCGAGATGAACCTCTCGGAGACCACCTTCGTATTCCCGTCGACGAACCCCGCGGCCCACTACCGCAACCGGATCTTCACGCCCGGGGGCGAGATCCCGTTCGCCGGCCATCCGTCGATCGGCACCGCGTTCGTCGCGGCGATGGAGGGTCTCGTCCCTCACCCGGACGGATCATCCGTCGTCTACCAGGAACTCGAAATCGGCGTGCTGCCGCTCGAATTGATCTGCGAAGGCGGGCAGGTGAAGAAAGTCATCATGACCCAAGGCGAGCCGTCGCTCGGGGCGGAGATCAAGAATCTCGGACCGCTCGCATCGGCCCTCGGGGTCCGAACGAACGACTTCGGCCCGAAGGGACTCGTTCCCCAGATCGTGGCGACGGGCATCCCATCCCTCCAAGTCCCCCTCCGATCGATCGACCTCGTGAAAGGGTTGGATCCGGACCTACGGGCCCTCGGCAAGGTTCTCTCCAAGTTCGGTGAGAAGGTCGTCTGCTATGTCTTCGCCCTCGGCGGCGAGACGCCGGGTGCGGCCGTCCACGCGCGGAGTTTCGTCCCGGATCTCGGGATCGAGGACCCGGCGACCGGGAGCGCGGCCGGCGCGTGCGGCGCATACCTCGCGGCGCGCGGCAAGCTGCCCGGGCCGACCTTCGTGATCGAACAGGGAATCGAGGTCCACCACGCGAGCCGCATCGAAGTGAGCGTCGAGATGGAGGACGGGAAACCGAAGGTCGTGCGGGTCGGAGGCCAATCGATCCCCATCATCCGGGGCAATCTCCGCCTCCCCTGACCGCGCAGACTCGATAGAGGGATCGACGATCGCGACCGCCGCCGAAGTCCAGCTCGTCTATGTGTTTGCGGCGATGCTCGTCGCCGGGGCCGTCCTGCTGGCGTTCCTTCCGATCTTGCACCGCGCATGGACGTTCGCGGCATCCCGACGGATCTTTGCCGCACTCATCGTCGTCATCTTGACGTTCGGAATCGCGGCGGTCCTCCTGGTGAACTCGGCAATCTCGGATCCGGTCTATTTCGTCCCGATCGCGGCCGTCACCGTGGCCCTACGCCTGTCCTCCCCGTTCCTCCTGTACCGACGGATTCAGGATCGGGTGGAGGCGACGCGATGGTGGAGTCTCCTCCGATGGTCCGTTACGGGTGGTTTCGTGGTGCTCGTCGGGATCCTGATTTATCACCTGTTGCTGCTCGCCGCCGGCTCGGAACCGGTTGGCGTCGCGGTCTTCAGCGAGAAGCTCGTGATGGCCATCGGCGCCTCGATCCTCATCGTCCGGGCCGGACTCCGAATCCGACCGCGGGAGACGACCGAGATGTGGCCCATCTGGTCCTCCGCCGTCCTGTTCGCCCTCGCGTTTGTCGTCGTCCTTCCGTACGCCATTCCTGCGTTCGAGCTGGTCTACGTCGTCTCGGGGATCATCGGCTGGTCGATTGGCGTGGTCGCCCTGGTCTACGATCTCTGAACCGGCGGGAACGGATCGAGCGCGATCACTTAGGCGGACCGGCCTACAATTCCACCTTGATGCCGAGCTTTTCCGTGAGTTCCTTGTAGCGGTTCCGGATCGTGACTTCGGTCACGCCGGCGACGTCGGCGACCTCGCGCTGCGTGCGGCGCTCGTTGCACAGGATCGACGCGATGTAGATCGCCGCCGCGGCGACGCCGGTGGGCCCACGGCCCGAGGTGAGTTCCTTGTCCTGGGCCTCCTTCAGGATCTCGACCGCGCGCGACTGGACCTCGCCCGTGAGTTTGAGTTCGGAACAGAACCGGGACACGTAGTCCTGCGGCTTCGTCGGCATCAGCTTGAGTTTGAGCTCGCGGGTCATGAAGCGGTACGTCCGGCCGATCTCTTTGCGGCCCACACGGGACGAATTCGCGATCTCGTCGAGGGTCCGCGGGACGTTGCACTGGCGGCACGCCGCGTACAATGACGCCGCCACGACGCCTTCGATCGACCGCCCTCGGATCAGGTTCTTGTTCACGGCCTTCCGGTACACCATCGCGGCCGTCTCCCGGACGTTCCGCGGCAGTCCCATCCCGCTCGCCATCCGATCCAATTCGCTCAGGGCGAACGCGAGGTTGCGCTCGGTGGCGTTGCTGACCCGGATCCGCCGCTGCCATTTCCGCAGCCGATAGAGCTGGGCGCGATTGCGTGTCGGGATCGACTTGCCGTACGAGTCCTTGTTCTTCCACCCGATCGTCGTCGAGAGGCCTTTGTCGTGGATCGTGTAGGTCATCGGTGCGCCTGTGCGGGCCCGCTTCTCGCCCTGCTCGACGTCGAAGGCCCGCCATTCTGGCCCTTGGTCGATCATTTGGTCCGTCAGGACGAGGCCGCATTCCTCACAGATGAGCTCGCCGCGCTCGTAATCGAACGACAGGTGGCCCGAGTTGCACTCGGGGCATCTAGTGACTTCTTCGGCTTCTTCGATCTTCTTTGTCGGCATGGTCTCCCTCAGCAACGAACACGTCGGCTCCAATCAACGACAGCGAGGCGGCCCCGGCGGGCCGTACGGCCGCGAAGGGCTCGCGGACAGGTCCGAAGACCTTGACCACCCGGCCCAGCGGTCGGTTCCGTTTGTCCCGCACGTCGGCGCCTCGCGAGGGGGCGAACTCGGATCGGACGAGGACCGTCCCGTCGTGGGCGATGTTCTCGACCACGCCGAGCCGCCTCATGCCCCCTCTGGTTCGGCCGCTGGCAATGCGTCCCTACTATTTAACGAGAGCGGAATTTATTTGTAGCGGCACCGGCGCCAGAGCCGGTCGAAACCGAGGATCTAGGCCGTCGTGGAGGGCGCGGTGATTTCGCCTTGTTAACCTTACTCAAGGTTGATTTGTGTTCGGTTCCACGAGCTGCCTTGGCCGGCCCTGCGCCTCGGTATGATCCGATCGAGAGTGCGCGACGAACGTATTAATCGCGCGCCTCCGATGCCGCGAGGGGAAGCGCGTGAAGATCGTCCCGTTCGAAATGGAGCGCTGGCAATCGACCTGGGAGAACTCGGTCGACTACAACCTGTCCGAGAGTGGAGTCCAGCCGATCCCGCTGCGGGAACTCCTTCGAGACGAAGCCGCGACCGAGCGGTTCCTGGACCATCCGCTCGCCTACTCGCAGGGCAACGGCACGCCGGAGCTCCGGTCCGAGATCGCGGACCTGTACCGAGGCGCGACCCCGAACCACGTCCTCGTGACGACCGGTTCGTCGGAGGCGAACCTCCTCGCCATGTGGCACCTCGTCGAACCGGCGGACGAGATCGTCGTCATATTGCCGAACTACATGGAGAATTGGGGCCTCGTCCAGGCCTTCGGCGGCAACGTCACGCCGCTCCGTCTGCGGGAGGATCGGAAGTGGCAGTTCGATCCGGATGAACTCAGCTCGCTCGTGACCCGCAAGACGAAGGCGATCGCGATTTGTGATCCGAACAATCCGACCGGCGCGGTCATGGGCGACGCGCAGCGGAAGTCGCTCCTCGACGCGGCCTGGGACAGCGGCGCGTGGCTGCTCTCCGACGAAGTGTACCTCGGCGCGGAGCGGGAGGGGCCGCGGACGCAGAGCGTGTGGGGCGACTACGAACGGACGTTGATCGTGAACGGACTGAGCAAAGCGTACGGCCTTCCCGGGCTGCGGATCGGATGGATCGTCGGGCCGCCGGAGACGGTCGCAACGCTCTGGGGCTACCACGACTACACGACCCTCGCGCCGACCTATCTGTCCGATCGGCTCGCGCAGATCGCCCTCGCGCCGGCGCGCCGCCAGGAGATCCTGGCCCGAACGCGCTCGATCCTCCAGCGGAACTATGCGATCCTCGCCGACTGGATCCGGGACCACGGGTCCCTCTTCTCGTACATTCCACCGACCGCGGGCGCCATCTGTTTCCTGCGGTACGCGCTCAGGATCAACTCCTCGGACCTCGCGTGGCGCCTCCTCAAAGAGAAATCCACCCTCATCGTGCCCGGCGACCACTTCGGGATGGACGGCTACATCCGGATCGGGATGGGCGACGCGCCCGCGTACCTCACCCAGGGATTGGAGCGGATCGACGCGCTGCTCCGAGAGCTCCGCGCCGAGAAAGGGAAAGCGTGATGGACGTCCTTCTCCTGTCGGAGCGGGAGATCCGCGATCTGATGGGGCCGGCGGAGGCGCTCCCCGCGGTCCGGGACGCGTTCGTCCGGATGGCGCGGGGCGAGGCGATTCTCCCGGGCGTCATCCACCTCGACATCCCGAAGTCGGGGGCCGAGGCCCATGTGAAAGGGGCCCACCTTCAAGGGTCGCGGTCCTTCACCATCAAAGTCGCCTCCGGATCGTACGCCAACCCGGGCCGAGGCCTTCCGACCGGGAGCGGCATC
>VBLZ01000002.1 GCA_005878515.1 Methanobacteriota archaeon | reverse complement strand
GGAACGGGGGAAATCCCTTTCGGATGTGGACTTCCTCCATGGGGAATGCTAGCCCTTTATGCTCCGAATGTGCAATTCGCGTGGGCCATGGAGGCTTCTGACGGAGGACCTTCGGCGACGTCAATCGTCGCTCGGTCTCGTCCCGAATACCGCATTCACCCGGGTCAAGGATTACTTGGTTCTCTGGACTTCTGATCTCGGCATCCGGGGCTCCTGCTCATCGGCATCACGTCCCTGCAATGGGCCGAACTCCAGCCACCCGGGTCGACCCTGGGCCCGCTGAGCTACGTTCAGGCGCTCACGCTTCGGATCACCGAGGGGATCTACACGTGCATCTTTGGCGTCGTCCTCTCGGTTGGAGGCTTCATCCTATCCAAGCGGGATGCCCCGGAAGAAGACGCGGGTCGATGGCTTCTTTCGCAACGATGGCGGTCTCTCTTGCCCTACGTTGCTGTCGCACTGATTCTCATCGCGTCCTTGATCAGTGCCCTGCCGGCGCCTCAGCGGACCGTTGAGTTCGGGTCGTCCGATTTTCATCTCCGGAGCGTCCCAGGGGACGGTCCCTACGAGAACTACTTCATCTCGCGCCCTTTCGCGGCCTTTGAGGGCGAGGCTGTCTACCCTGGACTCTCAATCACCTGGACGGATAACCGGACCGGCGCGATAGTCGAGCAGCAGAACGGCGCGATCACCTGGGTGACGGCCCCGTCGGCCTTCCCAGCGCCCACACAGTTTGCTACCGGGAATCTCGCACCGGCAGACGGCTCCTATGTCGCGTGGGTCCAGTACTACTTGTGCGAGACCCCGGCGACCCCACCCTGCTCGAATTACACCGCGTCGGTCACGGGAAGTCTAGTGATCGCGACCCAAATGGCATACGTTCGCGTCCAACTCGCGTTGGGAGCAGCCGGTTCCGTCCTGATTGCCGTTGCCCTCGTTCAGTCCGGCGGAGGCAATCGCCGAATCACTTCGCGATAGTCGCGGTACGGGGTTGTGCAGGGCGAGCCGTCCGCGTACAGGAGGACGTTTTCACCCGGATCGGCGTTGCTCAGAGCCATGATCGTCGACGACACGGTTCCGCCGCCCGCGAAATGGACACAGAGGCCCACTCCGCCCGCGCCGGAAGCATGTGTGCGGAGGGCGCTCTGCAGTGCATGAATCACCTCATCGACGGACCGGGACGGCGTCTTTGCGAGCAGGCCTTGGATGAACTGCACCTTCGGATCGGTCGCGACATTGCCGCCTTCGTTCGTGAGGACGTTGAGTCCTTCATGCCCCCGATTCATCGCGAGCTCTCTCTCGTACCGGAAGAACCGAAGTTCTTTTCCGGAGGCGGCGAGGAGGTTCCAGTAATTGTATTCGTGCTCGCGGACCTCCCGCTGGAGGAAGACATCGACGCCGGAGACGCTCGGTTGTCGCAGCGCATCGAGGACTAGTTGACCCCGGGATCGTGCGCTCGGCGAAGTCCGACCTCGGCGGTTCGAGAGGGCGACGACGAGTCCTGTCCCGCTCCCGCCGAGCCAGGTTCCACCCGCTTGCCGGTCCCTCGGGGCGACAATCATCGGGGTCCCGTCCAGAACCGCGGGCGGATCCGCCGGCCGCATCGACGATTCGTCGCGGTTCATCCCGATGACGATGCCGTAGCCCGGCACCGATCGCCAGAACGCGATGAGGGTGCACATCGCGGCACCCTACTTCATCTGCTTGAGGTCGTACGCGCGCATCTGGGCGACTCGGGCGACGTCGGCGCGACCGGCTTTCGTCGCCGATTCCATCGCCCGCTCGTACGCGAGGATCGTCGCTTCCCGGAGGTTCGTGTCCCCGGTCGTCGTGGCCTGTTCGCTCATCGCCTCCGCGGTGTCGAAGAAGTATTTCGCGGCGGTCAGGTGGTCCCCGAGCGCCCGGAAGAATGCGCCCGCGAAGAGGCCCTCGTGGGTCAGGCCCTCCGCGCCGCCAGAGAAGTTGTCCTTCAGGACCGCGGCGTATTCTTTCGCGACCGCCGGGAGGGTCGGATCGCCATGGAGGTCCTGCACGGCATTCCGATATTCCACGAGCGCGAGGTATTGCCGCTCGTCTCGGGCCATCTCATCGTCGGTCAAGGAGAGATATCCTTGCCCCGCCTTCCGACGCCAGGCGCCAGCCTCCTTCAGGCGGCCGAGTTTCTCGTTGCACCGGGCGAGCGCTTGGACGATCCCGACCCGATCGAGCGCGGATCCGGACTGCGTCAGCCGAGCGTAATGGACGAGGGCCTTCGCGAAGTCCCCGCGGGCCTCCGCCTCGATCGCCTCGAGGAGATCGGACATGGCCGCGGAAACGCAGTCTCGTGGATATGAGGTTGCGCTCAGCGGAGGGTGTAGTTGAAGACGGCCGACGTCGCGGTGTTCTGTGTGCCGTCGATCGCGGCAATCCTGTAGTAGTACACCGTGCCAGAGAACCGCGGCATGACAGGGGGAACGAACATCCCCCCCGTGGTCCAGTTGCCGGAGGTGTCTTGGATCATCGAGCCTTCACCCCCGCCTTGGCCGTTTCGGTAGAAGGCCATCCAGCTGAAAGAGACCTGAAGCGTCTTCGACTTGCTCGTGACTTGAGCGGTCACGACCACGGTGTCCAGGGGATCCGGGTTCGTGGGAATCTGGGTCACCTGAGCGATCGCGATGCCGGACGATCCGTTGCGGGCAACGGTTCCCACGTCGAGGGTCATTTCGGGGGAGATAGCAGGCCCTTCCGACCCGGTCGCCGCGGACACCACGAACCAGACCTCCGTGCCGTTCGCGAACGGTCCTAGCCTGCCTTGGTACCGATTGTCCCCGGCGTGGGCCATACTGCCGCCTCCGCCCCCTCCGTCTCCGAAGAACGTCGCGAAGGTGATCGACGCGCTCACGGGCATGAGGAGGGTCCCGCCTTGGACTGCGGCGACGACCGTCAAGGTATCGCCGGGGGCGGGCCGTTCGGGGGAGACCGCGACGGACAATATACGCAACGGAGGCCCGGGTTGGAGGAGCGCGTAGGTGACCAGTGTCACGCCGACGCCGCCCGCGACGAGGATCGACAGGATCGCGAGACGCCGACGTTTCCGCCTCTGTTCTTCCGAGAGCGGACTCCGTTCGATCGGGACCCGCGTCACGCGCTCACCTCGATGGACATCATGGGCGTCGAGGCGGTGTTCCACGTCGTATCTCGGGCCACGAATTGGTAGTAGATCACGGCGTGGTAGTGGGGCATCTGGATCGGGAGGTGGATCGCCGCGAGGATTGCCACGCCGAAGAGTCCGTTGGATCCGGTCAGGTTTATCGCGAGGACCTGTCCGCCGCCGCTGACGCTCCCGGAGCCACCAGGTCCCGTGTCGCCCCAACCCGTGTACGTGGAGGTGCTGAAGACCATCGCGGACTCAATCCCCGCGGAGGAGTTGATCCATGCGACATATTCGATGTCCGCCGTGGGGACGACCGTCGGCGCCTGCGGCGCGATCGACAACCCGCTGGGGCCGCCCCGGTGCACGGTCCCGATGTCGATCTCGTACGGGCCCGACGGAGTGAATCGGGTTCCTGCCCCACTAAAACGGTACGATGCGGTGAGAAGCAGGGTCACCTGAGTTCCGTCGTGGAACGGCATGAGTCGGACTCCGTAGTGGTCGCTGCTGATCTGGACCATCGGCAAAGCGCCCTCGATCGTGTCATTGAAAGCCGTGAAGATGGCCACCCACACGTCGACCGGTCCGAGGCCAAATGTATCGGCTCCCGTGACGGTCGCGTACAATGAGATTCGCTCGCCGGACCCCGGACTTGATGGGGTCCAGTACACATTCGTAATCCGGATTCCTTCGCGTTCCGGTGAGAGGACGCCAGCTGCGATTGAAGCGCCGAGTCCCGTGACGAGCAAGGCGGCCGTCAGAATCGCCGCGAACTTTGCGAGGCGATCCGTTTCGGGCCGGACGAGCCGAGTGGTAGCCGACCGCTCCTCTCCCCTCTGTCCGAGGAGGCGGACGATGGCTCCGGACGCATCGCCCCCTGCGAAGGCGACGAGCGACGAGACGAGGGCGTCGCCGACTCCGGCGCAGAGAAGGTGATAGGCGACAGGCCGCGAAATCCGTTCGTAGTCGTACGGCGAGATGTGGACCTTCGCCGAACCGTCCCAGGCGATGCGCACCCAAGTGAGTCGCTCGGGTTTCCGCGAGAGCCAGTACAGGTGCTTGAACGCAGTCCACAAATGGAAACCGCCGACTCCCGTGTACGTCATCGGATAGAACGTCACGCCTTCGTCGTCCAGCGACCAGGACAACATCAAGCCCGCCCTGCCCATCGCCTGCGCGTACTCTTTTGCCGCGGCCCGAATCGGGAGTTTCGCGAGCTCGTCGTACCGGGCGGAGAAAGTCCTCGTCGAGTATCCGTCGGTCAGCTCCTCGATCCTCTCCCCCTCTCGCACGACCACGTTCCGGTAGAGGTCGATGTCCCCAGCCCGGTAGCCGCGGTGATAGTATCCATAGAGGCTGAACCCAAGCCCCGCAATCCATGATATGCCGCCAACGGCGAGTGCGATGAGGCCGAACACGGAAAGCGTCGCCGAAAAGCCACCGAGGAAGAGCATGATGTACGTGTAGGACAGGGGTAGCAGGAGGAGCGCGACTCCAAGATACTGGAGACGGTGCCCCGGATTTCGCGTCGTCCTCCATAAGGTGTACTCGATGACTCCGTAGATTCCAATCCAGACGAGGACGAACAGGCCGACGGAGTCGACCAACACGATCACGATGAGGAAGCCCGCGAAGCCCAACATGAAGAGGCTACCGATCGTCGCCGTGACGAGACCCGCGGCCACCAGTAGGAGTATCGCGAACGGCTTCCATTCGAGTTTCATCAGATAGGCGCGGCGTCCCCGGTCCTCGGTTGGGCGGTTCATCCGATCACCTCACGACCTCCACGACCCCCCGGGATTCCATTTCCTTGACGAAATCCAAGAGCTTCGAGACGTGGATCGGGTTCTCGATTTTCGCTCGGCGACAAACCTCGGCCACGGACGCGGCCTCTTGGGATGCGAACGGCAGGTGCCAAAGGAAGCGACCCTCCGTTTCGGTCAACTCCATCACCTCCGCCACGGTCCGGAGTCGCACGGTCTTGACGAACACGATTCGGCGCACGACCTCGGAACGCTCGTCCGCCTCGAGGACGACTTTCTGATTCGGGCGTTCCCGGACCAAGATGCCCTTGGCGACGTTCCTCACATCCCGCGCAGCGGCCTTCGCCTCTCCGTCGAAATCGAGGACGATCTCGACCCGAGCGCTGACGGGCCGATATTCCACGAGATCGCTCCCCGTCCGCACACGCTTCTCAAGCAGCTGAAGCGCTTCGAGTTCCGAGAGCTTCCGCATTGCCGTGGCCACGTGGATGCCCAGGTTCCTTGCGACCTCACTAGCGGTCGACCAACCTGCCCCATGGAGCTCACGGAGGAGATCGACCGAGTATTCCCGCGCGAGCGCGGTCATTACTTCGCGCGCCTCTTCGAGGTTCGCAGTCCGAATGGAATCTTGTTTGTTCTGCAACTTGCTGGTCGAATTAGTTCGATAGATATTTAACGATATCTACCGACTACCCATGAGTATTGAACGAGCTATGGAATCCGCAGGAATGCCTAGATCTCGGCCCACTTCCCGTATCCTTCCCACACGCGCACGTGGGCGGGCAACTTGATCTTCTCTTGGAGTCGCTTCGCAATGAGCTCGCAGATATTCTCGACCGTTGGGTACTCGAGGAACGTGTTCCAGTCCTTGTGGTCGTACTCTGCGAGGATGGCGCGCAGCGCTTTCTTGATGTCCGCGAAGTCGAGGAGCATCCCGCCTTTGTGCTCGCCCTCGATGAAGACGTCGACTTGGTACGTGTGTCCGTGGAGCGACCCACACCGCTCGTGGCCCGGAAGGTGATGCGCGCAGTCGATGTACTCCGTGACTCCGAGCTTCATTCCCGCGGACGAAGGGCCGGGTCGCAATAAAGCTTGGCCCGCGGCCGCTTCAGATCGGGGTGACGGTCACGAACTTCAACGGTTCTCGCCCGCGCTGGAGGAACTGATGCTCTTCGTTCGATTGAACGAGTAGGACGACGCCGGGGCGGAGCGCGAGTTTTTTCCCGTCCAAGATTGCGACGCCGCGGCCCTCCGTCACGACGAGCTGATGGTCCCATTCGTGGCGGTGCATCGCCGAGAATCCGCCTTTCGTGATGATGAGCTCGTGCATCGCGGTCTTCCGGGCCCCGTCCTCATGCCCGATGAGCTGTTTCATCTTCACGTTGTGACTGCCTTCCTCCAAGAATCGGATCGCGGCGACCGACCGGACGGTGGTCGTGTACATGTCGGGCCTCGGGGAATCTCCCCGCCTCCTTAAGATTTGCGCGCCTTAACTTCGCGTTCGCTACGCTTCGTACTCGACCGGGTCCACCGCCCCTACGGCTGCGAAGGCCTCCCGGCGCTCCCTGCAGGAGACGCAGGTGCCGCAATGGACCGCGCGGTCCCAGTAACAGGACCATGTGACGTCGAAGGGGACGTTCATCTCGAGGCCCATGCGGACGACCTCCTCTTTCGACTTTCCGCTCAGCGGCACGAGGATCTGCACGGGGGCTTTGTCGTAGGACCAGAGGCTCAGATGGAACACGCTGTTCAGGAAGTTGAAGAACTTCGGGCTCGAGTCGGGGAACGATTCGGGGTCGACTCCGTTGTGACCACCGACGAGGTACCGCGCGGCATCGAGTTCCGCGTAGTAGCCCGCGAGGCCGTAGAAAATCAGGTTCCGTCCCGGGATGTACCCTTCGGGCGAGTCGAGGAGGAGGCGGTTCTCGAAGCCCTCCTTCCGGAGATCGTCGACCTCCTTCAGGAACGGCAGGTCGACGTGTCGAACCGAGGCGGTCTCGGCCCGCGAGCTCAACGCCCGGACCGCGTCGTTCTCTCGCTTGGGGCGACCGAAGTAGTCGAAGGTGAGCGGTTGAATGTCCCAGCCCTTCCTCTTCGCCCACCACAAGGCGACCGCCGAATCGACTCCGCCGGAGAGGAGGACAATCGCCCGTTCCATTCGGTTACCCCCAAATCGTTTGGCCTGACTTCGAAGGTTGCGGCGCAGGCCGCGGAGCGGAGGCTTCCGCCCCATAAATATCTGTCCCAGACTCGCAGGAACGGAGGTGAAACGAAGCTCAAGCCACGGGTGGCGGCGGGAGGTGATACGGCTCCCAGAGGACCTGAAGTTCGTCCTCGATCCCCTCCAGAGACTCCCCTTGCCAGGTTGCGAGGCGGTCGCCGTACCGATCGCCGAGGATCGCCAGGAGATGTCTCAGGCGGTGCACGATGTCTTCCGTATCCCCGGATGAGACGAGGACCGCAAGGACGATTCCCGAATCGCTGCACATGACGAAGCGGTGGTCCCCCAGCGTGACCTCGTGGACCTCCCCGTCCCTTTCCGTGAAAGCCTCGCGCACGAACGACGAGATGGCGGAAATCATGCTTCCGACGACGTCGCGATCCTTGTCGGTCATCAAGCTCCGCGACATGTGTTTGACCAACAGGCCGTTCGAGCCGATCACGAAGACTTCCTCGATGTTGGGTTCCGGGGCCGATGGGAGGAGCTCCGCAGGCGGTGGCGGAGGCGCGACGACCTTCGGCGGGACGCGCTTCACGGTCGCTTCCGCCTTCTTCGGAGGAGCCTTCTTCACGGGCACGATGTGCCAGATGTCCGACGAGGCCCACGCGAACGCGAGGCCCGCGCCGAGGACCAGGATCCAGCCGACGCCCGGAGTGGTTGAGAGCAGTTGCGCGCCGTAGGACCCCTGCGCGGCGAATTGCGTGCTCGCCGAGCCCAGCGTCGGCAGGTCCTGAGTTGCCGCGCTTGGCAAGGAAAAGGCCGTCGCGAAGCCGACATACAGCATCGCGGCGCAAGCGCCCACGAACGCGAGGCCCGCGAAAATCCCCCGAAGTTTCTTCCACGCGGACATGACCGAGAGGACCATGCCCGCGAAGCCCGCGACGAGGCCCAGGGCGAAGAACGTATCAAATTCCGCGATGGCTGCGGCCATATTGCTCTGGATTGTGGCGAGCCCGTCGACGGAGTACGATCGGCTGGTCGTAACGTTGCTGGTCTTGTTGAGGAAGACCTGATGAGCGGAGAAGGGGTTGTAGGTCCAGGATTCCCTGCTCTGTGGGTCCTCCATCTGCCATTGCCAGAGCGGCTGTCCGATTGCGACGAAGGCGAGGGCGATGGCTACCCCGGCCGCGGCAATGCCGGACCAGACAGACATGTTCGAAAAAACGACCCGAGCTTGCGGTTAAGACCCCTCTGATGTGGTTATCGGCGCTGACAACGAACGATCAAGTTTGAGAATTGCGGCGCTATCGATCTTTCCATTTCGGGTCTCGTTTCGCAAGAAATGCGCCCACACCTTCTTCCTTGTCTTCGGATGCCATCGCGAGCGTGAATAGAGTCTGCTCATACCGGAGGCCCTGATTCAACGGCATGCGCGCCGATGCGCGGACCGCCGCTTTCGCGAGCCGGACCGCGAGCGCGCTCCGAGATCCGATTCGATCCGCGATTTCGAACGTCCGCGGCTCGAGCCGGGAGTGGGGCACGACCTCGTCCACCAGCCCCATCCGCCACGCTTCGGCCGCATCGATTCGATCGCCGGTGAGCGTGAGCTTGAGCGCGTTGCCGATTCCCACCAGCCGCGGCAGTCGCTGACTTCCCCCGCCGCCAGGGATGATTCCGATGTTGATCTCGGTCTGCCCAAGGGTCGCGCGATCGGAGGCGATCCGGATGTCGCAGGCCATGGCCAGCTCCAGGCCGCCGCCGAAGCAGTATCCGTTGATCATCGCGAGGAGCGGCTTGGCGGTTCGATCCACGGCGTCGTACAGGGTGCCGTGTTCATACATTCGCCACTGCTCGATGGCGGTGCGGCCTTGGAATTCGTGAATGTCGGCTCCTGCGGTGAAGGCTTTGTCGCCTGAACCGGTGAGGATGATGGTCCGGGTCTCCTCATGTTTGTCGAGGTCGTGAAGCGCGCGGACCAATTCGGCTTTCAGCATCATCGACATCGCGTTGAGCTTGTCTGGGCGATTCAACGCGACGACCGCGGTCGGGCCGTGGTGGGTCACGAGAATCGTATCGTAGTTCATGGAATCGGCGCGGCAACGCCACCCGGCGACTTGAGGCCTCGCCCGAAGCATTAACCTTGTTTAAGGTTGCACTGTCGCGTTGAGATGATTCCGCTGCGGGCGGTCAAATTCGACGATCGAAGATTTGGACGGTCGGCTCGAATCCCATTTTCCTCCAGAAGCGCAAGCCCATCTCGTTCCGCATGTGCGCGTACAAGTCGACCTTTTCGACGCGACGCGACCGGAACCACGCGAGCGTCTCATTCACGAGCGATTCCCCGACTCCCCGATTCCGTTGGGCCGGATCGACAAACAAGTCGTAGATGTGTCCGTATAATCGGTGCTCGAAGACCCTCGGGCGCACGAGAATCGCTCCCAAGAGGAAGCCGACCGCGGTCCCGTCCAGTTCGGCGACGAGGCAGAGGCGGTCTTTGTGCCCGATGTGGCTGCGTGTGAAGCGCCGCCAATCTCCCTTCCACCCGGGCGCGAGGCGGTACTCCGGTCCACCAAGATCGGCATGGTAGTTCTCGAGCTTCTCCCACATCCGTGCGAGCGCATCGAGATCCGCGACGCGGGCGACCCGGATGCGAGGCTCATCGGACCCGATACCCGCCACCCGCCTCTCCTGGCTCAACGTGCGCCGACCGCGATCCGAACGTCACTTCCCTTGGAACGCTGGCTTGCGCTTCTCCAGGAACGCGCGAAAGCCTTCTTTCGCATCGGCCATCGCGAAGAGGCGATTCTGCAATTCTCGCTCGAGCGCGAAGCCCTCGTACATCGGCATCTCGAGGCCTTCCGTGACCGAGCGCTTGATGAGGCCGACCGCGC
>VBLZ01000203.1 GCA_005878515.1 Methanobacteriota archaeon | reverse complement strand
CGATCGGCTGGTCTTGGCGGTCCGTGGCCGCTCTCCTGGTCATCCCGAGTCTGGTCGCGCTCCTCCTGCTCTTCGTCGCGCGACTCCCCGTCGAGCGGCCCGCCCCGGCCCTCGGCTCGAGTCGCTCTCCACGGCCCTTATGGAGTCGCCCATTTGCGTTCATCCTCCTCGTCTACATGTTCGCGGGCTTCGCCTATCAAGGCGGGCTCACGTTCCTCCCGCGTTTCGTGGGGGCCGAATTCTTCGCGTTGGCCCTCGCCCTCGGGGCCATTGGACAGGTCGTGTCCGGTCGACTCGCGGACCGCCGCCAATCCGAGCGAATCTTGTTCGGGCTATCGGTCGCCGCCGCCACGGTCCTGGTCCTTCTGGCGGTCCTCCCGCCGGGAGGCGCGTTCACCACCGCGGCGCTGCTTTTCGGGTTCCTCCTGTTCTCGCTCGAGCCCCTTCAGAACATCCTCGTTACGGGAGAAGTGCCCGGGCCCCTTCGCGGCCTCGCCTTCGGTTTCATGTTCTTGAGCGTCTTCGGCATCGGATCGCTCGGGGCGGCGCTCGCGGGATGGCTCATCGCGAACCATGCGAGCGCCATCCTGTTCCTGGTCCTGGGAGGCTTCCTCGCGGCTTCCGGGACGGCGTCCCTCGGCGCTCGTCGCCGGTTCAATGCGTAGCGGTCCTCAGTTCGCGGGCACCGCGACGCCTTGGGCCTGGAGCGTGTCGCGGATGATCTTGATCATCCCGTCCGGGTCCTTGTAGTAGGACGAGACGATTTTCGCGACGTCCCGGTAGTTTTTGATCTCCATGCGTTTCATGTACTCGAAGATGTCCAGGCGGCGTTTGACCTCCTGTTCCATCCTCCGCTGATTCCAGTTCCGGGCGAGGGAGATCTTCTCGTAGACGTACGAATGGCCGGAGTAGTTGAATGTGTCATCCGCCGGGTTCCACGTGTACGCGGAGTTTGTGATCAGCTCGTTCGACTCCGGGTCCGTCCCGACGACCTCGACGATCGCCTTCACGCGCCGGGTCATGTCCGTGCCGACCTTCACCTGCGCCTGAAGCAGGACGATATCGAGGGCCGCGACGAGGGCCCGCGGCAAGTTGATCGGATCGTTTTCGAGGCGGTGGACCATCGCCTGGACATCATCCGCGTGGAACGTCGTGTACGCGGACTTGCCGGTGGCCATGGCCTGGAACACGACGAACGCCTCGGGTCCACGGACTTCTCCGATCATCATGTACTGGGGGCGCTGACGGAGGGCCGCCGTGAGAAGGTCGAACATGTCGATCTCGCCTGCGGGCTTCCCCGTGGAAGCGACCCGGCCGCCGAACCCGGCGCGGGTGAGGAGCGGGACCCAGTTCTCGTGGGGCAGGTTCAGTTCCCGCGTGTCCTCGATGGACACGATCTTCATCTGGGGCGGGATGAACAGGAGGATCGCGTTCAGCGTCGTGGTCTTCCCGGAGGCAGTGCCGCCGCAGATGAGCATCGACTGCCCGTTCTCGATTGAGAGCCATAGGTAGGCCATCATCTCGGGCGACATCGTCTTGAACCGAACGAGGTCGAGCGGGGTGAAGGGGTTCTCTCGGAATCGCCGGATCGTGAACGAGGATCCTCGCTTCGTGACGTGCATGCCGAGGGTGGCTTGCAGACGCGAGCCGTCCGGGATCGTCGCGTCGAGCATGGGTTGCGCGACCGAGATGTGCTTCCCGGACCGCTGCGCGAGCCATACGACGAACGAATCGAGCTCCTCCGCATTGTCGAACTTGAGGTTCGACGGGATGGAGCCGTACTTGCGATGGTAGATATAGAGCGGCACGCGGACGCCGTCGCACGAGACGTCTTCGACCTGAACGTCCGTCATGACGACGTCGATCGGGCCGTACCGGATGAAGTCTCGATACACGTAGTAGAGGACGCGTTCCTTCGACACCGGATGGAGCTCGACGCCCAGCTCCCGGAGGAGGCCGTCCACGATTCGCCGGAGGTAGTTCTCCTTCCGGGCGCGGTCCGCGTCGTCCAGCATCTCGAGGTTCTCGACGAGGATTTCCTTGAGGACATCGAGGACTTCCGACTCCTCCTCGATGAGCTTCGGCTCGATCGCCTCGTAGAAATACTCGTTCGCCACCGTGTCGTACAAGATCCGGACATACGAGAAGTTCTTCAGAATCGGCTGGATCTCGATCTCGTTCATGTTTCGCTGGACGATCTTCGGGATCGTCGTGATCTTGCCGAGGCTCGTCTCCTCGACGCTGCTGACCTTCGGCGATTTGACCTTGATGCCCTTGTCCCCGAGGAGTCGGGAGAAGTACCGCTTCTTGATCGAGTCGAGGGCCGCGGAGGTGCTGCCCTTCTTCTTCTCGTCCATGCCGTCGAGCATCCGCTTCGCTTCCTCGCGGTCGGAGCCCCTCCGGTCCGCGTCCTCCGTCTGCGCGTAGTTCCGCTCCGTGGATTGGGCCATTCGGTCACCTCAGATGAACAGGAACGCGAAGAGGGCGATCACGAGCATGATGAAGCTGTGCCTCAGCCCGTTCGGGATCTTCCCGGTGTCCAGGACTCCGGCGAGGATGCCATCCCCGAGGCCGTGCACGACCGTCGCGATGAAGAACGCGATTCGGATTTGATTGACGACCCCCGGGAGGTCTTGGGCCAGCGGGCTCTGGACGGCGCCGGCCGTCGAGGCCAGCGCGCCGCTCGCCTCGAGCATCTTCGGCAGGAACGTCACGTCGAGGATCCAGATCGTCACGAGGAAGACCATGAAGGAAATGTAAATCACCGCGATGTACGTCGACATCGCGATTCGGCGCTCGTCCTCGGTCAGCTGGTTCTCCTTCGTGTCGTGGCTGACCATCGTCAGGACGTCGGCGACGTCGCCCCCCGCATCGGAGGATCGCCCCCCGCATCGGAGGA
>VBLZ01000198.1 GCA_005878515.1 Methanobacteriota archaeon | reverse complement strand
GACTTCAAGCGATACCGCCTCACGGAGAGCGGCGTGAGTCCTCGGGCGATTCCGGGCATGAAAGGATATCAGTTCGTCGCCGCGACGGACGAGCACATGGAGAACAGCGAGCTCATCTCCGACGTCCTCGCCGGGATCCCGGAATACGTCACCGAGCGCAATCGGATGCACGAGAAACGGATGCGGAAGCTCGACGGTCTGCGGAAGGACACGCCGCCCCCGGAGCTCTGGGGACCCGAGGACGCGGACCTCACGTTGATCCACTGGGGGTCCACCTGGGGCGCCGCCCACGAGGCGATCCAGAACGTCGAGGGACGCGGAATCCGGGTGAACAGCCTGGAGTTCCCGACCCTGTTCCCGTTCCATACGGACGCGACGCTCGCCCTCCTCAAGGACGTGAAACAGAGCCTCGCAATCGAGGGCAACTACACCGGCCAGTTCACGCGGCTCCTCCGCTCGGAGACCGGCTACAAGCCGGACCACTTCTTCGGGAAATACGATGGCGAGCCCTTTACCTGGAGAGACATCGCGGACAAGATCCTGGAGGCGGTCGCATGAAACTCGAGTTCGAGATGGACACGTACAAGTCCGAGATCAAGCCGACGTGGTGTCCGGGGTGCGGGGACTTCGCGGTCCTGCGGGCGCTGCAGATGGCGATCCACACGCTCCAACTCGAGCCCTGGAACGTCGTCATCGTCTCCGGCATCGGCTGCTCGAGCAACTTGCCGCACTTCCTATCGACGTACGGATTCCACGCGATTCACGGCCGAGCGCTCCCAGTGGCGGAGGGCGTGAAGCTCGCGAATCCAGATCTCCAGGTCATCGTCACGGGGGGCGATGGGGATGGATACGGGATCGGCGTGGGGCACTTCATCCACGCCATGCGCCGCAACTTCGACATCACATACCTCGTGATGAACAACCAGATCTATGGGCTCACGACGGGCCAGGCGAGTCCCACCTCCGAGAAAGGAATGAAGACGAAGTCCACCCCGATCGAAGGGGTCATCGAGAATCCCGTCGATCCGATTTCCCTCGCCTTGGCCTCGGGGGCCACCTACGTGGCGAGGGCCTTCAGCGGGGACGTGAAAGGAATGGCCGAGCTCGTCAAGAACGGCATCGACCACCATGGATTCTCCCTCATCGACTGCATGTCCCCCTGCGTCACGTACAACAAGGTCAACACGTACGATTTCTTCCGCGAGCGGGTCTACGACCTGCAGAAGGACGGCCATGACCCGAGCGACATGAAGGCCGCCTTCGCGAAGGCGATCGAGTGGCCCTTCGTGCAACGGGACCGGATTCCGCTCGGTCTGTTCTACCGGACCGAGAAGGTCCCGACGTACGAGGACCTGGAGCCCGCTCTGAAGAAAGGCTCACCGGTGCGCCAGCCCCTCGGGGTCGAGGACCCGGACGAACTCCTCTCGGAGTTCTTGTAGCCGACGGCTGCCGTGGGACTCGTGAGGATCCCCGGTTTTCTCCGATCGGGATGAGCGTGATCCGCCCCGGGCGCTCTCCTTCGTAGATCACGAGCTCTTGCGTTCGATGCGCGGGAACTCAAGGACTCGGTTCTCCTCTTCGCCTCGCTGCATCTTTCGAATCCGCTCCCGGTCCCGGTCCACGTGGGCGAGCAGCTTGGCGGCGTCGATGCCGAGGTAGTCCGCAGGATACGATCGCATCTTCTGGGCGCCCCGGTCGAGCAACGTCTCGGCTCCGATTAGATTCCCGTTCTGGAAATGGTGGTATGCCGCACAGATCTGGATGAGCCCCTGGAGGAACACCTTCGACTTGCCGGGCTCCCGTTTCCAGAGATCCTCCAGGACCTCGTGGGCCTCGAAGAAGTATTCTTCGTTGAAGAGCCGGATGCCCTGGTCGATCGGGTCCAGGCCGGCCGGCGGTTCCGGTTCCACCACGCTCGACGGAAGAGCGCGGCGACAATCAACTTTCCGCCCCACCGGGTCGGCGGGCGTCTCGTCCGGGAGACAGCATCGTCCGGATGATCTCAGGCGCGTACGTTCCCCGTTCGGTCACGGTCGTGGTGATGAGCTCCGAGGGCGTGACCTCGAACGTCGAATTCATCGAAGGGATGCGCAAACCAGGCCACGTGGCCGCGTCGTACCGGGCATCGAACTTCAGCGTTTCGCACGCGACGTAGAACGGCTTCTTGCGGTCCGCTGCGACCGTGGCGAGACCCCGTGTGCCGACCTTGTTGACGACCGCCCCGTCGCGCAAGACGCTGTCCGCTCCGACGAGGACGCACGACGCCCGCGCGAGGAGTGAGGCGCCTTCCGCATCCGGGATCGCCATGGATGGGACTCCGGCATCCGAGAGGGCGCTCGCCAGCGTCCGTCCCTCGAACAGCGGCCCGGACTCCAGGACGTACGCTCGGTTGACGTGTCCCCGGCCGTGGGCCATCTTGATCGCCTCGAGGACGTTGTCGCTGTAGCTGAGCGTGATGATCGTCGCGTGAGGCGGCACGACCTTCAGGAACGTCCGTGCGATCCGATCCCGTGCACGATCCAACTCCGTTCGGACTTCCACGAGGACGGACCGTGGGTCGAGTCCCTCGGAAATGAGTCGCGCGACGAGGTGGGCCACGTTGTGCACGATGGCCATCGCGGGTTGCGCGTCCGAGAGGCGCCTCGCGACTTCGCCGAGCGACTTTGGGTCCGGATGGCCTTTCGCCTCGATGACGGCGAGCCCCATCGCGTCGAGGGCGAGGCGCGCCAGCTTCGACGCACCGCTCGTCCGGTCCTCCGCGATGGAGCGGATCGTCTCCTCAACTGGTGCGGGCAGCATGCTCCATCCGCTCGTGATACGCCGCGAGGCCGGTGATGCTCACGCGGATGCGACGCTCGAGGAAATCCCGCGGGTAGCGTTTCGCGGCGCGGCAGCTCATGTCGTACAACTCGCGGAGGACCCCGTCCTCGCCGATTGTTGCCAACCGGTCCCGGACGATTCGGGCCCAGGCCGGATATGCCGCCATCATCGCCTCGATTGCGGCCGCGGGCTTCGTGTGGGGCCCATAGTGGCTGAAGAG
>VBLZ01000197.1 GCA_005878515.1 Methanobacteriota archaeon | reverse complement strand
ATGCGGCAAACGTCGCGATCACGAGAATGCCAAAGAGGATTCCGCAAACGCCGGCCAACCTCGAGTCCGATTCGCCCGGATCGCCCCTTGGAGATGCCCCAGCCATCATGTCCCCGCCCGGCGGGGCATCTTTGGAAGACTACTCAAGCGTTTGCAGGGCGCGTCGAAGCGGGAGCTGATCAGGAGTGCCCGTTCTACTCGAACCGACACCTGTGCCGGTGTTGGGGCTCTTGGCCTCAATCTTTCTGGAGCCGGGCTGGTCCGATCAAAGGGAGCGTGCCATGGGCGATGAAATTCCGCAGCGCCCTCCAAGAGCGGATCCCGTGGGCCCACGCGAAGGCGATCAGGTACAGGGACCCAACGATTTCGCCGAACTGGACGTAGGGATCGTGGAGCAGGGTGTCGTACCATCGGTCCACGTTGAAGGGGGCCGCAGGGAACGTCCATCCGTAGTACGGATAGAGAACGATGGCCGGTTGGTTCCAGATCATGTCGAGCAGCAGGTGGGTCGCGACGCCGAAGCCTACGAGTCGGAAGCCGCGCAACGCCGGCACGAAACTCAGCGCCAGGATTGCGAACAGGAAGAGGAACGTGTGGGCCCACAAGCGCGAGTCCAGCCCGGTGACGTAGGCCAGGGGCTTGTCGATGAGGTCCGGGAGGATCGCCCCGAGCAGCACGAGCCGATAGTCGATCCGGGCCAGGGACTTCCAGGAGAGGAGCCACGCGAGGCCGAGTCCGATGCCGAGATGCCCGAGGAGGAACACAACGGGCGGATGGGCGTCCTCGTCATGACCCTTCCGCGACAATTTCAAATCGACGCGAGCGCTTGCGCCGAAGGTGATCGAGCAGACCCCCGTGTGGTCCGATTTCAGTTTCGTAGCGGCGAGCGGCTACCGCGAACGGGTCCTGAACGCGCTATCGCGCAAACCGAAATTCCCGAAGGATGTCGCCCACGAGACGACCCTCCGCATCACGCACGTCAGCCGAGCCCTTCGGGAGATGGGAGGGCGCGGGCTCGTCAATTGCCTCAACCCCGAGGCGAAGGCTCGGGGCCGGATCTACGGCGTCACCGAAGCGGGGGCCTCGCTGCTCGCATACTTCGACCGCTCGAACCGTCGGTTCGTTCCGGTATCGGCGCGCGGGACCCCGTACGTCGGGTTCGTCCCGAAGATCCGAGGCTCCAGCGTCCTCCGGATTCTCGCGGCTCTCCGGGATTCGAAGGGCAAGGAGGCCCTTGACGGAGCCATCCGATCGTGGACGATCGACCCGCGGGAGATCACCGAAGACTCCTGGATCTCCGTCGACGCGTGCGCCGAACTCCTCGAGCTGGTGGAGGCGCGATTCGGGGACGGGAGCTACTCGTTCATCCGCGCGGTGTTCGCCACGACGGCCCCTTCCTTCCCGACGATTCGAGGGGAGCTCGCCCGCCGGATGTCCTTGCGCGCCTTGTCCGAGAGGGCCCCCGTCGTATATGCGAAGGAGTGGAACTTCGGTCGTCTCGAGGTCGAGACAACCCCGAGGAGCGCCGACCTCCGTCACTTCGACTGGATGCCGACGCCCGCGATGTGCGCCATGTTCCACGGGATTTACGAGGGCATCCTTCACTGGCGAGGCATCGATGGCCAGGTGCGGAAGGTCCGGTGTGTCCGGGCGGGTGACCCCTGTTGCGAATACCACGTCACTTGGTAGTCCCGTTCACGCGGGGATGGCAACCTCCGACATGACATGCCCTGTCCCCATCGTGGCCCGGAGTGCGGGGGCGAGGATCGCAAAGAACGAGGCCGCCTGGTCCGGCGGCGTCTTGCACATTGCGAAGATGATGGTCGGGATCATCACGGCCAAGAGCACGTATTCCTCGGGAGGTCCACCACCCGCGACTCCTTCGCGCACAGCGCGGACGAGGCACCCGGTCGCTTTCTCGAAGATCGATTGACGTTGCCGAGACGTGAATCCTCCGAACGAGTTCTCTCCAAGGATCGTGGCCGAGAGGTTTGCGTAGAGGCATGCGATGTTGAACACTCCCTCGCGAAGGTCGGCCGCGGCTCCCGCGAAGTGTTCCAGGAACGTGACAGCCTCGTTGAAGGAGAGCCAGGCGCGGGCATGGGCGGCCAGTTCTCGCTGCGGCACCGCGGCCGATGTAAATCCCGCGTCGAACAGGGCGATGTTTGAGGGCCATGACGCGCAGATTGCGAGCCGGTCGAGCCAAGGCAGGGAAGGATCGGGGGACGGCAGGCTCGCCGCGATGTTCGTGACCGCGGGGATGTCGAGTCCCTCGTGTCGGAAGTGGACGGTGGCCGCTTGCGCACGGGCAAGGGCATCGTGTCCTTCGCGCACGAGCCCGCGGATCCGCTCATCGCTGGAAGCGAGGAGTCCTCGCAGGGCTCGCGTGGCACTCGCCAGGACGTGTTCAAGGCCATCCTGCCCCCGTCCCATGAAGTTCGCCAGCTC
>VBLZ01000196.1 GCA_005878515.1 Methanobacteriota archaeon | reverse complement strand
GTATACGATCTCCATGCCGCGGCCGCCCAGCACATACGACGGCCGGACGAGCACGGGATAGCCGATGCGCGCGGCAAGCCCCCGCACCTCGGCGAAACTGTAGCCCGAGGCGGCGTCGGGCTGACGAATCCCGAGGCGGCGCATCAAGGCCGCGAACTTTCGCCGGTCCTCCGCGAGGTCGATGGAGGCAGGCGGTGTGCCAAGGATCCGTGTCCGAGAACGACGTCGGCGCAACGCCCGTGCGAGAGGCAGCGCGAGGTTGATCGACGTCTGGCCGCCAAACTGAAGGATGACCCCGTCCGGGTCCTCCTCTTCGATGATGTTCAGAACGTCCTCGAGGAGGAGCGGTTCGAAGTACAGGCGCGTGGAGATGTCGAAGTCGGTGGAGACCGTCTCCGGGTTGTTGTTCGCAATGATCGCGGCGACGCCCTCCTCCCGCAACGCGAGGATGCCTTGGACGCAGCAATAGTCGAACTCGACGCCTTGGCCGATCCGGACGGGTCCACTGCCGACAATCAGGACCTTGCGTCCTTTCAGGGGCGGCGTCTCGCCCGTCGCCTCGTACGTCGAATAGAAGTATGGCGTCCGCGCCTCGAATTCGCCGCCGCACGTGTCCACCATCTTGTACGCGACCCGCGGTCGACTCCGACGGATCACTTCTTCTGAGGATCGAGTGAGCGTGGCGAGCGACTCATCCGCGAAGCCGGCGCGCTTCGCCTCGGCCAAGAGACCGCGGGCACGCCGGGACTCTCGAACGCGCGACTCGAGCTGCACGAGATGTCGTATTTTCTCGATGAAGAACAAGTCCCAGGCCGTGACTTCGGCGATCTTCTCGGGCGCGAACCCCCGCCGCAGCGCCTCGGCAATCGAGAAGATCCGCTCGGAAGTAGGCTCCCTCAACTCCTGGAGGATCTGGTCATCCGTCGCCGGACCCGAATCGAGTCCCACTCGATCGATCTCAAGCGACCGCACGGCCTTGAGGAGGGATTCCTCGAACGTCCGCCCGATGGCCATGACCTCTCCGGTGCTTTTCATCGATGTGCCGATGCGCCGGTCCACCGTCGGGAACTTGTCGAACGGCCATCGTGGAATCTTCGTGACGACGTAATCGAGGGTGGGCTCGAAGGATGCCAGGGTTTTGCCGGTGACCGGGTTCGGGATCTCGTCGAGGCGGAGCCCGATCGCGATCTTGGCCGCGATGCGAGCAATGGGATAGCCGGTCGCCTTCGACGCGAGCGCGGACGAACGAGAGACGCGCGGGTTGACCTCGATGACTCGGTACTCCCCCGTCCTCGGATGGACCGCGAACTGGATGTTGCACCCGCCCTCGACGCCGAGCGCGCGGATGATCCGTAGCGCGGCCGATCGCAACGTCTGGTGATCCGTGTCGCTCAGGGTCTGGGCCGGCGCGACGACGATCGATTCGCCCGTGTGGATCCCCATCGGATCGAGATTCTCCATGTTGCAAATCGTGATGCAATTGTCTGAGGCATCGCGCATCACCTCGTACTCAAATTCCTTCCACCCGAGGACCGACTCCTCAACGAGAACCTGCCTGATCCGGGAGTAAGCGAGGCCGAAGCCCACGATCCGCTCGAGGTCTTCCGGCGAGTGAGCCACCCCACTCCCGGCCCCTCCGAGGGTGTATGCCGCGCGAACGATCGCCGGATAGCCGATCTCTTCCACGAACCCGCGAGCCGAGTCGAAATCCGATGCCGCGCGGCTCCGGGGAATCGGCTCGCCGATTGAACGCATGAGGGCGGCGAATCGCTCTCGGTTCTCGCCCGCGGTGATTGCCTCGAGCTTCGTCCCGAGCAGCTCGACGCCGTGCCTTTGCAGAATACCCGCGTCCGCGAGTTCGCTGCACAAGTTCAGCGCGGTCTGGCCGCCCATTCCGCTCAGGATCCCCTGCGGTCGCTCTTTCGCAATCACCTTCTCGAGGAATTCGACGGTGAGTGGTTCGACATAGACCGCGTCCGCGGTTTCTGGGTCCGTCTGGATCGTCGCGGGGTTGCTGTTCACGAGGATGACCCGCACGCCTTCTTCGCGGAGGGACCGACAGGCCTGCGTCCCGGAGTAGTCGAATTCGGCTGCCTGGCCGATAACGATTGGTCCGGAACCAACGACCATCGCGGTCCTAACGTCCCCGCGCTTGGGCATCGGCCCCACCCCCTGAGCCCATGCTACGCCCCCTTGAGCTCCGCAACGAAATCTCGGAAGATGTACTCGTTGTCCCACGGCCCGGGGCGCGCCTCGGGATGGTACTGCACGGAGAAGATCGGGAGCTCCCGGTGGGCCATGCCTTCGAGCGTGCCGTCGTTGAGGTTCAAGTGCGTGACTTCGAATTCGGAACTGGGAAGCGAGTCCGCGTCGACCGCGAATCCGTGGTTCTGTGACGTGATATGGACGCGTCCGCTCCGAAGATCCTTGACCGGCTGGTTACCTCCCCGGTGTCCGAACTTCAGTTTGTACGTCTTCCCGCCGAAGGCAAGGGCCAGCAGCTGATGGCCGAGACAGATTCCGAGAAGAGGCGTGCGGCCCACGAGGTCTTTCGCCGCCTTCACCGCGGTCGCGAGAATCTCGGGATGGGCCGGATCCCCGGGACCGTTGGACAAGATGACTCCATCCGGCTTGTGCGCCAGGATTTCGTCCGAGGTCGCGTCGTACGGTACGCGAATCACGTCTGCATACCGCTGGGCCTCGCGGATGATGTTTCGCTTCACGCCGCAATCGACCA
>VBLZ01000195.1 GCA_005878515.1 Methanobacteriota archaeon | reverse complement strand
CAAGTGCGGCACCCCGCTCGTCATTCGCGCGGACGACCGCGAGGACGTTGTGCGCAAGCGGATCGAGACGTACGAGAGACAGACGGCGCCGCTGATCAAGTACTACCGGGACCGCGGGCTGCTGCGCGAGGTGTACGCGACCGGCTTGATCGAGGAGATTTTCCATCGGGCAATCGAGGTGCTGAAGGAGTCCGTGCCGTCTCGGGAGCGATAAGAGTTATATCGGCGTCGCGATGCGACCGGTGCGCCCGAGTGGGGTAGCTTGGACATCCTAGAAGCCTGCGGAGCTTCAGACCTGGGTTCGAATCCCAGCTCGGGCGTCTCTCCGGCGTGTTCTCCGAGCAACGCCCACAGTCCATTGCGGTAGCGACTTGCGACCGTCGGCTAATTTCGGGAGTGGATTTAAGCCCGGTTCAAGCCATCGTTCTGCAAGCATGGCATCCCCCCACCCGTGCCTGCTCGTCCTTGCACTCTCGGTGGTCGTCGGACTCGCGATTGCCCCTGCGATGTCGAACTCCGCGACGGCAATCCAATCACGCGAGGACAGTCCTCGCCAAGGGACGCTTCCCGCAGAACCGCACACCTCATCGGCATCGAAGCTCAACTCCGTAGCGGCCGATAGGGACCTCCGGATTCGTCCGGTCCAAGCCGGACCATCGCCTTCGACGCCCAAAGCCGCCATCCCCGTCGAAGGCTTCGAGGGCCTCCATTTCGGCACGAATGGCCTGTACACAAACCGCCTCACGCCTCCCGACGTGCAGGTCGCGGTTGGGCCGAACCACGTCGTCGAGATGGTGAACGTCCTCGGTCGGATCTCGACGAAACAGGGAGTCGAGGTGCGGACCTTCCCGCTCTACTCGTTCTTCGGCGTCCCCTCGACGGACTTCATCAGCGATCCGAAGATCCACTTCGACTCCGCGAGCAACCGGTGGTTCGCCTCGATTACGGACGTCACAACGGGCAGCGTCCTGCTTGAGGTCTCCAAGTCAGACGACCCCACGGGCCTGTGGAATGCGTACAGGGTCTCCACGATCACGGGCTGTGCGGACCAGCCGCTCCTCGGCTTCAGCAATCTTGTTGTCATCATTTCAGCAAACGACTTCTCCTCATGCACGGGCGGGAATCCGTCGTATCTTGGGGTCCAATATTGGGTGTTGAACAAGACGGATCTCCTGAGCGGCGCCACGCCCCGGACGATGAGCTTCGGCCCGGACCCGACCTTGTTCTCGGTGCACCCGGTCCAATCGCTCCGGTCGACCGATACACAGTTCATGGTGTCGACCGGGAGCGGCCCCACGAGCACCCTCACGCTGTTCTCCATCACCGGCGTTCCACCGGGCCTCGCGCTCGTGACTCAACAGAATTTCGGGATCCGATCGGTCGCGATTCCTCCACGCGCGCCTCAACTCGGATCGAGGTCCACCCTCGACACGGCGGACAACCGGGTGCAAGACGTGATGTGGGCGGACAACCGCTTGTGGCTCTCGCTGGGCGTTGGCTGCACCCCTACAGGTGACAACCAGCTCCGGTCGTGCGTCCGACTGATCGAGGTCGACACCGCGAACGGAACGGTCGCGCAGGACTTCGACATCGGCTTCTCGGGGAAGTACGTCTTCTACCCGGCCCTGCGAACCGATGCCGGTGGGAACTTGGTCGTCGTCTTCGGCTACTCATCCGCGAACGATTATCCGGAGATCAGGGTGGCCGCGCGGTCCGTGCACGACCCACCGAACACGATCGGTGCTTCCCAAATCATTCGTGTAGGCGAGGGCCCGGAGACGAGCGGGTGCCCCAACAATTCCGTGTGCCGCTACGGCGATTACTTCGGCGCATCTCACGATCCGTCGGAGCCGGGCATCGTCTGGGTCGCGGGGGAATACGGCACGGCGGCCGGATGGGCCACGTTCATCGCGGCGATGGGGGGGACCGTACGGTTCACCGTCGGCTATGCGGTCCAGGGTGGCGGTGCCGGCTACCTCCCGCCCACCCTGGCGTACGTCGCGGATGGTCGGAGCGTGACCGTCGCGTTGACGACGACTCCTGCCACCTACACGGTCGATGCGGGGACCGCGTGGTCCGTGTCCGCACTCCTCGGCGGCTCCGGCGCGAACGAACGGTGGGCGACGAACGAGACGGTCTTGGGGA
>VBLZ01000202.1 GCA_005878515.1 Methanobacteriota archaeon | reverse complement strand
GTAGCCGAGGAAGTAGTCGAACGTCACGGACCACGCGTACAATTGCAACAGCCGGGGATGCCGACGCAGGTCGACATGGACGTCATCGTGGTCGCCCATCCGGACCGTCTTGGCAAGCCTGGACATCCGGAGGATCCCGAGGACTCCGAGGGTGACGATCCGAGGCGACCGCATCCACACAATCCGCGTCTTGATCCCGCGCTGAGCCAGTCGGTGCACGATCCCGCGGGCGATCGTCGTCTTCCCCGCTCCGTCCGGTCCCACGATGGCGTAGACCCGGGGGGTCCATCGCGGATGCGGCTCCCTTGCCGCGACGGTTGGCGGCGTCGGGCCATCGGCCTCACCACGAAGATGCGGCATGGGAAGATCCCCATCGTAATTTCGGTGGTCCTTCAAAACCGTGCCGGAGTCAAGTCGCCGCCGCCTTGAAAGCCCGAAACATAAAGGTTATAGGACATGGTCCACCATTTTCACTCCGGTTGGACGGAGCGAGGATTTTTCAGGCAGTGAACCAGAATGCGAGCCGGCTCTCCATTCTCTCCCAGCGGGAGCTCGATCGATGCTCCGCGGAACAGAATCTGCGGTGCGGAGGGACGCACTGAATGGAGACGCTCAAGTTCGTCATGACCGCCGCGTTCTATCCACCCTACCATCTCGGCGGGGACGCGAACCATGTCCGCTACTTGGCGGAAGCACTGGCGGCGCAAGGCCACGAGGTCCACGTCGAATATTCGCCCGCAGCCTTGGCCCTCAAACGCGGACGGCCCGACCTCGACGACGCCGGGGACGGCGGTGTGATCCGGCATCCGATCAAAGCGGCGACGGGGCGCTTCCAGCCGCTGAGCGCGTGGATTTTCGGCGCGCCTCCCAGCGTCCGGAGGCATCACCGACAACTCGTCGACGAAGTCCGACCGGACATCATCCACTACCACAACCTTTCGTTGCTCGGACTCGACCTGATCAATGTCCCGAGCGCCGCGCTGAAGATGTACACGGCCCACGACTATTGGGTCCGCTGCCCGAGGAACGACCTGTTCAAGTTCAATCAGCGGCTCTGCGAGAAGCCGACGTGCCTGACCTGTCTCACGATCTCGGGGAAGCCGCCGCAACTCTGGCGCTACTTGCCTTCCGGGCTCAAGCCCTTCGACGCGCTGGACGTCGCGATCGCGCCGAGCGACTTCCTGCGGGGCATGATCGCTCCGTACCTTCGAGCGCCGGTCGTCCACATCCCGAACTTCGCGCCGGACCCCAATCCGTCGGGCCAGGCGAGTTCTCCCGGAGACTACTACCTCTACGTCGGCCGCCTCGAGTTCTACAAGGGCATCCCGGAGCTCGCGGCCGCGGCAACCCAGTACCGCGGGCCGCATCGGTTCGTCGTCGTTGGAAAAGGGAACCAGGCCGGCGTCCTTGAGGCGGCTCGCGACCAGTCCGCCCCCCTCGCGCTCCATGGTTGGCTCCCGGCGGCGGAACGCGATGCGACCTACGCGCGGGCCCGCGCTCTGTTGCTTCCCTCGATCTGGTACGAGAACGCGCCGCTCGTCGCGTTCGAGGCGCTCGCATGGGGGACACCGATTCTGGCCTCCGAGACCGGGGCGCTCCCCGAGATTCTCCATGGCGGCATGTGTGGCCGGACGATCCAGCCGACGGCGGAAGGGATTCTCGCGGGAATCGAGGAATTCGAGGCCGGGGACCTCGCGCACGGCCAGCGGAGGGCCGCCCGGATGGCCTATGAGACGTATCACACGCCCGCGAAGTACCTCGAGAACTACCACCGATTGATCGAGGCGACGTGGGAACGGAAGACGGCCATGCGAACCGCGGAGTCCCCCGAGTTGGCCGAAATGACTTTCGGGTCCAGACAAGCCACCGACCCGATCTCCCCAGGGGAGCCCATCGACTCATCGCAACGTGACGCCTTTCGCACGCCGCGATGAATCTCACGACCCGTGAGGCGCAGGTCGAAGGATCCCATTTCTCGCGGGGTCGAGTCTTCGCGAGGTGGAAGCGGCCGGGTCGTCGCGGAGGTCGTCACTTCGCCGCGGGGACCAGATTTCGCGCGTCGAAGGTGCTTCGGGTCGTCAGAAGCGAAAGGCCGAGGACGGCCCACAGGAGGAGGAACATCCATCCGTACCCGAGGAACAGGAGGAGCGCCGTGTTCAACTGGAAATGGGACGCCGCGAACGTCTCCGCTCCGGGGAGCATCGCGCCCGCCGCGACCGCGAACAGCAAGGCGACGACGATCGGTCCGGCGATGCTCGGAGCCGCCGACGCGCGAGCCAATTCGACGCGGGCGCGCTCGACGAGGAGCGCCTTCATCAGTTCCTTCCGAGCCCGCGCGGCCGTGAGGGCGGCCGACACTTCGACGAGGGTCCCGGTTACCTCGATCTCTATCCCGGGCGGCGCTCCCGGGACGGGCGTCGCCAGGGCGGTGAGGAGGTCATCGACTTCTTCGTCGCTCGGCGGCATCATCTTGATCGCCTCGGCCGTCACCAGGGTCGCCTCGCCCGCGGGCAACAGGTCCGCCTCCGGCATCCCTGCAATGCGGAGCGCGATTCCGCGGCGGGCGTCCTCGAGTCGGCCCAGGTGGCTCACGGCCGT
>VBLZ01000201.1 GCA_005878515.1 Methanobacteriota archaeon | reverse complement strand
TCGTCCCGCTTGCCGTCGCGATGGCGAAAACGGCCATGACCGCGAAGACGGCCGCGAAGGCCGAATGGATGAGGAGCGTGCGGGATGGCACAGCGGTCCCTCTGACATTTCTTCGGTTTGTCTGGGGCTATTAAAGGCCGGGCCGCACTTTCTCGCAGGCGATAGATTTGGGAGCGCGTGCGTCTGCTCGCTTCTATCATCCGTGACAATCACCCTGGAGAAACAGGCCGTCCCCCACGAGACGCCAGGCCTCCAAACAACTTACAAATAGCCTCGGCCGCATGGGGCGGACGTGCTGGACATCCGGCTCGTGCGGGAGAACCCGGAGCTCATCCGCAAAGACCTCGCAAAGCGCAATGCACCGGACAAAGCGAAGCTCCTCGCCGACGTCATCCGGTGG
>VBLZ01000200.1 GCA_005878515.1 Methanobacteriota archaeon | reverse complement strand
CCTTCCGTCTACGAGCCGTTCGGGATCATCAACCTCGAGGCGATGGCCTGCGAGACGCCGGTCGTGGCCACCCGGGTCGGGGGCATCAAGGAAGTCGTCGTGAACGAGGAGACCGGGCTGCTCGTCCCACCGGGAGAGCCTGCGAAATTGGGCCGGGCGATCACCCGAATCTTGGAGGATCCCCAGACCGGCGCGAAGATGGGGAAGGCAGGCCGGCGGCATGTCCTCCGGAACTTCACATGGGACCGGATCGCGGCCAGGACCCTGGAATTATATCGGTCGTTGACGTGATGGCCACGCGATTCGACGACGCGATCGCAGCCACGGACCGGGCGCTGCGTGCCTCCCGTCCGATGCGGACATGGCTGGGGTCCCTCCGCTGGTGCGGCGACTCGATCCGCGGGACGACGCGGCTTGCCGTGAAAGATCGTGCCCTCCTCTCGGAAACGGGAATCGAAGCGATCGTCTTCTTTCTCCTGCAAGCGACGGATCCGGACACGGGCGCACGGCCCATCCAGCTCCCGCTCTCCATCGCGTCGGCCCGACTCGATCCGACCGCGTTCGAGCTCGAGGCGGACCGCCACAGGTTCTATGTGATGGAGGCCGAGCGAAGGGAGAGCTTCGCGCGTTTCGTGGTGGACGCGTTCCGACGGGCGGCGAAGGTTCCGACCGAGTCAGGGGACTCCTTGAATTTCCACGGGGAAGGGATTAGTGCCTTTCGAGGGGCCTCTCCGATTCCGGGCGGGGACACCTCGAACGTCGTGCTTCGGATCACGACCGGCTCGGGAGACGTCGTCCTGAAGTCGTACAAATTTCTCGACACCGGGAATCGGGAGCCCGACATTCTGGCTCGGCTCCATGCCCGTAAGTTCCCGCACGTGGCCCGATTTCTCGGGGAGGTCGCACTCGGACGTGGGGTGGACCGCCTCGTCCTTGGGGTGGCGACCGAGCACATCGAGGCGGACGACCTGTTCGCGTGGCTCTACGACGGTTGGCGTCACACCTTGGATCGGGAGGTAAACCCGAACGAGGATTTCGAGGAGGCGACTCTCGATGTCGCAGCCGATCTCGGGGAGGCGACGGCGGCGTTGCATGACGCTCTCGTCGACCGCCATCCGGGGTTCTGGCACCCCGAGCCGTTCACCGAGGAGGATTTCCGCGGCATGTTCAAATCTGCGACCCGATCCCTCGGAGCCGCTCTCCGGCGACTCGGTCAACTCGCTCATGCCGAGGAACCGAGCCTCGCCGAATCCGCCCGAATGGCCCGGACCCGACTCCTCGAACTTCGTGCGCCAATCGAGGAGACGTTGCGGCATCTCGAGGCCCACGTGGGCGGCGTGAAAAGCGTCATCCATTCGGACTTGCACCTGGCCCAAGTGCTGCGACAACGGGCGGACGGGGTGCTTCTTTTCATCGACTTCGAAGGGGAGCCCGAGCGGGCGCTGGGTGAGCGCGGTAGGAAACTACCCCCCCTCCGGGATGTCGGGAGCATGGTCCGATCCTTTGCCTACGTCCGGAACTACGTGATTCGGGATCTCGTCAGAGACGTCGCCAATTCGACATTGCCATCCGAACCGGGGGTCCTCTTGGGTCCACAGGAGGCCGCGGTGGACAGGATGAGGGGGTGGGAAGAGGACATGGTCGGACGGTTTACGGGCACCTACCTCTCTCATTCTACGCTTCATCACACCGGCGACGCCAAGGAGGCCGGCCGCCTCATCCACGGGTGGGCGATGGAAAAAGCCCTGTACGAACTCGAATATGAGCTGAAGCATCGGGTCGCGAACTTTCCGATTCCGCTCGAAGGAATCGCAGCCCTCGCGGGGGCTTCGCACAGCGGAACCGATTAAAGTGCTGGAGTCAGCCTCAGGCCGCAGAGGGTCCGTCCGGACCCCAACCCGATCCGGTTCGAATCCCACCGGGGCGGTTCAGCCAGACAGAATCGCGTGCGTGCGAGGAACGTTACCCCCAATCGGTGGAACCGATGGGGAATCCAAGTCGTTTTCATTAGCCCCCTGGTCGCTTTGCAAGAAGCGTTCAGTTCCTCCGCGTTGGCTCAAGTGAATCGGCCTGGGATGGATGTCGCACAAGGGGAAAGGGAGCAGAACCGTTTGGTCCTCCTGATGCTGGGACGGGACGACCTTCTGCTTGTGGCGTACCTCAATTCGTCCGCTGCTCCGTCAGACAATGACGTACCCATATGAAGAACCCACGAATCCCTCCGGGTCCGCTACTTCTCCCATGCGGCATGTCAAGAACCGACCGAAAACGAAGACCCCGGAGTCCGACACTTTGCCGACGTCAGCCACCGTCTCTTAGATTGATGATCAGAGTTTCCCACGCCTCTTTCGAGGAGCACAATGCCCGGAGAGGGGAAGCAAGGCAAGGTCTACGGACGTGGCTAAATGCGCGTCTCGAGGCTGCAAAAGGGTATGGGTCCGACCGTGATTACGCCGGAGGTGATGTCCTCCGTCTTCGCCAGCCGGGAGTGCGGGCTTTTGCTGGGAGACGCCCGAGAAGTCCTCCGAACCCTGGCTGATGATTCCGTGGATTGCACCGTCACGAGCCCGCCGTACTACAGCGGACGTCGGCACGTCGGCGACACGATCCACGAAATCGGAAGCGAAAAGACCGTGGAGGAATACGTTGAAGCCCTCGCGTCCGTCGGGAGAGAAGTGTACCGTGTTACAAGGCCCAGGGGAAGTTACTGGCTCAATCTCGATGACAAGTGCGAACGGAAGGAATGGCTGGGAATCCCGTGGCGCGTCGCATTCGCGATGCGAGAAATCGGATGGAAAATCAGAAACGAGGTGATCTGGCACAAGCCTGGGCATGTTCGTAACGCGGCCAAGGACCGACTGACTCCTGCCCACGAGCTGCTCTTTCACTTTGTGAAGAGCAAAGACGCATACTACGACATGGATGCGATCAGAGAGCCCTCATCGCGATCGATCTGGGGGAAGAACGGCCTGGTGAAAGCTCCGGGGGGCAGCGTGCCGACGGATGTCTGGACCATTCAAGTCG
>VBLZ01000199.1 GCA_005878515.1 Methanobacteriota archaeon | reverse complement strand
CGACGCATCCAATCCAAGCGCCAACGCCTCCGCTGCCGCGGCCCACACCTCGAGCTCCCGTCCGGGAACCCGAGACCGCCGAGACGTTGGTCCGGAAAGCGGCCGCGCTCGTCGCGACTGGCAACTACGAGGCCGCCCTCGTAGGATTCGTGGAAGCGTTGCGGCTCGACAGCGAATACGTCCCGGCCCTCCAAGGCAAGGCCCGATGCCAAGAGAGGCTGAAGCAACACGTTGAGGCGCTGGAGACGTATCGGCGGATTCTCGCAAAGGATCGGAGGAACGTCGACTCCCTCCGCGCGGTCGCCCGCCTGCACATGGAAGAGCGTCATTGGCGGGAGTGCCTCGAGTCGGTCGAGGACCTCCTGCGGCTTCGACCGAACGAGGCCGCGGCGCTGGAGATGAAGGGCGACGCCCTCACGAACCTCGGGAGGCGGCCGGAGGCGCTGGCCGCGTACGAGGCCGCGGCGACCATCGACCCGAGTGACGCGAACCTGCGTCAGAAGATCGAAGAAGTCCGCGTCGATGTGCCCAGCCTGCTGAGCCGCGCCTTGATCGCGAGCGCGAACGGGAATTACACGGCGGCCCTCAATCTGTTCGACGACATCCTGGAGGTCGAGCCGAGCAACGGGAACGCGCTCATCGGCAAGGCGGTGGCCTACCGCCGGAGCGGGAAACCGCAGGAGGCGCTGAACTGTCTCGACTTGGTGCTTGGGGTGCAGCCCGGAAACTCGTCCGCCCTCCTGAACCGCGGGAACATCCTGCTGGAGCAAGGTGACTTGGAGGACGCCCTCGACTCGTTCGACCGATTGACGCAGCTCTACCCGAACGACGAGGAGGCGTGGGCGGCGCAAGGCGAAGTCCTCGCCAAGATGGGGCGCAATGAGGACGCGCAACGCGCCTTCACCGAGGCCCTCAAACTGAGCCCCGGGGACGAAGGGATCCAGCGACGGATCCTCGAGCTCGAGGCCGCGAACGCCGAAGGGCCGGACCTCCTTGAGGAACTCATCCACGTGAAAGGCATCGGGCGGGCGCGCGCGAAGGCATTGATCGACGCGGGCTTTCATAGCCCAGAGGACTTTGCGAAGGCGACGCCGAAATCTCTGATGGCCGTGAAGGGCGTCACGCGCAAGGTCGCCGAGGAGTTGCTCGAACACTTTCGCGCGACGATGGCGCAAGTCCGTTGACCCGAGCAAGTTCTTAAGTAGCGCGGTCCCTTGCACGCCGTCTCATGAAGGCGTTTCGAATTAGCGGCCGCTTCCGCATGGGTCGCCGGTGGCAGCCTTTCTCGAAAGAGCTGGCGGCGGCCGACGAGGTGGCGGCTCGCGAGAAGCTCCTCTCGGTCCTCGGGAGCCAGCACGGCGTGCCGCGCAAGTACATCACGATCGCACAGGTCGCGGAGGTCCCGGCGGACCAAGTCGAAGACCACGCGGTCCGCTATGCGTTGGAGGCCCGCGCGTGAGCGCCGGCGAGACCGAACTCCGACGGGGAATCGCGGTCCTCGATCAATATCGGGCGCAGATCGAGACGCTGGCCCAGCAGCAAGAGATCGTTCGCATCTCGCTGGAAGAGCACATGCGGGCCCGCGAAACGCTGCTGCGGTACCGGGAAGCCGGGAAGGCCGCCGAAGTCCTTGTGCCGATTGGGGCGAATTCGTTCCTGGTCGCCGAATCGAAGGATATCAAGAAGGCGTTCGTCTCGATTGGGTCGGACCTCCTCGTCTACGATGAGATGGATCGACAGGTCGAGCGGCTCGACGCACGGATCAAATCGATCACCGAGGCGGCGAATGCGATCGGGTCGCGCCTCGGGGATCTGCAACGGCGGGCGGAGGCCCATGGCGCGGCGGTCCAAGATCTCTACGACCGGCTGCAAGGGCCCGGCACGCCGGGCGAGCGGAGCTAGATGTTCAAGTCCCTTCGGGAACGACTCGCCGGCTGGAAAGAGAAGGCCGAGGCTGAAGTGACTTCGGAAGCGATCGGCGACTCCGGCCGCAAGATCAAGGAAGACAAGCTCGAGGAAATCCTGTACGACCTGGAGATCGCTCTCCTCGAGTCGGATGTCGCGTTCCCGGTCGCAAAGGAAATCGTGGACCGCCTCGCGGAGGACCTCCGTGGCAAGCGCATCTCGCGGGAGGTGAGTCTCGAGCAAGGTGTCGAGGCCGCATTGCGGGACGCGATCACGAAGGCGTTGTCGGTCCCGCCGCTCGACTTC
>VBLZ01000001.1 GCA_005878515.1 Methanobacteriota archaeon | reverse complement strand
GATGCTCGAGTGCGACGCGTGTGGCGCGCGACGGCCCGTGAAGGCCGTGAAGAAAGCCGCGAAGGTCGAGGAAGCCCCGCTCGTCGAGGGCAAAGTCTACGAATTGATGATCCAGGACATCGGAAAGAAGGGCGATGGGATCGCGAAGCTCGACAAGTACGTCATCTACGTGCCCGGGACCGCGAAGGGCGCGATCGTCAAGGTGTACATCGAGAAAATCGCCGGCACGGTGGCCTTCGGACGCGTGACGCGGGAGTAGGCATCGATGCGCCGCGAGTACGCTCCGGTCGCGGCGATGGCGGTGCTCCTGGTCGCGAGCCAAGTGGTCGCGATCGCGCTTTCTCCGTTGTTCCAGGGCAGCGGTTTCCAGGCGTTCCCGAACCCGAGTGACGTCACGAACACCGCGATCTACATCATCCTGATCCTCGTCTTCACCGCGGTCATCTTGGGGCTCGTCCGTTATCGTCGACAGAAGCTTGCGAAGTACGTCATCATGGCATCGATCTTCGTCACCCTCGCATTCGTCCTGTTGCTGCCTCTCTACTACGGATTGTATTATGGGACCGGGCAGAACCAAGACCCGAATTTCCAAAACTTGCTCGCGAATGTCGCGACCCTGCTTTCGTTCGCCGTGGCGGCCGTCTTGGTGTACCTCCTCGTGAAGTTCCCGGAGTGGTACGTGGTCGACACGATCGGCTTCGTGACGGCCGCAGGCGTGACGGCGATCCTTGGGATTTCGTTCGGACTGTTGCCCGCGATCCTGCTCCTCTTGGCCCTCGCGGTCTACGACGCATGGGCGGTGTACCGGACGAAGCACATGATCACGCTCGCCGATGAGCTGACGAGTCAGCGGCTCCCGATCCTCCTCGTCATCCCGAAGAAGGCGGGCTACTCGTTCCGGGAGCAGAAGAGCTTGAAAGGTCAGATCGCCGCCGGGGAGGAACGCGAAGCGATGTTCATCGGGTTGGGAGATCTCATCATCCCAGGGATCCTGAGCGTATCCGCCTTCACGTTCCTGAACGATCCGACGCTCCTGGGCCGCTCGTTCGGTCCGGTCGCCCCGTTCATGACCGTAGCGTTAGGGACCGTCATCGGAAGCCTCGCTGGCTTCTTCGTCTTAATGCGGTACGTCCTCAAGGGAAACCCGCAGGCCGGCTTACCTCTCTTGAACGGGGGCGCCCTCCTAGGCTTCCTCGCCACGAGCCTCCTCGTGTACGGGACGATCCACATCGTGTGACCCACAACGGTCATATACGGCCCGTTCTTTGGCGCGATCCGATGGCCCTTTGGCAGGGACGCTCGAAACGGAAGCCGACCGGAGGCCGCTACCGGCCGTTCCGTAAGAAGCGGCGGCGGGAGATCGGCCGGGAGCAGCAATACGCTTTCATCGGGGCCCAGCGCCTGAAGCTCTACCGCACGAAGGGAGCGAACCGGAAGGTCCGCATCCTGAGCGCGGAGTTCGCCAATGTCTTGGACCGCCGGACCTCCGCAACGAAGAAGGTCAAGATTGTCACGGTGAAAGCGAACCCTTCGAATCCGAACTTCGTGACGCGCAACATCATCACCCGCGGCGCGACGATTCAGACCGAGATCGGACTCGCGCGGGTCACGTCCCGGCCCGGCCAGGATGGCGTGATCAACGCGGTCCTGCTCGAGACCGCGGAGGGCGAGGCCTCGGTCACTCGGCGGACTTCGTGATCCCGACGTCCTTGATCCGCGCATAGGGGACCGAGTTCGGGATGCTCACCTCGCCCCACCACATCATCTGCTCGGGTTCGTCGCCCAACGCCTCGATGTTCTTCAAGAGATGCAGCAGGTTGTCCGTGAGCCGGATGTCCTTCCACGCCTCGACGACGTCGCCTTTTCGGATGTGGAAGATGCCGTCCCTCGGGATCGTGGAGAGGTCTCCGGTCACATACGACTGGTAGCGGGTGTACCACGTGTTCGTGAGCCACAGGCCGTCCTTCACCTCGGAGAAGATCTCGTCCCGGGTTCGGTCTCCGGGCTTCACGAAGATCGCGTGAGGGTCCGGGGATACGAGGCCCGCGTTCCCCGTCGTCTTCGTGCGGAACTTCTTCGCCGTCGAGGTGTTGTGGAGATAGGTCTTCAGGACTCCCTTGTTCACGAGGACGTTCCTCCGGGTCGGGACGCCTTCCGCGTCGAAGCGCTTCCGCGCAATCGACTCCCCGGAGCCGTCATCGTACAAGGTGAGCTGCGACGACGCGACCTTCTTCCCGATCTTCTTCCCGAATGGAGAGAGGCCCGCCATCACCATCCACGCGCCGAGCCGTCCACCCGTCTGGTCCGTCAGAGAGCCGAAAATGAGCGGGTCGAACACGACCGTGTAGCGACCGGCCTTCCCGGGCTTCGGCGACCGAGCCAAGGCGGCAATCCGGCCCGCCTTCCGCCCGGCCTTCTCCGGATTGAACTGGGAGAGCCGCGTCGCGCAGGCGATCCCGTGACCGCTCGACTCCAGCGACAGGAGCGCCCGGATGGACAGGTAGAGGCTCGCCCGATGGTCGTGCGCCTCCACGCCGTTGGACGTGGCGAGGAAGTGCTCGTCCTCGTACTTCCAGAACGACCCGGCGCATTCCTTCGCGCCCTGGTCCGTCGCGCCGCCAATCGCCGCTTCGACGTACTTGCCGCCTTCGTCGAGGGAGAGCACTTTGGGATCCGGCCGTACGCGCGCGTAGCGGAAGGGTCCGTCGGCGATCCCGGCGTAGTCTGGATTCTGCTGCGAGCTCTTCGCAATCTTCACGAGGCGCTCGACGGCCTCGTCCACCCGTGAGAGGTCCTTGATGTCGCTCGCGAGGACCCGTTTGTCGTAGACGAAGAACACGGACGCGGTCGATTCGCGCCATCGGTTGCTGATCACCGCCTCGTTCTGCGCGAACCGGATCTGGTACGAGCGATTCGCGATGACGTCGGCGATTGCGTCTTGACAGCCGAGGCCGATCGCCTTCTCGACGATCCGGGAGGAGACGTCTTCCATCGGATCACCTCAGGTACACGTTCCGGAGGCGGATCGTCGGCCCGCCGAGGCTCGCGTCGAGCGCCTGTCCCGGATCGGACTTGCCGCAGAAACCCGCCTCGAAGTCGAGATCCTTCCCGACCGCGTCGACCGCGGACCAGAAGGCCGGCGTCGTCAGCTCGATGATCGTGTTCCGGACTGGGTGCTTGACCTCCCCGTTCTCGACGAGATACGCCTCACGGCCCGCGTACTTCGCGTTGTAGCGCTTGTCGTCGATGTTCCACTCCATGAAGCTCTTCATGTAGACGCCGAACTTCACGTCCTCGAGGAGCTCGTCCACGGAGTAGTCTTTCGGCTCGACGAACGTGTTGGCCATCCGCACGATCGCCTCGACGTTGTAGTTCACCGCTCGCGCGGAGCCGTTGCTGCGCGTGTGCATGGCCGCGGCCGTCTCGCGGTTTTGGAGGAACTCCGTGACGCGGCCCTCCTTGTAGAGGTACCGGCGCCGGGCCTTGACGCCCTCATCGTCCGTACGATAGTAGGCGATCGCGTGCTCGACCGTCGGATCGTCGACGACGTTCACGACCTCCGACCCCACACGCATGCCGATCCCGTCCGGCGGGATGAACGACTTGCCGGCCTGGCTCGCTTCGCGTCCGAGGACGCGGTCGGCCTCGGTCGGGTGGCCGCACGATTCGTGTGAGGCGATGCCGGCCACTTGCGGTCCCGCGACGAGGTCCATCTTGCCTTCCGGAGACTTCTTGCCTTCTACCAGGGACCGTTGCATCGACTTGGCTTCATCGATGACTCGCTTCCGGAGATCCCACTCCGCGATCCCTTCCCAGCCGCCGGACCATCCGTAGTTGCGGTACGTCTGTTCGACCTGGCCGTCTTGGGTGATGGTGAGGAAGTAGAACACCCGAAGCCGCGGACTGTACGACCGGATGCGGGACCCTTCCGAGTTCGCGAAAAATTTCACGATGCGGTTGTCGCTGAACTGGAAGTACCGCGCGGGGATCTTGAGTCCGAGCGCCATGAGGTCGCGGTCGACCGACTGGACCTCCGCGATCTTCTCCTCCACGGAGACGTCGGCGAGCTTTCGCTGCTCCGGGATCGACCAGTTCATCTCGATCGCGTCTTCGTGCGCGAAGGTGATCTTCGTCTTGCGCCGCGAGGCCTTGGCGATCTTGATGGCGTCGTCCACGATGGCGCGCACATCGGACTTCGTCCGCAGGTTCGTGGCCGCGAACCCGAGGGCCCCATTGACGAGGACCCGCACGCCCACGCCGCGATCTTGGCCGACGTAGAGCGCGTCGAGGACTCCGTTCTTCAGGATGAAGTTCTCCTGCTCCTGGTGTTCGTACCGGGCTTCGGCGTACGACACGCCCTTCTTCATCGCATAATCGAGCGCAAAATTCGCGAGATCCGTTTCGTCTTCCATGACGATCCGCCCCGAAAGCGCCCCCGTGAGAGCGGCCTCGGGAATGAAGATATCGAATGCCTCACGTGGCCGCCCAAATCCTTATGGCGGCGCGGGGATTCGGGCCGGGTCCATGCCGAAAGGAGACCGCCCGATCGTCCTGTACCCCGCATATTTCGACCTGGGACGGACGAGGGACCAGGGCCGACGGGTCGCGAAACGCTGGGCCGTCGAGTCCCCCACGGCCCAGGAGGTCAACGCCGCCGCGAAAGCCCTCGGCCTGCAGCCCGAGATCGAGGAAGGAAAGGCGTTTCCGTCGACCCCGTGGCGGAAGGAAGGCCGCGTCCTCGTGCGTGCAGACTACTACAAAACCTCGATCGTCCAAAAGGTCGCGAAGCGAATCAAAGATTCCCGGTAGACGCATTCATCGATGGTCTTGGCCGGTCCGGACATCCTCAACGGCGCGCTTCCCGGATGCGACCAGATCGACGGAATGGATCACCGCGCCGAGCTCGCGCAACGCGTCCTCCACGCTCGGGTAGTTGATCGAGGGCCCTTCAATCGTGACCTTGACGCTCTCCGTCTCCTGGTCGACCTCGTCCAACGTGCATGTGACCCCGTCGACCCCTTTGAGGCTCGATAACCGAACCGACATCTCGACCAAGGACGGCTTGTGCGGCTTCAACACGTCCAGCACGATCCGCTTGATGTCGGTCAACGGAAGGCCACTCCGGGGGGACGGCATCGATGGGGACGTTCGATAATAAACGTTCCGAGAGCGTCGCGCGTCTATGCGGTCGTGACTTCCGCACCGGTGGGTCCAACGATCATCGTGTGCTCGCTCTGCGACACGATCCCGCCGCCCAGGTCGAGGAGTGCGGGATAGGTCATCACCGCCCCGGTCCGGACGAGCCCATTCAACAGGGCCGGCGCCTTCGAATCGATTCGATAGGCCCACCGCTCGGCGAACGGGAGCGTCTTGAATTCGTCGGCGATTCGCCCGAGGAACTCGTCGGCATCGGTCGCCTTCTGCGGTTTCACCTTCAACACCCGGTAGATGTTCCCGGTCCGGCGGCCGTCGACTTGCCCGGCGCCGGACGAGGCGAACGGCTCGATGGCGACCACCTCTCCTGCCTCGAGGAAGTCGTGGCCGTGGGCGATGTTCGGCACGCTCTTGCCGGCGTGGAGCAAATACCGCTCAATCGTGTGGCCCGTCAGATTCCGAACCGGGCGATACCCGTGCGCCTCGATCGCCCGCTGAATCCCTTCACCGATCGACCGAGTCGAGACGCCCGCATGGACCGCCTCGATGGCCGTCTGAAGCGCGAGTTCCGAGGCCCTCACGAGTTCGGTCCAGTTCCGCGTCCCGACCTCCACCGTGACCGCGGTGTCGGCGATCCAGCCATCCAGCTGGGCTCCCAGATCGAGCTTCACGACGTTCCCGTGGCGGAATCTCGTCGTGTCGTCGTGAGTCGGTGAATAGTGGGCGGCGATGTGGTCGATCGAGATGCACGTCGGGAAGGCGGGCTTCGCCCGGCGCTTCCGCATGAGGTCCTCGGCCTCCTCGGCCACGTCGAGCAGCAACGCGCCTTCCTTGACCAACGCGACAGCGCGCTCGCGGACCTCCCGCGAGATACGCCCCGCCCGCAGTAGAGACTCCCGCACGTCCGCGTCCATTCCTCACCCTCCCGGTCGAATCGGACCTTGCCGAAGGATCCTCGCCCGACGTCCTGACAGGTCCACGACCGTCGATTCTCCACCGAACGGCGTGGGCCCTCCGTCCACGTAGAGATTGACGCGGTCCCCGAGTTGTTCTTGCGCCTCCTGACATGTGCTCGGCGATCCCTGGCCGTGGCGGTTCGCGCTCGTGGAGGTGACCGGACCAAACGACTTCGCGAGGAGACGGGGGATGGGATGCGCAGGGACGCGAAGTCCGAGACGGCCGTCCTTCGAGACGATGGCCCTTGGGGCCTCCGGTGTCGCACGCAGGACCACCGTGTACGGCCCCGGGAGGTTCTTGGCGCAGAATGCCTCGGCGATCGCCGTCCGCTCCCCGAACCGGAAGATGTCCCCGACGTCGGCGACCGAGATCGAGACGGCCAGATCCCGCGGGCGCGCCTTGGCCTCGTACACCTTTTCGACCGCCGCGACCTGGAAGGGATCCGCCGCGAGGCCATACACCGTGTCGGTCGGGTGAACGACCAGCCCGCCGGACCCGAGGATGTCGCGAATCCGGCCTAACGCCGCCGCGTCCAGGACATACTTCGTGCCCAAGGACTGCGCGACGATCGTCTCGACCACGGCGCTGCAAAACGACAGGCCGACTAAAGGTTTTCCGCCATCAGAGGTACAAGAGGTACGCGATCGGGTGCGTCGGGTCCGCGGATGGCGTGTACGGATCCAACCGCAAGCCGGCATGCCGGTCGAGCTTGGGAATAATCGCCCGCGTGAAGGGGGCCGATGAGTCGGAAGTCTTCAGTTCGGCAAGAGGACGGAACGCGGCCTCGCTTACTTCCTCGCGATCCGGTCGCGGCTCTCCGCCCACGTACGTCATGGCGAAGATGAGGAACGTATCGTTCGCCGCCTCGGTCACGCGATTTCGGACGGCGAGGATCGGCCCGGCACGGCCCGCGATGCCCGTTTCCTCCTTCACTTCGCGCTCAATGGTCTGGACAACCGACTCGCGCGGCTCGACGTATCCCGACGGGATCGTCCAGAGGCCTTTCGACGGGCCGTACGTCTTGCGGACCACGAGCAGCTTCCCGTCGCGGACCAGGAAGGCGCCCGCGCCGACCGTGATCGGGAGCGCCCCAACGTTGAGGGCCATGGTCCCGGTCAGGTCTCCGAACGAGATGGCTTTATCCCAGGTCTCGTTCCTCGGACGACTCGGTGCGCCATGGCACGGAAGGTCACGTTCACCCCGGGGCGCTTCCTGAAAAGAATCTGGCAGCTCGGGAACTTCGACGTGTCCCCCGACGGCCGGTTGCTCGCCTTCGCCGCGAACAAGGGAGATCAGTGGTCCGTCTACCTCCTGGACCTTCGCACGAAGAAGGATCGGATCCTCCTGCAATCCGAGCAGTCCGTCCTGAATCCGGAGTTCTCTCCGGACGGCCGGCGGATCGCGGTCCAGTCGGACTTCGAGGGGGACGAGAACTACAACATCTACCTCGTGCCCGTGAAGGGCGCGCACGTCCAGAAAATCACGAACACGCCGTTCGACAGCGCCTTCCCTCGGTGGTCGCCCGATGGCACCAAGATTGCGTTCCTGTCGAACCGAGACGGCGACCGAGACAACGTCTTCGTGGTGGACACGACCGGCGGCGACGCGAAGCAGCTCACGAACGTCGATGACATCGTCGGCGAGATTGCATGGCGTCCCGACGGACGGAGTATCGCTATCTCGGCGGGCGTTGGACTCCTGGACTACGTCGGGCTCGTGGACCTCGCGGGCCACCTCGAAAAAGTCGTCGCGTTCCCCGACTCGGAGAATGCAATCGGAGGCGACCTAGGCCGACCGGAACCCTGGTCCCCGAACGGTCGGGAGCTCGCGTTCGTATCGAACGTCCACGATCATCTGGACATCGGGGTGCTCGATGTCAAGACGAAGCGCGTCCGCTTCATCGTGCAGAATCGATGGGACAAGACGATGCCTCTCTGGGCCCCGGACGGAAAGCGGATCGCGTTCCTCGAGAACCACGATGGGAACGTCCAGCTGAAGGTCGTCTCCCGAAACGGCAAGGGCTCCCGCGGGATTTCTCCCGCGAAGGGGTCGGCGAACCGGGCCCGATGGGCTCCGGATGCGAAGGGCCTGTTCTACCACCATTCCACGTTCACGCAGCCGGACCGGCTCATCCTCCGAAAGGGAGAGCGGTCCACCCCCTTGGTCGACAGCCTTCGCGAGCCGCTTCCGAAGGGCGAACTGGCCGACGGAAAGCTCGTCCGGTACCCGAGCTTCGATGGCCGAAAGATCGCCGCTTGGCTCTTTGTGCCTCGAACGGAACGCCGCCGCAACGCTGCCGTCGTCGACCCGCACGGGGGCCCGGAATCACAGACACTGAACGAATGGGACGCGCGGTTCCAGTTCTTGGTCGCGGAAGGCTTCACGATCCTTGCGCCGAACTACCGCGGCGGGACCGGGAGCGGACGCGCCTGGCGCCGCCTGAGCGACCGCGACCTGGGAGGTGGGGACATCCAGGACATCATCGCTGGCGGCCGATGGCTGATCCAGCGAGGTCACTGCCCCGCCGACCGACTCGGAGCCATCGGCGTGAGCTACGGCGGGTACGCCGTGGCGCACATCCTGGAGAAGGCGCCCGCGCTGTGGGCGGTCGGCGTGAGCATCGTCGGGTACTTCAACTGGCTCACCGCGACGACGAACGAGCGCGGCTACCTGCGACGGTACGACCGGCAGAAGATGGGAGATCCCGCGGTGGACGCCGACCTGTACCGCAAGTTCTCGCCGATCTACTTCCTTGAGGAGATCCGGGCGCCCGTCCTCTTCACGGGCGGAGCGCACGATCCGCGGTGCCCCGTCACAGAGGCGCGGGCGATGGTCGACGAGATGCGGAAGATGGGGAAGGTCGTGGACTACCTCGAATTCGCCGACGAGGGCCACTGGCCCCGCAAGACGTCGAACCAGATCCGGCTGAACGAGCGGGCGCTCGGCTGGCTGACGCAGTATCTGCCGGACCGCTGACCTTAGAGGCTCGCGCGGATCGCCTTCAGGAGCCAGTCGATGATCTCCGGATCGGCCTGAGTTCCCATCGTCCCGATCCGGATCGTCTTCCCTCGCAACGGTCCGAGACCGCCGGAGATGTAGATGTTGTGCTCGTCCCGGAGCCGCCGGACCAGACGGTTCGCGTCCACGCTGGCGGGAGGGGCGAAGCACGTGACCGTGTTCGACAAGAGGTTCGCGGATCCGAGGGGCGAAAAACCGAGTTCGCCAAGCCCGTCGCGCAACCGAGCCGCGACCTTCGCGTGACGGGCGATGCGGGCTTCGAGGCCTTCTTCCTTCAGGAGAAGGAGGGCGCGATGGAACGCGTAGAACAGGTTTGAGGAAATCGTCGTCGGCGTGGGATGCCAATCTCCCCATTCCCGCTCGTACCGGTCCCAGGTGTAGAGATTGAGGTACCAGCCCTCGACGGTCTTCGGATCGGTGGACTCCCACAGCGAGCGCGCGACCGCGACCGGCGCAATGCCCGCGGGCGCCGCGATGCACTTCTGGGACGCACTGAACGCCGCCTCGATCCCGAGTTTGGCGAACGGGAGGGGGAGGCCGCCCAGGGAAGAGACCGCGTCGACGATGACCGCCGCGTCTACGGCGTGCGCGGCCTCGACGATCGGCTCGAGGGGGTTCGTGATGCCCGTGGACGTCTCGTTGTGAACCACCGCGACGGCCTTCGTCGGAGTCTTGAGCGCCTCTCGCAACGCCGGGATGTCGGGGCCCGCGCCCCATGCCGACGAGACGACGTCCGCCTTCACGCGATGGGTTTGCAGGACCTCCCGCGTTCGCTCTCCGAAGAAACCGTTGGACACGATGACGACCCGGTCGCCCGGGCGCAAGAACGTGTACGCGAGCGCCTCGAGGCCTGCGTGGCCCGGGCCTGCGATGGGCAGCACATGGCCATCGCCGGCAGACCAGAGATATCGCATCACCTCTCGTGTCTCGCCGTGGGCTTTGACCCATGTGTCGCCGTAGTGAGGCATCGCGGGCTTCGAGAATTCTTCGAGCACGCGGGGTGGGAGCGGGACGGGCCCCGGGATTAACAGAAGCCCTGGCTCCATGGAACCAGTCAACGATGGGTGGGACGCTACTTCAAACTGTCCCGACACGATTTGTCACGGAACGCAAGAGCACGGTCAGTCGCGGATTCCGTCCTCGGAGACGCTGAAGACCGCTTCGGCCTCGGG
>VBLZ01000134.1 GCA_005878515.1 Methanobacteriota archaeon | reverse complement strand
ATCCCCCTGAGCGCCGTCCGCTTGAAATGCGCCCTCCTGTCTCTCCACGTGCTCAAGCTCGCCCTCGGCCAGAAGGCGGACGTCGGGACCTGAGGCTCTCGATCCCATGGGTTCGGCCGCGAAGCCGCCGAAGGCCCCGCGCGTTGCGGATCTCATTGGCCACACTCCGCTCCTCCGACTCGATCGATTGGCATCCCATGTGGCTCCCCGGGTACAGGTGTTTGCGAAGGCCGAATTCCGCAATCCCGGCGGCAGCGTCAAGGACCGCGCCGCACTCGAAATGTTGCGAACGGCCGAACGGTCGGGCCTGACGAAGGATCGGATCCTCCTGGACGCGACGTCCGGGAACACCGGGATCGCGCTCGCGATGCTCGGAGCCTCGGAGGGATACCGGGTGACCCTCTGCGTGCCGGCGAACCTCAGCACAGAGCGGAGGCGCATTCTCCAGGCCTACGGCGCCGAGCTGGTCGTCACCCCCGCCCCGGACGGGACCGATGGCGCGCAGCGGGCGGCCAAAGCGCTCGCGGCCTCGGAGCCGCGCAAATACCAGTATCTCGATCAATACAACAACGAGGCGAACTGGCGGGCCCACTTCGAGTCGACCGGACCGGAGATCTGGGAGCAGACGGCGGGGACGGTCACGCACTTCGTCGCGTGCCTCGGAACCACCGGCACGTTCGTCGGGGTGGGACGCTACCTTAAGAAGATGAATCGGAACGTGCGGCTCGTGGGCGTCCAGCCGGACGGTCCCTTTCACGGCATTGAGGGCGTCAAGCATCTCGAGACAGCCCTCGTCCCGGGGATCTGGGATCCGAACCTCGCGGACGAATTGATGTCCGTCGCCACGGAGGACGCTCAAGCCGCGACGCGTCGGATCGCACGGACGGAAGGGATCCTTGTCGGGACGTCGAGCGGAGCCGCCTTCGATGCGGCGCTGCGGCTCGCCGAGCGAATCCGCGAAGGCGTCATCGTAACAGTCTTCCCGGATGCGGGCGTGAGCTACGTCGCGGAGCGATACTGGGAGGAGGGTCGGTGACGATCGAGATCCCCAAGTCGGTCCTTCAAGCGATTCACGACCATGCCCGTGAGGCGTACCCCGAGGAGTGCTGTGGATTTCTCCTCGGTCATTCCGGTACACCGCGGCGCATCGAGGAATCGCGTCGCGCGCGAAACGTCGCGACGGAGAACCGAGCGCGGCGGTACATGATCGATCCGCTCGACCTCCTTCACGCTGACGATGACGCGCGGAAGAAAAATCTCGATCTCATCGGGATCTACCACAGCCATCCGGATCATCCTGCCGCCCCTTCCGAATACGATCGATCGCGCGCAGCGGGTTGGTTGTCGTACGTGATCGTAAGCGTCGTCGACCGCGAGCCGAAAGAGGTCACGGCTTGGCAGTTCGACGAGACCACGCGACGATTCCGGCCTGAGGCGATCGTTATCCGTTGACCGGTCAGGTTGGAACGGCGTGGAGTCACATCGATGCGAGGTCGTGTTGGCGTCTAGTCGAACATAGCACCGTGGATCGGGGCCGCACTTTCCCTTCACTCAGATATGAATAGCGGTGGGGCGAACCTTAAGTATAACACCGTCATGAAACCGATGCGACGATGCCAGCGGTCCGAGTCATCATCCCGACAGCCCTCCGTCAATACGCCGCGAATCACGATGCCGTCGAGGTCGAGGCGGCCAGCGTCGAACAAGCGCTCGGCGACTTGGTAAGCCAATTCGACCAACTCCGGCGTCATCTGTACGCAGAGGACGGGCGGCTTCGAAATTTCGTGAACGTCTACGTGAACGAAGAAGACATCCGCTATCTGCAGAAGGATGCGACGCCTCTGAAGTCCGGTGACACGATTTCGATTGTCCCGAGCATCGCGGGCGGTTCGTTCTCTCTCATGGACCGACTCGCTTCGAAGCGCAAAGATGTCCTGATGCCGGCCGAAATCAAACGGTACTCCCGACATCTAATCCTGCCCGAGGTCGGGATGGCGGGGCAGTTGAGGCTCAAGCAGTCGTCCGCTCTGATCGTTGGCGCGGGCGGGCTCGGAGTCCCGCTCACGCAATACCTCGGCGCCGCCGGCGTCGGCCGTCTCGGGATCGTCGACTTCGACGTGATCGACGAGACGAACCTTCAGCGCCAGGTGTTGTACGGCACGAAGGACGTCGGGCGGAAGAAGATCGACGTCGCGAAAGAGCGGGTCGCGCAGATCAACCCGAACGTCGACGTGCAGACGTACGAGACCCGCCTCACGTCGGACAACGCGCTGGACATCCTGAAAGACTATGACGTGGTCATCGACGGGACGGACAACTTCCCGACCCGGTACCTCGTGAACGATGCGACCGTCCTCTTGAAGAAACCGAACGTCTACGGATCGATCTTCCGCTTCGAGGGTCAGGCGAGCGTCTTCGACGCCGCGCGAGGCCCCTGTTACCGGTGTTTGTACGCAGAGCCTCCGCCGCCCGGCCTCGTACCTTCGTGCGCGGAAGGCGGCGTGCTCGGCGTGCTCCCGGGCATCGTCGGATCGATTCAAGCGATCGAGGCGATCAAGCTCCTCCTCGGGAAGGGCGACACGCTCATCGGCCGCCTCCTCGTGTTCGACGCGCTCCGCATGAAGTTCCGCGAGCTCAAGTTGCGGAAGAACCCTGAATGTCCGATTTGCGGAACCAATCCGACGATTAAGGAGCTCATCGACTACGAAGAGTTCTGCGGACTCCGTGCCGCATCGGAGCAGGTCGGCGAAGATCTCCAGATCACAGTCGAGGAGTTGAAAGAGAAGATTGACGCGGGGAGGGAGCCGGTCCTGCTCGACGTGCGCGAGCCGATGGAGTGGGAGATCGCGCGACTCGATAAGGCCGTCCTGATGCCCGTCGCCCAGGTTCCGGGCCGGGTGAACGAGCTGAGCACCGCGGATGAAATCGTCGTGTATTGCAAGACCGGCGTCCGCTCCGGGCGGATCACGAACTTCCTCCGGGAGATCGGCTTCCGGAAGGTGAAGAACCTCGTGGGCGGGATCGACGAGTGGGCGGAGAAAGTCGAACCCGAGATGCCTCGATACTAGTTCGCCTGCCACAAGTCATAAGCCGTGGCGAACTCTGCCGGCATCCATGCCCCTCGATCCCGGCACGGTGCATCGGTTCGCGATGCTCGAACGGGCCGTCAAGTCATTCTCGAAGACCGGCCGTTTCGATGAATCCCTCAAACTCATCGAGGAGATGCTCGAGATCGCCTCCGAGGACGCGGGCCTGTCGAAATTGAAAGTTCGGGTCGCCACCGAGATGGTCCATCAAGCGATCCAAGCGCAGAAGATTGGAGCCGCGACCCAGATCGTCGAGCTCGTCGAGATGAAGATCCCCGCAGCACACCTCGGCCAGACCGAGAAGGAGCTCCTCGCGAAGGCGAAAGAGCACCTGTACTCGATGTGATTCGAACACATTTATCGCGGACGATGACGGTCGGAGGCCCATGTCGTCCATCGGTTCCACCGACGAGTATGTGAAAGAGACCGAGGCGATGCGTCGCGAGAAGGACTATTTCTTCAAGGAAGACGCCGAGTCTCCGATCCCGCATCGACTTCGTCACGACTTCAAGGGCCTCGCGTACTTTCCTCCCGATCCGGCCTATCGGGTTCACGCAAAGTTGATCAAGGACCCGAACCCGCAGCGGGTGGTCCTCGCGACCTCCAAGGGAGTCCCCCGGGAGATGATCCGGTACGGCGTATTCGAGTTCGAGGTCGAGGGCACGAAGCAACGGCTCGCCGCGTTCAAGTCGGTCCCGCAGCCCGGTCACCACCACGCCGACGAGAGCTTGTTCATCCCCTTCCGCGACGCGACGTCCGGCAAGGAGACGTACGGTGCGTGCCGATACCTCGACATCGAAGAGCAGCCGACGGACGAGTATGTGATCGATTTCAACCTCGCCTACAATCCGTACTGCGCGTACAGCGAGGACTACGTATGCCCGTTCCCGCCTCGGGAGAACTGGCTCACGATGCCGATCCGCGCGGGCGAGAAGAACTTCCCGCTAGCTCACTAGCGTTCGTCGGCACATCACGCGTCGATTCCATCGAGCCACTCGAGTCGGCGTTCGCGGTTCGATAGGACTTCTTCCGGACCTTTGAAGTCCTGTTCGACGACCGCGAGCCTCTCGATGAGGGTCCGGATGGCATCCGTCGTTGGCGCACGGACATCGAGGCCGGCGAGGCCGAGCTGACGCTTCACGATCGGCATGCCCGTCTCCACGCCGCCCATGTGGTAGCAGAAGTCCGTCATGATCTTGTCCGTTACCCGGATCAGTCGGTCGACGGGCTCCTGCGGGGGCGTCACGAGCGCGATCCGTCGGATCGGATGGCCGGCTGCCTGCAGGATCTGCTCTCCGAGCGCCTTGAAGGACATCTCGACCCGGTCCCCCGTCTTCGCGCTCGTCAGGATCCCGGGACACGAGTACTTCTGAGTCAAGAAGTAGAGGTACTCCTCGGCCCAGACCCGATCCGGGACGAGGTCGGACTTGTTCCCTGCGAAGACCGTCGGGATTCTCCCTGCGAGCCGCCACACGGCTGGGATCCAGTAGTCCTCCAGGGCCCGACGGCTCTCGTCGTTTGTGGCGTCGTACACGAGCAGGACGCCTTGGGCGCCCTTGATTGCGGTCTCTTGCACCCCGCTGTATCCTTTCTGCCCGAGGACATCCCAGATCTGCAGGACCATCTCGACCTCGGCCAGGGGCGATCCGAGGTTCAGGCTCCGCTTCGAGACTTTCGTCCCAACGGTCGTGATGTAGTCGTCCGAATACTGGTCGACGACGAATCGACGGACAAGCGAGGTCTTCCCCACGCCGCCATCGCCCAGGAGGACGACCTTCGACTTCATCGGCTCTCGCGGCATCGAAGGACGAAGGCTATCCCCGAGCCCCCTTCTTGAACCGTTCCCCGTGGTTCTCATCGGGAGCACTTAATGCCAGGGGACACACGCACAAGCGATTGGCGGCGCTCAAATCCTGGTCGTCCGCGGCGTCTCGTCGGCATGAAATCAGAAGTCGTCGGTCGGATACTGGACGAACTTCCCGGTCGTTCCTCCGAAGCGCCGAGCCAAATCAGTTGTACGGATCTCCTTCACCAGGGAGACCGCCATCGTGGTGTCAGGAAACGGACCGTCGACCGTGTATCCGAGGCTTCGGAACCGCGTGACGTCGGACCGCGCGGTGATCCAGTTGACCGTTGCGATTCCCGTCTCCGCCTTCGCCTCCATCAGCGCGACCGCGGCCCGGAAGTCCTGAGGGTTCGGAGCGACGACCTCTTCCATCGTGATCCCGTCGTGCGGGCGCGTGCGGAGATACCCCACCGCCTGGCCGTCTCGCAGCACGATTCGATATTTCTCCAGGTAGTCGCGGGTCCGGATGACGCCCCATTCGAGAGCCCGCTCCGGTCGTTCGGTCCAGCCAAGCATCCGCCGCGTCTGGGTTCGATAGAGGCGATGGATCGTCGACATGTCCGAACGCCTTACGGCTCGGAGTCCGTACCCCTTCGGGGCCATTCGCCGGGTCACCTGGCGGATTGCCTGTTGGAACGGCGCGAGGTCCACGTAGCCGAGCTTCGCGTACACGCCATACCCGCGGATGTTGCGGCTCGTCGTCAGGGCCGACACGCTCAAGCCGAGTTCGCGGAACCGATCGTGGGTCGCCTCGATGAGCCGGCGAGCGAAGCCGCGGCCCCACACACCCGGGTGTGAGCACACCGCTGCGAGGCCGCCGACTTCTTCGACTCCATTCGTCGTCCGCACGGCCAAGCGTCGGGGGACGACTTGGGCGAGGACCCGGCCGCGCTCCTCCGCGTACAGCGCGAACTCCTCGAGGTACGTCCGGTCGTGCGCGCGAACTCGGCGCACCTTTGCTTCGTCCCACGCAGATCCGAAGGAGACCACGCCAAGTCGGAATGCCGCAAGGGGATCGATCTCATCGTACGTTCGCACGCGCATGGGGCAACCGCGCGGGGAGGGGGATTTGAACCCCCGAGCGCAGAGCGCACGGGATTAGCAATCCCGCGCCCTACCAGGCTAGGCGATCCCCGCAGCCGGCGCCTATCAAGGGACAACCTATAAACGCTTTCGGGGATGCGACCGCGTAATCGTTTCGAGCTGCGGGAAACCACCTGTCTTCATCGTCTTCGTGGCACTCGACCGGCGCATCGGAAGGCCATCGCGAGACAGCATTATAACGCGCGATGTCCTCCCGCCTCCGGACAAGCCCGTATCCCCGAATCGGATCGAAGCGTGGCCATCCACGACGATTACTTGGCCATCGGGTGCATGATGGGCTCGTTGCGGACATGACTCTTATCCTGGTCTCGAACCGTCTCCCGGTCACGGTTCGGCGCGTCGGGAACCACCTCGACGTTCAGCCGAATCCCGGCGGCGTCGCGGCGGGCCTCGCATCCATTCATCGAGAATTGCGAGGTCGCTGGTTCGGATGGCCCGGCTCGATCGCCCCGGGCGACATTAAGCAGGTCACCGCGCGCCTGGAGAAGGAATTCGATTGCCATCCGGTCGTCCTGCCTCACAATCTGGCCCGCCTATACTATAGCGGCTTTTCGAATGGGACATTGTGGCCGTTGTTCCACTCCTTCTCGACGTACGCGAGGTACTCGGCCTCCGAATGGGACGCCTATCGCGCCGTCAACGCGAAATTCGCGGACACGATCGTGCGTGCTCTCCGCCCTGATGACCAGCTCTGGATCCATGACTATCATCTCCTCCTCCTGCCCCGATTGATTCGAGAGCGGTTGCCCGAGGCGCGGATTGGGTTCTTCCTCCACATCCCATTCCCGCCGTACGATGTGTTCCGTCTCCTCCCATGGCACAAGGAAATCCTCCAAGGCATGCTCGGTGCCGACCTGATCGGCTTTCATACCTACGACTACGCCCGTGCCTTCCTCGGAAGCCTCCTGCGCGACCTGGGTCTCGACAACCGGATCGGCGCCGTCGTCGCAGGCCATCGAGCGGTTCAAGTCGATGTGTTCCCGCTCGGGGTCGACGTCACGACTTTCAATTCGACGTCGATCGGTCCTTCCGCCGCGCGTTCGATCGCACGGTTGAGGAAAGGGGTGGAGCCCTCGAAGCTGCTCTTCTCGATTTCCCGCCTCGACTATACGAAGGGCATCCCGGAGGCGCTCGAAGCGTTCGGCCGATTCCTCGAAGTGCACCCGGAGTGGCGTCGGAAGATCACCTACTTCCTCGCGGTCGTGCCCTCCCGCGAGCGAGTGGCCCAGTATGCACGGTTGAAGCGGACGATTGACGAGCGCGCGGGGCGCATCAACAGCCGGTACAGCACAATCGCGTGGTCGCCGATTCGATATGTGTACCGCCAGCTGGACTTCGACGAGCTCCTGGCGCTCTACCGGGTGAGCGATGTGGCGATCGTCACTCCCCTGCGGGATGGGATGAACCTCATCGCGAAAGAGTATGTCGCTGCAAAGCAGGAACCGCGTGGGGTGCTCATCCTGAGCGAGATGGCTGGCGCCTCGAAGGAGATGCGCGAGGCCCTCATCGTGAATCCGAACGACGTCGAGGATGTCGTCGGCGCAATCCACCGAGCGCTCTCGATGCCGTTGGACGAACAAGCCGCGCGAATCCGGGCAATGCAGGAACGGCTCCGCCGCTACGACGCTCGGACGTGGGCGACGCGGTTCCTCGAGCGCCTGGAGGACGCCGTCCGGATGTCCCAGGATCTCGCGGCGAAGGACCTTTCGGACCGGCATCGGAAGGAGATCCGGCAGGCATACCGGAAGGCAGGCCGACGTCTGTTGCTCCTCGACTATGACGGAACGCTCGTGTCCCTCTCGCCGCGTCGGGACACGGCACGCCCGGACGACCGCGCTGCGGGGATCCTGAAAGGACTTGGCGCCGATTCCGCGAACCACGTCGTGCTCGTGAGCGGTCGACGCCGACAAGAATTGGAGCAATGGTTCGGGGAGCTCCCGCTAACGCTCATCGCGGAACATGGCGCGTGGGTTCGCGATCGCGAGGACCGAGAGTGGAGGTCCACGATCCCGCTCGAGGAGAGCTGGAAGGGCCGGGTTCGCCCCGTCATGGAGCGATTCCTCGACCGTGTCCCCGGGTCTTCGCTCGAAGAGAAAGACTTCTCGATCGCGTGGCACTACCGCTCGGCGGATGTAGAATCCGGAACCCTCGCGGCAAAGGACCTCGTCGACATCCTGACCACGCTGACCGCAAACCTCGATCTTCAGGTCCTGCCGGGGAACAAGGTCGTCGAGATCCGCCGTGCCGGGGTAAACAAGGGCAGCCTCTTTGCGACGAAACTCTCTCGAGAGTCGTGGGACTTCATCCTCGCGATCGGCGACGATTGGACGGATGAGGCGCTGTTCGCTTCGCTCCCTCCGAATGCGTTTTCCATCCGGGTTGGCATCGCGGCGTCCTCGGCCCGGCTCAACGCGGAGGGCGTGGCACCAATCCTCGATCTGCTCGAGTCCCTTCTTGCGACCATCCGCTGATAGTTCACGGCAAGACCATAGAGGGATCGACTGGCGTTTGTTCGCGTCGGACTCGGGGCGCCGCCGACTGCCAGGACTCGCCTCTTCGACTGACACCCGAAAATCGAAACGAAGTCTCTTTGTACAGGGGCATCGGTCGGTGCGGCCCGGATGGTTTCCGCCCCGCCGGCCCCGCCCCCGTTTCGCGTCTCGCAGCGTTTCCGGTACCGCGAGTTGCTCGGGCTCGTCGCGGTGCAATCGTTCGGGAACCAGATGACCGGCAGTTTCTGGATTATCTACTTGGTGAGCCGACCGCAACCGCTCGACTTCCGTGTCGCCACGCTCCTCTGGGTCATCGCCTTTCTCACCGCGGCGCTCGGGGTCCTCCTGATGGCGCGTGGACGCCGCATTGCCGCGAGGACGAGCATGACGGTCGGCCTCGGCACGATGGCCGCCGGTCACTTCGCTTTCGCATTTCTCCCGGCGAACTGGGTCGTACTGGTCGGCGGGCTCGCCTTCGGCGTTTACCTGCCGTTGTTCTGGCTCCCCATGAACTCCCTACTCGTCCGGGAAACGAGTCCCGCGAACCGTGCGGGCCGGTTGGCGGGCGTCACCGCGACCTTCATGACGGTCGCGGTCGTCGCGCCGGTCCTCGGCGGGTATCTTGCCGACACCGTCGGCTTTCCGTTCCTCTTCTCTCTCGGCGGCCTGATCCTCGCCGTCAATCTCATTCGCGCCCGGCGACTCGTGCGGCGCGAAGAGTCCTTCTCGTACGTCATCGACCTGCGGCGGATGGGCTCGCGCACGGCCCTCGCGTTCGCCGGGCAAGGAGGCGTCGACGGATTGCTCTCGGTCGCGACGCCGCTGGGTTCGTTCCTTCTGACGAGGGATTCGTTCGCCTTAGGTCTCCTATTTGCTCTGTTCTCGCTCGCGGCAGGCATCGCCGCGGTGGTGCTCGGTCGCGTATCGGACCGGGTGAAGGTCCGGAGTCCGTTCCTGCTCCTGGGACCGGCCCTGTCGATCCCGGCTTGCCTGCTCGCATTCTTTTCACGGAATCTCGAATCGTTCGCGTTCGCAATCGGCTGGCTCTCGATGACCTCGGTGGTCGCGCCGTCGTTCATCTACACGATTCTCGTGGACCGCATGGAAGACTCGATCCCTGCGGTCACCGCGACGCGCGAGTTCATCTTGAACACAAGCCGGACGCTCGCCTTGTTTGCCGGGTTGATCGTGCTGGCGTCCGGGGGCGATGTGTACGCGCTGTACTTGCTCGTCGGCGGCGTGATCCTGCTCGAAGCCCTCGCTAAGTAGGTCGCTACAGGGGCCGCAGAGGTTCTTTCGGCACGATCACCAAGCGGATTTCAGCGCCGAGTTCAGGCTCCTCGGCGGGTTCGCTCCCTGCGTCGGGCGCGGCGTGCCGTTTCCAATCGCCGCGGCGATACCGCTCGCGCTTCGCGAACAGTTGAACCATCGCGTCGATCCCGACCAGATCCTCGTTCATGCCGGACCACCATTGGAGGCGGTCTCCGTATCGCTCCTCGACATCCGCCAG
>VBLZ01000192.1 GCA_005878515.1 Methanobacteriota archaeon | reverse complement strand
TTTTCCCGCGACCCCGCGGTTCTCCGGGACGTTCATGATTTCGGCGAGACGCTTTGGGCGGACGGTCCCGAACTGCTCCTTACGACGCAGGTCGGGGAGGATCACGAGGTCCGCCTTGCCGATCATCGCCCTCTCCCACATCGTGAGCGCGTGGCGAATTCGCGGCGGGACATCGGCGGTCACCATCTCGGCGTAAAAGTCGAAGATGTCGTACACGACCTTCGCGCCCGCAAACCGGGCTGCCGCGTATCCCGGCACGATCGTGTCGAAATCCACGGCGTGGACGACGTCCGGCCTAAGGGAGGCGACGCGGCGAAAGGCGTACCACCACCATCGCGGGAGGAGCGCGGCCAGCTCGGGCTGGCCTTCCGGAGCGAGCAGCTGATAGCGGTGGATTCGGATGCCGTCGCGCCTCTCTTCCGCACGGAACGCCCGTTCGCGATCCCAGAGGACCGCGTGTACCTCGTAGCCCTCCCGGGCCAAGGTCGCCGCTTCTTTTGCGAGGCGTGGCTCGAGGCCGGCGGGGCTCTTGGAGCGAATGAAGACGACCCGCGGAGCCATGTCATCCCAGAGAGGCCGCCACGAGTTGCGCGATCCGCTCGCCGGTCGTCCCATCCCCGTACGGATTCAGCCAGTCCCGTTCCGCGTCGAGCTGTCGACGGACGGCATCGCGCACCCGTTCCGGATCCGTCCCCGCGAGGACGTTCGATCCGATCTCCAACGTCTCCGGTCGTTCCGTGTTCTCGCGCAAGGTCACACAGGGCACGCGGAAGAAACAGCTCTCTTCCTGGAGCCCGCCGGAATCCGTCATCACGAGGGCCGCGTTCTTCTCGAGGATCAGCATGTCGAGATACCCGGTCGGCTCGATTCGCCGCAGAGACGCTTGCTCGTCCGCGCGCTTCTCGAGGCCGAATTCTTGCAACCGCTTCGCGGTGCGCGGGTGGATCGGGAAGAGAATCGGCATCCCGGCCTCATCGGCGGCGCGCTCGAACGCGACGAGTGCCCGCGACAGGCGTTCCTTCGAGTCAACGTTCTCCGAGCGGTGGAACGTCAGGATCATGTAGCCGCCGGGCGTCAAGCCGAGGCGCGATAGGACGTCGGACCGCTTCTCGGCGATCGGTAGGTTCTGAAGGAGCGCGTCGATCACGCTGTTGCCCACCACGTGAACCCCTTCCGTCACGTTCTCCCGCTGGAGGTTCTCCCGCGAAACGGGCGTTGGCGCGAAGAGGAGGTTCGAGAGCTGGTCCGCGATGATTCGGTTGACTTCCTCCGGCATCGACTTGTCGAACGATCGGATGCCCGCTTCGACGTGAGCGAGAGGACGGTCGAGTTTGCTCGCGAGGAGCGCGCCGGCGACCGTCGTATTCGTGTCGCCGTGGATGATCACGAGGTCCGCAGACTTCGCGACCGTCGCGACCTGGCGCATCGTCGTGGCGACCTGCAGGTGCGGCGGCTGCTCCTTCAACTCGAACCGATAATTCGGCTCCCGCAGTTCCATGTCTCGGAAGAAGATCCGGTCCATCATCAGGTCGTAGTGCTGCCCCGAGTGGACGAGGACGTGGTCGTGGTCCAGCGCGTCGAGCGCCTTGACCACCGGCGCCATCTTGATGATCTCCGGCCGGGTGCCGATGATCGTGACGATGCGACCCATGGACAGGACGCCGAAGTAACCGAGGGCCGATAATAAAGATAGTTCCGCGCGGATGAAAGTCGAAAGCATCATTACCGCTGGTCCAATACGAGCCGCGTTGTTCGTCAGTATCGTCACCACGGTTCGCAACGAGGCGAGGAACATCGCTGCCCTGTTGGACAGCCTCGTGGTCCAAGAGCCTCCCATCGAGGTGATCGTCGTCGACTCGCACAGCGAGGACGCGACGCGAGACGTGGTTCGCACGTACGAGAAGCGTTACGACTTCGTCCACCTGTACGTCTTCGGGGGAACGCGAGGGGCCGGGCGGAACTTCGGGATTCGGAAGGCGAAAGGGGAGGCGGTCGCATTCATCGATGGAGACGCGATCGCAAACCCGTTTTGGATCCGCGAGCTCCGAGAGGGCCTCCGGCGGTACGACCTCGTCGCGGGTCGGACGATTCAGATTGGCTATCGGCCGTTCGAGCAGCTCGAGCGGGTGGAACTCATCGTCGGAGGGACCGACGTCACTTACCCGTCGTCGAACCTCGCCTACCGCAAGGCCGTGCTCGACGAGATTGGCGGTTTCGACGAGTGGTTCGTCACCGCCGAGGACATCGACTTGAACATCCGTGCAGTCCGGGCAGGCCACGCGATTGGCTTCCGGGCGGACGCGATCGTGTACCACCGAACGCGTGACTCGGCGTTCGACTTCCTGCGGCAGGCCCTCTGGAACGGCGCGGGCCGCAAGCAACTCACGTTGAAGCACGGGGTGTTGTGGAATCGCTATCGTCCGGGGAACATGCTGCGACAGAAGACGACGTTCTGGTCGCTCCTGCGCTTGAGCGCCGCCCTCCTCGGATACGTCGGATACAAGTTCTTCGGGAAGCCGTTGCCTCGCTGAGCGCGAAACGCTTATGGGACTTACCCAGCATGGCGCGCGCGATGCGCGAGGTCTCCGTCGTCATCCCGACGATGAACGAGGAAGCCTCGATCGGCGCCGTGGTCGACGAAGTGCAGACGGCGCTCGGGGGCTGGGACCTCGAAATCCTGATCGTCGACACCGATTCGAGCGACCGGACGAGGGACATCGCCAGTGCGAAGGGGGCCCGGGTCGTGTCCGAGCCGCGGCGGGGGTACGGTCGTGCCTACAAAACCGGCTTCGCCGCCGCGACTGGGACCTTCGTCGCGACGCTCGATGCGGACCTGACGTACCCGGCAAACCGATTCCCGGACTTCCTCGCGGCGGTCGTGGAAGACCGCGCGGACTTCGTGTCCGGAGACCGACTCTCGGCCCTCTCGGACGGTACGATGACCGGCATGCACCGCGTCGGCAACGAGATCCTGAATTTCGCGTTTCGGAGCCTGTACGACTCCGGGGTCCGCGACTCCCAGTCCGGGATGTGGTCGTTCCGGCGGTCCATCTTGCCCCGACTGGAGCTCATCCATGACGGGATGGCATTCTCCGAAGAACTGAAGCTCGAGGTGATCCGCGCCGGACTCCGGTTCCTCGAGATCCCGATCGACTATCGGGTTCGGGTCGGCCGAAAAAAGATTCGCAGCGTCAGCGACGCGACCGGGAATCTGATCTGGCTCGCGCGGAAACGGGTCGGTTGGCTCCCGCGGGGGTAGCGCTCACTCGGCGAGAATTTCAGCGAGCTTCTGCCACTCCCGCACGAACCTCCGCGGGTCGAAGCTGCCGTCGACGTAGCGATTCAAGGCTTTGTGAATGCCCGGATCGACGTCGGAAACGAGGAGCTGCCAGGCCTCCCAGTGTTCCATCGACTTCCAGGTCCAAGCCCCTTCGAGGTCGAGGTGGTGCGGCCCGTGGTCCTCCCAGGCCACCCGAACGGTACCGAACTCGATTGCCAGTTCGTATACGAGGCGCGCTAGAAGGACCGACTCCTCCTTCGGCATCGTGAGCTCGTCGCCTTTCCGCAGTCGATGCGGGTATTGGATGCGCAGCGCGGTGAGACCCTCCGCGGCCGCGAGCGAGGCGTTCGTCTTGTCCATCGTCAGGAAAAACACGCCCTTGCGGAAATCAATCCCGCGAAGGAACGCCTTGAACTGGTCGCGAATCATCGAGTCCGCGTTCACGATCGAGAGGCCGTCCGGAGAGAGATGAAGCTGCTCCGGATTCGTCGGACCGACCACCAGGACGCTGAGGCCCTGGTAGCCTTCCGTCCCTTTGAGGGTCGTGATCTCCTGCAAGGCTCGGTAGCCACGGCGGCCGGCGTGTGAGAGCCGGTTGCCTTTCTTCATGTTCGCGGCGTTCTCGAGCTCCTTCATCACGACGCCCGGGATCACGAGCAGGATCCAGTTGACGCTCTCCTTGTACGGCCGGACGTGGATCCGGTGGAACTCGTCGAGGAGGTGTTCCCCCAGGATCGATGCGTACAGGATGTTCGTGTCGACCCCGAGGATGATGTCCTCGTATTCGGCGAGGCGCCGTGCGATCGCCGTCAGTCCGATCGGCTCGACGAAGCCCGCGCACAGCAGCGCCGAGTTCAACCAGTCCAGGTATTCCGGCGAATCCTCCAGGACCTTGACCTGATACGACGTCGGCGTCCCGTGGATCTCCACGAGCGGATACTCTTCCTTCGAGCCGCCGGTGCCGATCGACGCGACCGTCAACCGATCGATCCGACCTTTCATCGCGCCGAGGGCGAGTTGCAATGCCGGGAACTCCGCGATCTGGCCTTTCTCGAGGAGCTCCCGGAAACTCACGTTAGGCCTCCGCGAGCAGCCGGTCGACCATCCATTTCGTCTCGAAGCGGCGGATGTCCTTGTACGTCTGGCCGACGTTCACGAACACGACCGGCTTGCCGATCGTCTTCGCCATCGAGAGCGCCGCGCCGCCTTTCGCGTCCGCGTCGATCTTCGTGAGGACGATCCCATCGAGGCCGACGGCATCGTGGAATTGCTTCGCCTGCTCGATTGCATCGTTGCCCGCGAGGGCGTCGCCGATGTAGAGGATCAGGTTCGGCTTGGCGACGCGTTTGATCTTCTTCATCTGGTCCATCAGGTTCTGGTTCGTCTGCATCCGGCCTGCGGTATCGATCAAGACGACGTCCCGGCCGCGCGCCCGCGCGTGCTCGACTGCGTCGAACGCGACCGCGGCAGGGTCCGCGCCCGCGTTGTGTTTGATGAGCTTGAAGCCCACTGCCTCCGCGTGCTTCTCGAGCTGCTCGATCGCGCCCGCCCGGAACGTGTCGGCCGCCGCGACGACGCACGTGTAGCCTTTCTTCATGATGTGGTATGCGAGCTTCGCGAT
>VBLZ01000133.1 GCA_005878515.1 Methanobacteriota archaeon | reverse complement strand
CCTCACGAGCGGCCGATCGCGGAGTCTTTCTTCGAGTGATTGATGAGGAACGACATTTCTAGCCGGACCGGTCCCGTCGCTTCCGACGTCCGGATTCAAGGCGGAGTTTGGTGTTGGCGAACCGGCCCCCGGCCTCGAGGAAGGCGAGATACGCAGGCATCTTCTCCTCCGGGAAATCTTTCCAGTCTCCCGCGAATTCCAGAAGTGACCGCCTCCCGCGGGCGAGCCTCAGGACGACGTCACTAAAGCTCTCTCCCTCTTTCTTGACCTGGGCCAGTGCGACATATGCGTCCTCGGATAGGGCGATCGTTTTCACAGTCATGTCCCCGTGGATGTCAGCAAACGTATGTCAAACCTTCTCGACCGCTAGACGAATCCCATTATATTCAGGCAGGGCATAGGCCGACTCCGGGTGTCCGAAGCCTCCCTCGAACGCCTGCGGAAGTTCCTGCTGCCCCTCGAGCTCGCCGAAGCGGAACTGAAGGCGAAACCCGCCGCCGCGGTGATGATCATCCTGCGCGACGGCCCTCACGGCCTCGAGGTCCTCCTGGGCGAGCGGACGAAACGCGAGGGCGATCCGTGGTCCGGGCAGGTCGGCCTTCCGGGCGGGCGGCATCGGGCCGAGGACCCGACGATGCTCGCGACCGCGCTCCGCGAGACGAACGAGGAAGTAGGCATCGACCTCGAGAATCGCGCCGAGATCCTCGGACACATGCCTCCGCGGGCGCCCGGTAACAAGCCGGAGGTGCTTGTCGTTCCTTTCATAGCGCTGGCGACGGAGCGATTGGAGGCGACCGCCGGGCCCGAGATGGCCGCGGTGTTCTGGGTCCCCCTCGCCGACTTGCTGGCGAATCAAGGGAGGGCGACCGTGACGACAATCCTCGGGGAATTGAACGTGCCGTCGTTCACCTACGACGGACGGCTCATCTGGGGATTCACGTACCGGATCCTCGAAGAGCTCCTCGTCTTCGTCGGGCTCAGCGCTTGAGCCGCGGATCGCGCGGCGGATTCGGGCTATGCCGGAGGCGCTCGAGCAGGTCCGGGTCGTCGATCGCGGCCACCAGATCGCGACTAGAAACGTTCTCCAGGTCCCGCGCCGACGTCGTGACGTCGTCTCGCGAAACGGCTTTTGACGCGCGGAGGTTCTCGTGATTGAGGAACAGGAACGAAGCAAGTCCGGCGAGGCTGACGATGGCGAATTCCCGCGCAGCCGACCGTCTCTCGCGCGTCCGGTAACCGCTCAACGGATCCCTCCGTCCGGGCCGACTCCGAAGGAATCCGGCCCTCCTCAGCGAAGACGCACGACCCCGGGCGGGATATACCTTTGGACGGCGGGCGGTCGGCTATCAAAAATGAGAAGGAGGGGATGAAGTATATCCGACCCCCGGTAGGAGTGGTGGAGTCGGATGGCGAATGCGATGAGACCGAGGACCCTTGCGATCATCTTCGGTGCCTTCTTCGCCGTTGTCGCCTACTTCGCATGGACGTTCGCGGCCACGCTGCCCGCGCCGGGATGGTTCGACTCAGGCATCACGCGGTGGATCTACACGACGTACATGCTCGTCGCCGCGATCTTCCTCGTCGGCTTGGGCGGACTCGCCCTGAGCATCCGTCGTTCGTTCGCTCGCCAGATTCGCGAGCTCGACGGAAAATTCGCGCGCGGCTCATCGAACAACCCGACCTCCGACGCGTTGCCGCCGCCGCTCCCCGACACGACGTCGGGCCGAGACCACGTCGACCGCGATATCGACGAGCTCCTCGAGAGCCTCAGCGAAGTCGAAGCGAGCGCCGCGCGGGACGCGCGGGCGATGGAGATGGAGCCGGCCGGCATCCCGGACGTGCCGACGATCGAGGTGACGGACCGGGAGATGGCCGTGCGCAAATCACGACTCGTGCAACGGCAGAAGCTCCTCGCACGATACGTCGTCGGACCGGCCGCCGCCTCCGCGCTGATCCTCGGGGTGTCGGGCATGATGCTCCCCGGGGCCGACGGCTTCGCGCAGACGAATTACGCGTTGAACGCGGCGCTCATCCTGGGCATCAGCTATAGCTGGATCGGCATCGGCGCGTACGTTGCCGCGACAATCGCGGCACTCGTGAGCCGGGGTGGCGGGAAACGGAAGAGATAGGGAGCGACGTGACGATTCTCACGTCTGATGTTCGAAACAAGCACTCATCGGGGATGTATTTATATAGAGCAACAATCCTACGAACTTATTGAACGGAAAGGAGCATCGCATGATCACGACCGTCGTCACCGTCACGTCGACGTTCCTCGCGGGAAGCTTCGGCGCCGCGGCGGTCGCCGCCCTCATTCTGTTCCTGATCATGCGGGAGCTGACGAGCGCCCACGCAGAGGAATCGGGCAGCATGCGGTCGAAGGTCCTGTCCCACACGCTCCTCGTGCCGATTAGCCCGCTCCTCGTGGTCTTCGCCTTCATCGTCGCGGTGAAGGTCCTCGAAGTCCTGTAAGTCCGGTCCGCTCGCCTGCGGCCCGTTCTCGCGCCATCCGAACGATGCGAATCCTACTTGGTGGAGCGGCTTTCCTGTTTGGCAGAGGGTCTCTGCCCGGTCGACCGCGGGCTCGACTCGGAATGAGGCTGCGCGATCCAGCGGAGGACGGCGACCAATCCGGGATCGAATCCGTGGCGTCCTTCCAGGCGGTCGAGTGCCTCCAGAATCTCCGACCAGGGCGTGTCGCTTCGAAGTCCTGCCCGGGATGCGAGCGCGACCCGGGTGATCTTCTCGACCGTCGGCCCTAAGAGACGTTCGACCGCACGGTCGACGGCGCCCCGCCCTCGTTCGCTCCGCCGGGTTTCAGGGGATCGCGCGGGCGAGCCCTCGGGCTGCAGGACCCGGGAACGGTTCCCGGCGGATGACGAGGTCCGCCTCCGTGTCGTTCGGTCGACCCCCAGTATGCGCGAAGTCTGCGCGAGGCGACGCGGTAAACCAAGCCCCCTCTGACAGGCTGCGACTGCCTGGGCATTGGCCGCCGGAGGTCAAGGACGATACGTCCACAAAGGCCACCAGTCGTAAGACAATGCGTTCGATTCGTCAACGCCGCCCTCCGGCGCGGCCGCGTGCCGAGTTCGAACCGTGCCCCTGCGGTCGCTGAGTCACTGCACCGGATCGTCGCGGATCGACCAATCTCGACGGGGCTCCGTCGTGGGCCTCGACAGGTCGCCATGGCGCTCTCTCCATCGGTTGTACGCCTCGGCATCTCGACGGTCGAAGGTTACCAGTCGATTCTCGTCGTCTCCGGACATGATCACTCCGGGCATGTGACCGAGATCTCGGAGCACATGCTGGATGTCCCGCGTCAACACGGCTAATCGGGATGGCACCTCGGCGAGCCACGACTCCAAGCGTTTGTCGCTGGCCTTCACGTTCTTGAAAATGCCCGTCGTCGCGGGACCAGTCACGTTGAAAAGCTTTTGGAGCAATCGCTCCCGGAGGGCGGCCTCGTTGTTGAACGTCCCGACACCCTGATAGTAGCGGTAGAGGTTCGAAGCCACTTGATCGGGAGCGCTGTCCAACAGCCGGTGGAGCCCGCCGATTGCGAGAAACCGATCCCATGCGTCCACGGCGAATGCATCCACGGAAGAGGCCCACGTGCGGAGCGAATCCAGGTTCGGCTCCGAGTTGACCCCCTGACGAACGAGCACCATCCGACGGTCGAGGCTCTCGAGATGCTGCGACAGTTCTTGATGAAGCTCCCAGAGGGCGAAGCCAAAATGCCTTCGGACCTCGGCGCGGCGCAGGGCTTGCTGGACGGTCTGTGTGAGGAAGACGACCTCCATCGCGACCGCGGTCGGAAGGATCAGTTCTACGGGAACGGCGGCCGCGCGCGACAGGGAGTAGGCAATCGGCGGCACGACGATGACGGCCATGATGAGCCATAACGGTAGACCGAGTACGCTCCCCCGCATACCGCGAACCGATTCCTTGATGTGTCTTTAACCTTCCGGGGCCCTGCCCTCACGCGATTGACAAAAAGTGGACCATATCGGCCAAGGGTGTCGGATTTGACACAACACGAACGACGCGCGGGAAGCATCTCGTTCGGTGATCCTTCGACGGTGCCATTTGCGAAGCCGGCGAAGATGCAGCGCCGCTCACGATCGCGTTTCTATTGTTGATAATCGCCTTCGAAAATTAGTCGTTGATAATCTAACTCGATAACCGGCCCTCCATGCTATTTATGGACTCTCCGTTTTCCCGCCGGTTGCTGATAACAAAGGGATGCTCCACATGGACGCCGCGGAAACCGAACAAGATGCGGTCGATCAGGTTTTCGATACCCGGATGAAACGGGCCGTCGCCGTCCTCCAGGCGTTGCTCGCTTACTACCGCGTCAAGAAGGTCCCACCGATTGCGACCAAGGAGCGAATCGAAATTGAGGACGCAGCCCTTGCCGTGGCCACCGGCGAGTTTTGCCTCGCGGATGTCGCGCTTCGATTGGACTCTCTCCGATACGACCGCACCCCGGAGGGCGAACCGTTGACCGACGAGGACGGCTTCCCCGCGGAGTGAGGGTGCGCGCTTCTTATCCCGGTTCACGAGACGGGCAGGCGACCGGCTAGTCCCGCAGACGGTCCACGAGTTTGGTCATCTCCGCGTAGTGAGGGCGGATGATGTCCGCGCCCTTGTCGCCCATCATGCTCTCCGCGTTCGCGTTGCACTGATTGATTGGGCAAATTGAATAGCCACGCCCAATCGTCAACGGCAAAGCTCCGAGACTAGAAATACGCTCCTCCAGATATGGGCCGGTGGAGGGCAGAAGTTGCCCGGGCAGCGCAGGGCGGCGTCACGGACGCAGATTCGTAGACGGGTTCGGACAATTGCAATGGTCGTCCTCGTCGCCTCTTGGGGACTTGCTCTTTCCATGGCCGTAGGACCCGCGGCCGCGGCGGGTTGCACGCCCGCTCACCACGGACCGATCCTGATCCAGCGGGACAGCGACTTCACGCACGCGAACGGCGTCGTGTCCGGTTCGGGGACCGCGGCCGATCCCTACCTGTTCGCGAACCTGCAGCTAAAGGACCTGAACCCCGGGTACGGGCTGAAGGTCGACAACTCGAAAGGGAAGATCACGAAGCTCTTTAACATCGACTGCGTGCAATCGAACTGGACGAACGCCCCGCCCAACGGCGCTACGCTCATCTGGATCGTGAAGGTCCGCGCGGCGACGACGATCTCGCGGGTCAGCGCGAACTCAGGGGAGGCCGGCGGCTCCGTGGGAATTCGAGTCGACGGCTCGAGTGCCATCCTTCTTGACGACGAGAGCCTCAACAAGTTCGGCTCAAACGGGGTCCAGGTGACGGCCTCGGACCACATCACCGTCATCCGAAGCAAGCTGAAAGCGATGGGCAACGGCCTCGCGATCGTTGACAGCCACGACCTCACGATCGGGCAGTCGTGTACCCTCGTGAATGGGAACGGGTGCAACGAGTTCACCTACGACGACGGTCGCGGCATCTTCGTCCATGACTCCTACAACGTCCTCGTCGTATACACGATTACGACCGCGGACGATACGGGAGGCGTTCTCCTCGACGGATCCGGGACGTACAATGTGACGCTGCGGAACGGCAAGGCAGCCGCGGATGGACCGATCTGCGAGGGCGGCGTCCCGACCGGCGAGGTCGTCGACACGATTGCGGGCATCGCGGTGACGAATGGAGCCCATGATATCGCGGTCCACGGCTACACGATTAACGCAAACGGCGACGGATTCGGGGGATTCTTCGACATCATGAACGGCGGGAACGGGGGCTGGCTGAACCCATGCAGCCTGGAGAGCACGACGTTCCGGGCGACCCCGCCGGGCGGCCCGAACCTGGACTTCAGCGGTAACTGCTACCACTTCGAGTTCGGCTTCGATCCGGCGCCAGCCCCTGCATGCTGAAGTCACCGTAGGAAGGACTCCGCCTCTTCCCATTTCTCCATGGTGCGAGACCCGAATTCGGGGTAAGTGCCACGCCCCCCGGATTGGCGAAACGGGTTGGCACTCGCTCGAGGTTCGTCCGAATCGCCGTGGACAGACGGAGTGCCACGGTCCCCTGACCCATCTCCATCGACAATAGGAGGTGCTGGATTGTTTGAATCAGCGCCTCAAGATGCCTTGCAAGATGAACAGCTGATACATTCTATTCGTGAGGAAAGTACGCACCACGATTCGAAGCCGGGGCGAGAAACAGGAGCCGCCACGACGACCGGTTGTGAGAGGCCCGCAAAGCCCGACTAGGGTCCAATTAGGGCCAAATTCTGGCAAGGGGGGAAGGCCTTTCGACTGCTTCAAGAAAGCGGAGGAAGACATGTCGCTGAAACTGATGAGCCTCGTCGCCCTTGCATTTGTGACCGTCGTCGCTGTGCTGCCAACCGCCCGTGCGGACACCCCCCCGTTCGTCTTCCCGGACTTCTGCTGTTATTACAACGGCAGCGTCGTCCGCACGGTTACGCCCCCGGCCGCCTTCCCGAACGAAGGACGGGACAACTTCTACGTTGTGAAGAGCCAGCCGATCATCGGCGTTACCGGAGTCGCTCCGGGAACGATCGGCTATCATGGCGGCCATTGGAAGTTCCACCTGGTAACCTGGAACGTGATCGCGTACCCGCTGACCTCCGAGGCCGCGATTCTCGGAGCAGCGGCCGCGGGGGATGTGACGATTGCACGGATCCCCGCGAACGACTTCCTCTGCCCGATCCAGTTCTAGAGACTAGCACCCACAGGGAGGGGGACCTCGTCCCTCTCCGTCTTCCGTTTCCCCAGAGATCGAGAAGACGATATTTATCTCGTTGTCCACCTACAGCCGCCGAGCACCGTGACCGCGGCCCTCCGACAGCTCCTGTGGTACCTCATCGCCGGCACCCGCGGAGGGGTCAACCGCGTACGGATCCTCGAGGCACTCCATGAACGACCGTACAACGCGAATCAACTCAGCGAAACCCTTGGGCTTGACTACCGCACGATCCGCCACCATCTCGAACTCCTTCAGAAGAACGGTCTCATTTCGCGGCCCAGCGGGGACGCGTACGCCTCTCCGTATTTCGTGTCGTCCTATCTCGAGGGCAACTACGCGATCTTTGAGGAGATCCGCAAGAAGATGCCGTCCTCGCGAAGGTGATTCGGGTGGAATTGTGCAACAGGTCCATGTCCTTGATGAACGAATCGGGGGAGTGAACGCATGGGCGTCCTAATGTCCGGCAGTATCCTCGTTGGCGTTCTCAACATCGTCCTCGCCGCCGTGCTCCTCGTCGTATATCGGGGCGTCTTTTCACGGACGAGGGCTCCCTTCAGCCTCGCGCTCCTCTTCTTCGCATTGGCCTTCCTCGCGCAGAACGTACTGGTCGTCTACGCGTTCGTCACGATGATGTCCTTGGTCCCCAGCGCCCTCGATCCCTATCTCTTCGGAATCGGCGTTCTTGAGGCCATGGGCCTCGGGGCGATGCTTTGGACCGCGACCCGCTAGGACGGATCGGGTCTGGAAGATGGCTAGGACGGTCGACGAATCGTAGCGGCGGAACGGGTATGCCGCCGGCCCCAACGGGACATCGTTCTCCGGGTCGGATCCTCCGCTCCGAGTGACCCGCTGTGCTCTCGTCCTGCTGGTTACGACAGGAGGATGGGCCCCCATGAAGAACGCATCACGGTTTCGGGTCCACGCGCTGCGGTCAATCCAAAATCTACTTACGCCGTGACACGGGTTAGCAAGTAAGGTCCGACAAGGTGCGCGTCACCGCAAAGGAGCGGATTCTCCTCCACCTGCTCGAGTTCGCGGGCTACGCCGATGCGGTGGAAGTTCCGGCCTCCATGACGCAGGAAGGCATCGCGCAGGCGGTGTGGATCCTCGTGCCTCATGTCACCCAATACGCTCGACCTTTGATCCGCGAGGGGCTCGCGCGCGAACGTATCGCCCACATTCAGGGCGGTCGGAGGCGTCGCAAGGTGTACGACCTCACGGAAGCGGGACGGTTCGCGGCGATCCGCCTCCGCAACGCGCTCAAGGCGGAGACGGTCCGATCTCGCGACGCGAACGGGGTTCGGGATGCGACAGTGGCGGAAGTCCTGGCCTACGCGCCCGGAATCTCGCTTCTCGAAGTCGTTCGTCGGTCCGTCCAGAGCGGAGTCGTGGATCTCGAGTCCCTCGCCGTTCGACCGGCCGAGGTGAGCGTGCAGATGCTCTCGAACGCACCGCGCGTCGAGTGGTTCGTCGGTCGCGAGGAGGAACTCGGTGCCGTCACTCAGCTGGATGGTCCCCGCCTCTTCGTGGTGCGAGGCGTAGCGGGAATCGGCAAGACAACCCTCGCTGCACGGGCTTGTGAACTGCTCCGCACGAAGCGGAATCTGTTTTGGCATCGCGTGCGCGCATGGGACACTCCAAAGTCCGTGCTCGCCGCGCTCGGCGACTTTCTGGTCTCGCTGGGCAAGCCCGGTTTGCGTTCCGTCCTGATGCGCGGGGACCTCGCCCAAGCGATCCAAGTCCTCCGAGAGGACGTGCGAGGAAGCCGCTCTTTCCTGGTCTTCGACGACGTTCACGATGCCGGGCCGGAGCTGCTCCCGTTCTTTCGAGCGCTCAAGGATATCGTCGTCCAGGTTCCCGATGTCCATGTCCTCTGCATGACCCGCCGGACCGTCCCCTTCTACGATCGACGGGACGTCATCCTGGGAAGCGCGGTGAAGGAAATCGAACTCCGTGGCCTCGATCCGGCCGAATTCGCCCAAGTCCTTTCCGGACAACCGGGGAGCGAGAATCTCGCCGACGCATGTCGGGCCGTGGGAGGCCATCCGTTGTTTCTTCAGCTCGTCCGGTCTGCGACCAGCCCTCCGCGACCCGCGGAGATTCGGCGGGACGTGCATCAGTTCGTCGAGGAAACGGTCTATCGCGAGCTGGGAGAGCCGGAGCGGCAGATCATGAAAGTGGCCTGTCTCTACCGCGTGCCCATGCCCCGCGCGGCCTTTCTCCCCGAGCCCGGCCTTTCCCACAACGCGTTTCTCTCCCTCGTCGACCGCGCCCTCATCACCCCGATCGGTGAGAAAGGATTCGGCGTCCATGAGACGATTCAAGGGTTCTTCGAGAGCGTCGTCACACCGATGGAACGGCAAGGCCTCGCCGCTTTCGCGACGCGCTCCCTACGAGACCGTGCCGCCGAAGTCCTCGCCAACGGGGACGTGGTGGCCTCCATCGACTATCTATCGAACGCCCTTCGGGTGGCGCCCCCGGACGAACGCGTCGCCATCGAAGAAGAATTGGGCGACGCCCACGAGCGAGTCGGCGATCTGCCGGCGGCTCTCGTCGCGTACAAGGAAGGCCTCAAAGCGTCCGGCGCTCCCGAGACGCCCTCCCGGATTCACCGGAAGATTGCAACGGCCTTTCTGGTCCGTGGCGAGATGAAGCCTGCGGAATCGGAGATCGAAGCGGCCTCGCAAGCGATTGGAGACCTCCAGTATCACGAACGGGCGCGGATCGATTTGCTCCGGTGTCGTTTGGCGAGCTTCAAGGAGGAATGGGAGGAGGCCCGTGAACACGGCGAGGCCGCGCTCCGCGTGTTCCAGGAGTATGACGATCCGCGCGGGCAGGCGGAGGTACTCTTGGAGCTCGGAGGCAACGAATTTCAATCTCCGGCGGGCGATGTCCCCGCGGCGGAGAAGCACTTGCAAATGGCGTTGGCGCTCTGCGACTCGATTGGAGACGACCTACTGCGCGGGATGGTCCACAAGGCGATGGCCCACTTGTACGCATATCGGATCGGGGATGCCGAAAAAGCAGGTCTGCACGTGGCAGCAATCGATGGTCTCCCCAAGGCATTACAAGATCCACACATGTACCGCGGGTTCGTGATGCTGAAGGGCTATTATTGCCTCGAGTTGCTCGCCGATACCACGCGGGCAGAGGCGTACTTCGCCGAAGCCCTCGCCCTCGGCCGCAAAATATACGACCCGGATACCATGGTCGCAGCGCGATATGGCCTTGGCTTCGTGGCCTATTTCCGGGAGCGGTTCGAAGACGCGCACGCCCTGTTCGAACAATCCGCGACGGATTTTGCGTCATTGGGACACGCGGGCTTAGCGGTGGAGTCCCTCTCGATGGTCGCGGAGTGTTGCCTCCTTGAAGGGGATTTCGAAGGCTTTCGATCCGTCACGGCGTCGCTCCGGGAGCCGGGCATGGCCCGCGGAGTCGAGGCCCGGTTCGCTTTGGTCCATGTTCTCGACGGTGTCGACGCTCTCCTTCGGCACGACGAGGCGGCCTGCCACTCCGCCTTCGCGGAAGCCCTTCGGCAGACGGAGGCACCGGCCACGAAGGAGTGGCCACTCGTGCACGCGGTCCACACATTGTACGGAGTCGCTCTTGCCGTAATGGGTCAAACTGAGACCGCCGCGAAGCACTCCCGGCAAGCCGATCTGTTCCTCCGGGAGCACGGGATGAAAGCCCGCCTCGAACTGAAACCGAAGGTCGAGCGGCGGCTGGAGACCGAGTTGAGGCTTGCCGTGGCTTCCCAGTCTACTTCCTAGATTCCTTCTTCGATTCTCTCATCAGATCTTCTTCTTTCTTCCGCTTGGCCGGGTTGACTCTTTGAGCTTCCGCATCCGAGCGGAGCAACAACAACTCCCCGAGGAAGTAATCAATGATCGCGGGCCACAGCTCCGGATCCTTCGTCTTGAGATACTGCCTCACGTACTCCATAGTAAGGTGCGGTTTGAACCAATCCTCGACAGTCGGCACGTTGCTCCCCCGTCGCCGAAGGTCATTCCGCCGCTTAGATGTTTTGGCGGGGTCCGACTTGCAGTTCGCGAATGTCCTCGTTTCCGAGGACAAGTCTCGCGGCGGATGCCTCTCCGACACACCTTCCTCAGTCGCGAGTCCGAAAAAGCGAAACGAAAAAGGAAAGGAGGGTCGGGGACCGACTACGCGATCCGGACCCACTGGGCCGCGAAGCGGACGAGGTACGCCGCGACGACCAAGATGGCAAAGAGCATGTCACACCTCCGAGGGTTCGGGTACTTGGAACGCGCCCCTTGTCGGCGCGGCGGCTCCGGCTCCCTGGGCGGGATCGAGGGAGGTCATCCCCCTCGGCGCGCGGATTGGGAACATCCACGTCGCCGCCGCCCGGGCCAGGCGCCGCAAGATCGCGAGTCCCGAGGGTCCCCTCCGCGGGATCGGTGGGACCGAAGCCGCGAACCCGAAGAGAGGGTGGTACGATGCGTACGCCGACACGGCCGTGGTCACACCTCGGAGGTCGACGTCTTGGAGCGGCGGCCTGCGGCGATCGAACGCACTGCCGCGATGAACGCCCGGATGCCTTCCGCGAGCCGGCTCCGACCTGGGCGTCCGATTTTTCCCACAACAGTCCGCTCCAAAATGCAGAACCGTACCCACATCTCTCGATCGCGGTTCATCCGAATCATCTGGGAGCGTCGGCTCACCGGCGTCCGGTCGAGGTCGCGGTTCGCTCCAAAAAGACCATCTGCGAACCTCGTATTCTGGCGAGCCGGGGATCGCGTGGAACCGTCCGAAGGGTACGTCAAGATTCTCGGCTTCAAGCTCTTCTATCGCACCTATGGAACGCCCACGAAAGGGACCGTTCTCTGCCTTCACGGCGGACCGGGGATGACGCACAACTACCTTCTGTCCCTGGAGGACCTCGCCCAATTCGGGTATCGAGTCGTGTTCATCGACCAACTCGGTTGCGGCAAATCTGAACGTCCGCGGGGCACCGACCTCTACACCATCGCCCATAACGTCGAGGAGGTCGAAGCGGTGCGAAAGGCGCTGCGGCTCGGGAAGGTCCACCTGATGGGCTCAAGCTACGGCGGCGCCCTCGCGATCGCGACCGCGTTGAAGTACCAGCGGAACCTGCGCAGCCTCGTCATCACGGGGGGCTTGGCGAGCGTCCCGCTGACGGTCCGCGAGATGAGACGGCTCGTGAATCGCCTGCCGCCGAAGACTCGTGCCGCCATTGCGAAGTACGAGGCGGCCGAGGACTACCAGAACCCCGAGTACCTCGCGGCGGTCGACGTGTTTTATCGGAGGTACCTGTGCCGCCTCCCCGTGTGGCCACGCGAACTCACGTACACCCTTGAGCACGCGAGCCAACCGGTCTACTTTACCATGAACGGACCGAACGAGTTCACGATCATCGGCACGATCAAAGATTGGGACGTGACGGACCAACTCCCCCGCATCAAGGTCCCGACCCTCGTGACCGTGGGCCGCTACGACGAGGTGACGCCGCGGGTGGCCGCGAGCATCCACCGAGGCATTCGCGGCTCCAAGCTCGTGCGCTTCGAGAAGAGCGCCCACTTGGCGATGTGGGAAGAACGGGCCCATTACATCGAAGTCCTCCGAGATTTCTTGGACGGCGTCCGCCCCAACTAACGGAGTTTGGGATGTCGATTCCGCCGCAGCTTAGCGAGCGACGTCCGCGTCCGCGGATCGAGACGCTCGCCGACCTGGTGTTCGGTCTTTCTCTCTCGATCGGGGCCATCGGTCTCATTGCCAGTGCGCCGGCCACACAAGGCGAGATTAACAGCCACATCTACGCGTTCGGATTCACGTTCTTGGTCCTCATCACCGCGTGGATCATCTACACGACGTTCATGTCCGTCCTCCCCGGGGAGGTGCGGGCGATCACGTTCCTCAACGTCGCCCTCCTGCTGCTGGTCGCCCTCATTCCCTACCTGTTGAACAGCGTGGAACTCGCAAACCCCTCGTTGAGCCCGGGCGAGGCGTCCGCGATTGGGGCGTACGCGTCCTCCCTGTTCGCCTTGGACCTGACGGGAATCATGCTGATCCTGTCAGCGTTCGCTCACGTGCTCAGCATCGAGGAGAGGAAGCTCGTCGCGCCGGAACTGGCTCGTCTCTTCCGAAACGGGAGGAACCGCCTGGCGATCCTCTCGCTCGCGACAGCGGTTTCGATCGCCCCGCAGTTCTGGGAATGGACTCTCTTCGGGGTTCCGACGCGACTGTACATCTGGTATTTGCCGCTCATCTCGTACTGGGTCGGACGACTCGTACGGCCGCAGAGCCGGACGTACCGGGCCTCCT
>VBLZ01000226.1 GCA_005878515.1 Methanobacteriota archaeon | reverse complement strand
GACGTTGTCGTAATACTCCTCGTCGTTGTCGTAGTTGAGGAGCTCGGTCGAGAGACCGATGGACGGGGGGACGAGGAAGACCTCCCCGCGAGCGACCGGGCGGCCCCCGTCGAGGATCTCCAGGTCGAGGCCAAGCGCCGGGGTCGTGAACATCGCCGGAGCGCAGGGCTGCACGACGGTCCCGGTGATGTATCCGCCGCCGATCTCCGTGCCGCCGCAGTATTCGACGATCGGCCGGTACCCCGAAAGGAACATGAGGTACAGCATCTCCTCCGGAGTCGACGGCTCCGCTGTGGAGCTGAACACCCGAATCCGGTGCCAATCGAGGCGTTCCATCGTTGCGTCCGTCTTCCAGCTCCGGACCAGTTTCGGCACGACCCCGAGCATCGTGACGCGGGCCCGGTCGACGAACTCTCCGAATGCGCGGGTCGTGGTCGCCCCGACGTACAGGGCCATCGTCGCCCGGTTCACGAGGCTCGCATAGGTGAGCCAGGGACCCATCATCCACCCGAAGCTCGTCGGCCAAGCGAGCACGTCCGACGGTCGGACGTCCTGGTGGAGATACGCATCCGCGGCACTCTTGATCGGCGTCGTCTGCGTCCACGGGATCGCCTTCGGGTCTTTTGTGGTCCCGGACGAGAACAGGATGTTGGTGTAGTCGGAGGGCCGCCCTGGGACCGAGTCGTACGTATCCCGGTCGCTCAAGAAGTCCGTCCATGCAATGTCGCTGCGGGCCAGATGTGGCGGTTCTCCCGTGCGCGGGATGACAATCGCTTGGGGGCCATCCGCCTCAATCACCTTCGAGTAAACGTCGTGCACCTTCCCATCACGGAGGTACGAATCGACCGTGAATACGGCATGAGCGTCCGCGATGCGAGAGCGTTTCTGGAATTCCGGGGGCGCGGCTGCGTCGGCGATTCCGACCACGCACCGCCCGGAGAGAACGATGCCGATGTAGGCGGCGACCGCTTCCGGAGTCATCGGAAGGAACAGCGCGATTCGCTCCCCTCGATGCAGACCGAGCGCGTCGAGACCGTTCGCGATCCGAGAACTCAGACGATGCAGTTGCCCGTAGGTCATCTTGCGGATGGCGTCGGATCCCTCCAGTCCGAAGAGAATCGCGGCCTTGTTCGGGGCGGCGTTGAAGCAACTCTCGGCGATGTTCAGCTGCGCGCCCGCGAGCCATTCCGGGTGACGCGGATCTGCGGGTAGCTTGAGGATTCGAGTCGGGCTCGTCCGGAACACGATGCCGAGCGTGCGAATCATTGTGGACCAGTAGTCGTCCCGCCGGTCCACGGACCATCGCCGAAAGTCCTCGAACGAAGTGAGCCGACGTGCCGCCATCATCCGGCCGATGTTCGAGGAGTGCAGGTCGGCTCTGGACGGCACCCACGCCGGTCCGGGGCCATCCTCAGGATGACGGCCATCGTACGCGAGACGGTACAACGCGAGATGTGCCGCGAATCGCCATCGGGCGGCAGGGTTCGTGAGTAGAAGCGAACGCAGCGTGAGCCAGAATCGTTCCTGGCCGCGCGGATCGAGAGCCCCGGGGAATCGTCGGGATGCTTCCTCGATTCCCGTTGCGAGTTCCTTTGCGGGTCTCAGAGGGACGCCCCACGATTCTACGTCGGCGGGCCGAATCGTTGGGCGCATACGGATGAAATCTCGCAGACTCACTTAAGCCTGCGGACCTCAGTCTTTCCGTCCCGCGCCGCGACCTCGATCACTTCTGGAAGCCCGGTCCCGGCTTCTCCGCAATCATCGCCTTGCGTGCATACTCGAGGGCCCGTTCGACGGCTTCGCGCGGGGTGGCGACCGAGACGAACAGTTTCGCTTCCACGCCCGCCTTCTCGATCGGCCACGTACGAAGGCCGAACACCGTCTTGCCCAGATCGAAGGCGTGGGCCATCTCGCTCAAGGTGCCGTACGAGCCATTCACCGCGATGATCGCGTCGGCGGTGCGGACGATGATCAGATTCCGCGCGGTGCTCATCGCCGTTGCGATCGGCAAGTCGATATGGGAATTCGCATCCGCCTTGTTCCCGGTCGGCAGGACGCCGATCGTCAAACCGCCTCCCCGCTTCGCGCCTTTCGCGGACGCCTCCATGACGCCGTTGAGGCCACCGCAGATCAGGACCGCATCGGCCCGTGCGATGAGGAATCCTACTTCCTCGGCGAGGGCCAGGCCGTCGGCCGACGCCGTGCTCCCGCCTCCGATTACACCGATGATGGGCTTCCGCGCCATAGAGGAATCTCGGTTCAAGCTCGCGACCGAATTAAGCCTTTGCCGCTGTCAATCGACTTTTGATACGTTCCCATTGAACATTGACGAATCACTTGCGAAGGCATCGTGAATCCAGATGGCTGGTCCGTCGGCCTTATGCCGACGCCGGCATTGTCGCGCCGGGGACCGTGATGGCCGACGACCCGACCCGCGCGTACTTCGCAGGGACTGACCGCGACCGAGCCGCCTTCGAGGCGGGGATTAAACTGGGCTCGATTGCCCACCAGTATGTCGGAGCGCCGTTAACGGAGGCGAGCGCGCCATCGCTCGAGCGCGCGATCGAGGCCGCGACGCGGGTGCAGCCCCAGGTCGAATGGGTCCGGGTCCGGATCGACCGCAAGCGGATGCAAGTCCGTGGACCCTACCGATACGGCGTTTTGACGGAGGACCTTTTGCACGTCGAAGTCGCGGTGCGCGTCGGGTCCGCGCGGGCCGTCGGAACGCTCCGCTACGTGACGGAACTCGACTATCCTCTCATGTATTTGAAAGCCATCGGCGGACCCACCAAGGGCTAATAAGGGACTCCCATTCTGCCGCGACCCGATGGCACAGGGCCGCGAGGTCGAGGTCAAATTTCGCCGGGACCTCGGGCTCTTGGAAATCACGATGATCGGGCTCGGCCCGACGATCGGGACGACGATCTTTCTGCTCGTCGGGCCCGGC
>VBLZ01000225.1 GCA_005878515.1 Methanobacteriota archaeon | reverse complement strand
GTCCGAGATGGCGGAGCGAATCTGGGAAATGGGGAAGCCCGCTGCGGACGTCCTGGAAGAGGGACGCGAGGCGAGGCGCGTCGCCGTCACTCGGCCTTGAACGTCAGTCGCTGCATGAGCCGCGTCAGGTCCGTCCTCGGTTCGCCGTTCGGGCCCGCGATCGGCTGGAGGGCCGGCGGGTGCTCCATGTAGGTTGGCACGCGCTGTGCGATGCGCTCTTCGAACGTCGGCACGTGTTCGTTCTTGTAGAACACGCCGATCGGGATGCGGTCTCCCCATTCGAGCGCCTTCTCCAGCGCCTGCGTGGTCTTCTTCTCGACTTCGGATGGATCGCGGACCACCGGGTCGTAGCCTTCGTCCTCGAGCTTGTAGACGCGAGGCATCGCTCGATTGCTCGCCGGATCCTTGCGGTCCTCGCCGCCGTACCACTCCTTCGTGTTCAGGTCGTTGTACGTCGGGCACGGCTGGAGGACGTCGAGGAAGGCGTAGCCTTTGTGCTCGATCCCAGCCTTGATCGTGGCGACGAGATGCTTGATATCGTATGAGTAACCGCGGCCGACCCACGTCGCGCCCGCGGCGAGGGCGAGCCAGATCGGGTTGACCGCCTCGTTGATGTTCGGATGGGCGAGGGACTTCGTCTGCACGCCGAGCTTCAAGGTCGGCGCCGCCTGGCCCTTCGTCAGACCGTAGACGCCGTTGTCGTGGATGATGTACAGCATGTCCAGGTTCCGGCGACCCGCGTTCACGAAGTGGCCGCCGCCGATCCCCAGGCCGTCCCCGTCGCCGCTGAGGCACAGGACCTTCAGCTGGGGGTTCGCGAGCTTCACGCCGGTCGCGTAGGGGAGCGCGCGGCCGTGCAACGTGTGGATCCCGTACGTCTTCACATAGTGGACCGTCTTCGCGGAGCACCCGATCCCGGAGACGATCGTCACGCGGTGCGGTTCCATCTTGAGCTCCGCGAGGGCCATCTGAATCGTCCGCAGAATCCCGAAATCCCCACAGCCGGGGCACCAGTCGTTGTGGACGTCGGTCGCAAAGTCGGCGGGTTTCATGACCTGTTCAAGAGCCACGGGTCAACACCGTCCTCTTCGTCGCCTTTCCGCGGATCACGGTCTTGATTGCGTCGTACAATTCCGTGTTGGACATCGGTCGGCCGTTGTACTTCAGGATGAAATGGGTCATTTCGACGCCCGTGTGCTCGCGCACGATCCCGGCGAGCTGTGCCCCGAAGTTCATCTCGATTCCGATTCGGCGTTTCGCCTTCGCGAGATACGGAAGGATCTCTTGGCTCGGGAACGGATTGATCAACCGGAGGTGGAGGTAGCCGACCTTGGCGCCTTCGGCCCAGATGCGGTCTAGCGCATCGAGGAGTGCGCCCTTCGTGGATCCCCAGCTCACGATGACCGTGCCGGCGTCCTTCGGGCCGAAGTATCGGAATTTGACGTCCTGCGGGATCTCCTTCGCGGCGAGGTCGAGCTTGGCGAAGCGCTTCTCCATCATCGAGTCGCGGACCATCGGGTCCTCCGTGATGTGTCCGCGCTCCTCGTGTTCGTCGCCGGTGTTCCAGAAGATCGTCCCGGGCTGACCCAGGAACGCGCGCGGCGACACGGGTCCGTTTCCCAGGTCGAACCGCTTGTATGGATTTTCCGTCGTGTACCCGTTGTTCCCGTCGACGACGGCGCCCCGGTCAATCCGCAGATCGGACAAGTCGGGGACCGGCGTCGTGGCGTAGCTGTTCGCAAGCGCCTTGTCGACCAGGTGGATCACCGGCATCTGATATCGGTCCGCGTAGTTGAAGGCCAACAGCCCGTCCCGGATGCACTCCTCGAAATCGCCGGACGCGAGTAGAATTCGGGGGCTCTCGCCGTGGCCGGCATGGAGCGCGAAGCGCAGGTCGCCCTGCTCGTGGCGGGTCGGCATCCCGGTGCTCGGGCCGGCGCGCTGGTACAGCGTGATGACGACCGGCACCTCGTTGATCGAGGCCCAGCCGATGCCTTCCATCATCAGACAAAAGCCGGGGCCCGAGGTCGCGGTCGCGGAGCGGGCGCCCGTCAGCGCGGCTCCCGTCGCCATCGTGATCGCGGCGATCTCGTCTTCCGTCTGCACGACGAGCATCGAGGCCCCTTCCTCCTTCGCGGTCGCCGCCGCTCCCGCCGCGTCGGGCGCGAGCCCGTGCCCGTTCAGGTCGAGGATCTCGTTCTCCTCGAGGAACTCGCTCTCATCGGACGCCGGGGTGATGGGATAGTACGTCTGGAAACGCATTCCGCCGTACAGCTTCCCGAGGGCCGTCGCCTGGCTGCCCGTGAGGAACAGCCGCGATTCCTTCCGCGGGAGCTTCTCGAGCCGGTACGAGAACTCCGGCACGAGGGCCTTCGCGATGTCGTACGCCTTCCGCGCGCCCGCCGCATTCATGTTGACGACCTTCGCCTTCGCGCGGAAGACGTCCTCGAGGGAGCGCCGCATCATCTCGAAGTCGAATCCGAGGATTCCGAACGACGCGCCGACGGCGAGCATGTTGACGACGCGGGAGATCTTGCTCAACTGGTCGATCTGGAACTCGTCGGCCACCTGTTCGAGGAGATCGTGGAACGGAATCGGAACGAGGCTCACGCCGCGCTGCTTCGACGCCGCGAGCATGTCGTCGAGCGTCTCCCCGACCCCTCGCGAGATCAGGTATGTCTTCAGGTCGGCGTCGAGGCGCTTCTCAATCGTGGGGATATCCGAGAGACGCGTCTTCCCGAGCGACGGGTCGTAGATGATCGCACCGTCGTCGGTGACTTCCCGGGCGTGCCGGAACAGGGTCTCCGCCTCGAACGTCGCGAGCACGTTGACGTCATCGATGTGGGACCGGACGAGCTTCGAATCGGCTCGAAGGGCGAAGTAGGAATGCTCGCCCATGATGTTCGAATAGAACTCGCGCTTCCCGAAGATGTGCAAACCGCCGGCGGCGCAGGCGCGCGCGAACACGTTCGCCGACGAGTCGACACCGCTCCCCTGAGGACCTCCAATCATCCA
>VBLZ01000132.1 GCA_005878515.1 Methanobacteriota archaeon | reverse complement strand
TGTGGAGCGTGCGGCTTCGCCCTGAACAAGCTGTCGCCCGAAGAGAAAGTGGACGCGATCCTCGAGGACTTGCTCGACCTCTCGCAGGCGCCTCTGTCCGAGGCGAAACCGGAATCGCCGCCCGGGCCGGACGAGTCCGAGGTGGACGAGACCGCGGCGGAGGAGTTGTTCGACTCCCTGCTCGTCGAGATTCAACCCTCGCCTCCCGCGGAAACGGCCGAGGGCCAATCCGCTCCGGACGTCGAGGAAACTCGGCCATCCTCGGTCGCGACCGCGGACACGGAACGGATCCCCGTGATCGCGACGCCCGCCGAAACGGAGGGTCGGAAGATGATTCGAGTCTCCGGCCGCATGTTCGACGGGGTCACGTACGCATCGGTTGGCGTGTTGCTCGCGGTGTTCATTTTCTTCCGGATGTACATCAACCCGTTCGACCTCTCGGCGCCACTTCCGATCCTGCTCTTCGCGAGCGTTGCCGCGGGCGGGATGATCGCCGCGCTCTCGCTGTTCCGGATCTCGAACAGCGCGGTGGCCCAAGGTGATCGCCTCGTGAAACAGGGACGGTATCAGGAGGCCCTCGGGCACTACGAGCGAGCGATCCGTCTGGTCCGCCGACCATCGTACGCGTGGACCTCCCGCGGCGTCGCGATGCGCTATCTTGGGCGGATCGATGAGGCGTTGCGGTGCCATGAGAACGCGATCCGTCTGGACGCGGAGAACGAGGTCGCGTGGTGCAACCTTGGGACGGTCTATTTCAAGAAAGGACTGCTGGCGAAGGCCCTCGACTGCTATGATCGGGCGATCAAGATCCGCCCGAAGTACGCGATTGCATGGAACAACAAAGGCGTCGTGTACGCTCGGATGAACCGGTTCGAGGACGCGGACAAGTGCCACGCGAAGGCGACGAAGCTCCGGCCCGAGTACGTCGCCGCGTGGTTGAACCGAGGGGAGGTCCTCGCCCGTCTCGGCGCTCGCGAGGAAGCCGAGAAGTGCCTCGAGCGAGCCCGGTCGATTTCGCGCAGCGCGGCGGCCTAGAGGCGGCCCACCGCGAGGATGTAGATCTCCGCGCTCGTGGAGGTGGAGGCGGTCGGCTTCACGCCCTTTGTCGCCTCGAAGCGCTCGCCGACCCGGCGAAGGAACGGCGGGTATCCGTCCCCCTGGAACACCTTCACCAGGAACCGGCCGTTCGGCCGGAGTGCGCGGACTGCAAAGGAGAGCGCCACATCCGCGAGGTCGAGGGTCCGCGCTACGTCGAGCGACCGATTGCCGCTCAGTTTCGGGGCGGTGTCGCTCATGACGACGTCGGCAGGCTTCCGAAGCGTCTCAAACAACTCGGCCTGAACCTCCGAGCGTGTGAAGTCGCCTCGAAGGATGTCGACCCCCTTGATCGGAGAGATCGTGGCGAGGTCGACCGCGATGACGCGTCCCTTCGCTCCGATGCGCTCGCGCGCGATTTGGGACCAACCACCGGGCGCTGCGCCGAGGTCCACGACGACGTCCCCCGATTCGAACAGCCCGTACCGCAGGTCGATCTGCGACAGCTTGATTGCGGCACGGCTCCGGTACGACTGCTTCTTCGCCGCGCGGTAGAATCGATCGTGTTTCCGCGCCTTGACCCACGCCTTGCCCATCGTCGGAATGAAGCGACCCGAGCTCCATAAACCCTTTCCACCACTGGCTTAACATGTTAACCAGCAACGAGTTGTTTCGCGGTCCCCATGGAAAAGCTATAATATAGCTATTACCCTAGAGGCCATCATGACCATCGAAGGATACGAGGGAGAACGGGTCCTGTTGTCGTACGACGTCGCCGGATCCCGTCGGGCCGTGGCGGCCCGGGTGTGCCAGATCGTGTTCGGCCGGGACCGAATCTCGGAATGTCCCGAGCACGTCCGGTACCGGAGAAGGGATTCATCCACCGGCCGGGGTCGTCTGGATTGGCCAGAGCGTCCTTATAATGCCTCCTGGTGACGCGGTGGAACTCGCGAGCCACCTCCACCGACTGGGAGTGCGTTTGGCCACGGCCCGAGTGACGATTGACCGACCCAGCTTGGCGACCTTCCATCGGCGCCACGGGATTTCCGTATGAACTCCTGGTCTCGCGGGTGTAAGCTAGCAACGGAGGCTCGATGGCTGCTTCCTAACCCCAGACCTACGAGCGATTCCAGCTTAGTCTGCGGCAGGGATATGCCCGAGCAAGCTAGTGCGGATCCGTGATGAATCCGCTGAAATCGGTGATGAACCCACTGAAATGGTCAAAGCGGGAGAAGTTTGTTGCAGTGGCCGCCGGTCTTCCCATCGTCGTCGGGAGTGTCGTCCTATTTCACTACTTGTTCCCCCTTCACACTTACCTTGGCGCTGTATTATTCGGCGGGCTGTTTGGGGGCCTTGGCTTATTGGTCGAAATGCTCGCGGTCTCGCTCTCACGTCGTCCCCCCCGCCGACGGCATAACATGTTGACCGGGCACCGCGCACCCTTGAAATAGCCGCGGCCGCTTTCGTCCGATGTGGTCCGGACCTACGCAGACGCCGGCGTGAGCCAGGACGAAAAGGCCGCGCACATCGCCGCCCTCGTCTCCGCCCTCACCTACCGTCGTCGGGGCCTGGGGAAGCCGTTGACCCAGATCGGTCACTTCACGGGACTCGTCGACTTCGGCAAGTACGCGCTCTCCCTGTGCACCGACAGCGTCGGGACGAAGGTCCTTGTCGCGAAGGAGATGCGTCGCTGGGACACGATCGGGATTGACTGCGTCGCGATGAACGTGAACGACATGATCTGCGTCGGCGCGGAGCCGATTGCCTTTGTGGACTACGTCGCGATCGAGCGATACGACCGCGAGGTCGCCCGACAGATCGGCGTCGGGCTGAACCGCGGGGCCGAGATGGCGAACGTCTCGATCATCGGCGGGGAGATCGCCGTCGTCCCAGAGCTCGTTCGGGAATTCGACCTCGCAGGCACTTGCTTCGGAGCCGTCCGGAAGTCGAAAATCGTCGACGGTCGAGCGATCCGGCCGGGGGACTTGATCGTCGGCCTCCCGAGCCACGGGATCCATGCGAACGGCCTGACGCTCGCCCGGCGGGTGTTGCGTGACGCTTCGCTCACCGTGTTCGACAAGGTCGGCGGAACCGGACGTCCCTGGGGCGAGGAACTCCTCGAGCCGACCGCGATCTATGTTCGACCGATTCTGCGGGCCCTCCGACGCGGGAACGTCCATGGGATGGCTCACATCACCGGAGGCGGGCTCCGCAACTTCGTCCGCCTCAGGTCGAAGGTTGAATTCCGCATCACGAAGCCGCTCGACGTGCCGCCCCTGTTCCGCGAATTGCAATCGCTCGGGGGAGTCGAAGACCGGGAAATGTATCAGACGTTCAACATGGGAATGGGTTTCGCGGTCGTTGCACCGGAGGCGGCGGCGAAGGCCATCATTCGGGCCCTCCAGCCCGACGTGAACGCACGGATCGTCGGAGAGGTCGTTCGCGGCAGCGGCGCGTCCCTGCCGGAGCTCAGCCTCGCGTGGACGAACTATTGAGATCGATCGTATGGCCCGGCAACGGAAAGCGACCCGACGACGGCTCCCGGCATCCAAACGGGCCAACGCCGTAGGGAAGGCGTCGAGTACGACCGGAAGCGCCCTTCCTCTGGACGTCGTCGCGATGCGCGACCCGAAGGCGGACGCGTACCGGGAAGGCCTCGGATTCCCTGGGGAGCCGCCGTTCACCCGCGGGATCCATCCGACGATGTACCGCGCTCGGCTCTGGACGATGCGCCAGTATGCCGGTTTCGGGACCGCGAAGGAGACGAACCGGCGGTTCAAGTACCTCTTCGCCCACGGCAACGAAGGGCTGAGCGTCGCGTTCGACCTGCCGACCCAGATCGGCTACGACAGCGATGCACCGATGGCCCGCGGGGAGGTCGGACGGGTCGGCGTCGCGATCTCGACGGTCGAGGACATGGACATCCTGCTCGATGGCCTCCCCCTCGATCGGGTGAGCACGAGCATGACGATCAACGCGACCGCCGCGATCCTGCTCGCCCTCTACCTGGCCGTCGGCGAGGCGCGCGGCGTCGCCCGCGAATCGCTTCGCGGGACCGTCCAGAACGACATCCTGAAGGAGTACATCGCACGGTCGACGTACATCTACCCGCCAGCGCCCTCGATCCGCCTCGCCCTCGATGTGATCGAGTTCTGCTCCCGTGAGGTGCCCCGGTGGAACGCGATCAGCGTGAGCGGTTACCACATCCGCGAGGCGGGAGCGACCGCCGCGCAGGAGATCGGGTTCACCCTCGCGAACGGGATCGCATACTTGGAGGCCGCCGTGTCGCGCGGCCTGGATGTCGACACGATTGCGCCGCAAATCTCGTTCTTCTTCAACGCGCACATCGACCTCCTTGAGGAAATCGCCAAGTTCCGCGCCGCGCGCCGACTCTGGGCGACGATCATGAGGGAGCGGTTCCACGCTACGAAGGCGGAGTCGCTCGAACTCCGATTCCATGCCCAGACCGCGGGCGTGGCGCTCACCGCGCAGCAGCCGGAGAACAACGCGGTCCGGGTCGCGATCCAGGCCCTCGCCGCGGTCCTCGGAGGCGCCCAATCGCTCCACACGAACAGCATGGACGAGGCACTCTCGCTTCCGTCGGAGAAGGCGGTCCGGGTGGCCGTGAGGACGCAACAAATCTTGGCGCACGAGAGCGGTGTGGCCAATACCGTCGATCCGGTCGGTGGTTCGTTCGCGATCGAATCGCTCACGGACCGGCTCGAGTCGGAAGCCGTCGGCCTGATTCGGGAGACGGACCGCCGCGGCGGGATGCTCAAGGCAATCGAGACCGGGTGGGTCCAACGCCAAATCGCTGATTCCGCGTACCGAGTGCAAGTCGAACTCGAGCGAGGCGAGCGGACCGTTGTTGGCGTGAACGCATATGCAGAGGGCGACGAGCGCGTCCCCGTCACCAAGACGGATCCCCGCCTAGAGCCGGAGCGCATCCGACAGGTCCGGGCGTTCCGGGCGAAGCGGCGCCAAGGAGAGGTCGACTCTCATCTCCACCGCTTGGAAGATGAGGCCCGGTCGGACGCGAATCTCGTTCCCGCGATTCTGGACTCGGTCCAGGCGAAGGCGACGCTGGGCGAGATCAGCGACGTCCTCCGGACGGTCTTCGGCACGTACAAGCCGAGGCAAGAGGTATGATCGGACCGGTCCATCACGTGGGCGTTGCGGTGCGCAGCCTGCGCGAGGCGCTCGGGGACTACCGGCGTCTGGGACTCGAGCCGGACCTCACGGAAGACGTGCCGTCGCAAGGCGTCCGGGTGGCTTTCCTCCGCGCCGGGGCCGTTCGAATCGAACTCCTGGAATCCCTCAAAGCCGACGGCGTGATTGCTCGGTTCATCGAGCGTCGTGGGGAGGGATTTCATCATCTCGCCCTCGCGACGGAGGAGATCCGAACCGAGATGACGCGTCTCAAGCAAGCCGGATTCGAGTTGGTCGACGCGGAGCCGCGCCGGGGGTCCCAGGGTCGGCTCGTTGCGTTCGTCCATCCTCGATCACTCCACGGCGTCCTCCTCGAACTCGTCGAGGAACCTCCGAAACCGACCGGAAGGACTCAGCGCGATTAGGCTGACCGCTGCGGAGAAGGTTTATCCGAGGCGTCCCGGTGTGCGCGCGCAATGAGTTTTGAGGGCGCCGCAATCTCGCTCGGCGCCACCGTGATCTCTGTCGCCTTCGCGTCCCTCGTGTTCGCCCAGTGGCTGGGCCGACGCAGACCCTATCAGTTGGCCTGGTCCTTGGGATTGGGGCTGTATGCGGTCGCGGCGTTCACGCAGTTCTTGGCGGAGGCGTACGGTTGGTCCGTTACCGTCTACAAGATCTACTACGTCCTCGCGGCGCTCCTCGTCGCGGTGTTGGGAATTGGCTCGCTGTTCCTGGTGCACCGGCGCGCCGGCATCGGGTTCACCCTGTACACCGCGATCATTACCGTCGGGTTTGCGGCGGCCGTTGCGGGAGCAACGGTCAACACGAACGCACTCTCCTCGCCGATCCCGGTCGCGGGCATGGCCCTGCCCGACAACGTGCGGACCTTTTCTTACCTGTTCACGATTCCGGGGAGCGTCGCGTTGATCGGTATTGCGGCGTACTCGTATTGGCGGTCCCGCCTCGTGTTCAACTTGTGGATCGGAATCGGCGCTTTGATCGTCGCCATCGGCGGCTCCTTGGCCCGGTACAATATCCCCTGGGCGCTCTACATCGGCGTGCTTGTCGGGATCGCGGTGATGTTCGAGGGTTTCCTCCGGAGCCAGGACCTGGCGAAAGTCGCGAGGCCGGCGCCGGCGCAGACGCCCTCCTGACGCGCACGTTGAAATATCTCCGCGCTCGTCCGACCGCCGTTGAAGATCGGCGAGGTCCACGACGCGAACCGCAAGACAGTCGGCCGGACGATCCTCCACTTCGACGCGGTCGAATCGACGAACGAGACCGCGAAGGAGCTCCTTGAGTCGGACGTCGAAGAGGGCCTGGTCGTCTGGGCGGATCGACAAGCCGCGGGCCGAGGCCGCCACGGCCGGGCCTGGGCTTCGCCGCTCGGCGGTCTGTACGCGTCGTTCATGCTCCGGCCCAAGGAGGCCCACGCCTGGCTCCTCGGTCTTCTCGTCGGAATGCCGGTCGTGAAAGCGTTGCGGCACTTCGGCGTGTTCGCCGGCTTGAAGTATCCGAACGACGCCGTGTATCAGAACCGGAAGATCGCCGGCATCCTCTCCGAGGGTGTCTACCGGCACGACGTATACCATGTGGTCGTCGGCATCGGCGTCAACACGAATGTGGACCTGGACAAGCTGCCGGCCGACGTCCAGCCGAAGGCCACGACACTGAAACGAGAGGTGAGCCTCTTCGTCGCGAATGAAGAATTCCTCGACTATCTCCTGAATCAAGTCGACGACTTGTACTCCCGCTACCGCAACACGCGGATCGAATTCCTCGTGAAGGACTACCGCGGGCAGTGTACGACGATCGGAAAGCGGGTCTCGGCCATGACCGGGAAGGCCCGCGTGATCGGCAAGGCGTATGACATTGGGACGAACGGGGCGCTCGTCATCATCGACGATCAGGGAGCGAAACACGATTTCTTTGAGGGAACTCTGGAAATCCTCAAGTGACGGTCGCGGCGCAAATCGGTTGGATGGCGATTCACAAGCGCGGGGGGCGCCGCGAATACCGGACGACAAGATACGCGCCGACCCCGATGATGACAGCCGTCCCCGCGAGGATTGGAATCCAAATGGGAGTGCCGGATCTCCCGGGCGTCGAAGGCGGTCCGGGCGGCGCGGCGGAAAAGCGCTGGCCCACGTATGCCAGGCCGACCACCGGATCGTGGTAGATTGCCGTCGCCCGAGGGTACGAGAGGTAGACCGTCGCGGATTCGTTCGAAGCGATCACCGTCGAGCGGACGGCGGACGACACTCCGTCGGCAGTCGCATTCGGACTCCATGTGAAGAACGCCTGAGCGGCACTCGCGTTCGTGAACACGCCGTCCGAGCTGCCGCTCTCGTTCGCGGAAAACCGGAAATGGCTGGAAGTTAGGTTGAACTCCAGAGCCGCGGCTGTGTCGCTCGCCACGAAGGACATGTGCTCCAGCGAGAGGTCAAGCTTCAGGGTTGTCGGCGTGAGCGGGACGGCCTGGTACACGGTTGGCCGGAGGAAGAAGAACGAGTTCAGCGTCAGGTTCGTGGGCACTCCGTCCCCGGTGGAGATCCAGAAGTGCGAGAGTTGGTCCAAGAGCGGGTCGCCGGCAAAGAGCGCCCCCTCCGAGAGTTGAGTCTCGTTCGTGATCGTGCTCCAGTCGTACGGGAGGTCCATCATCGAACCGTCGAACGCGAACGGCCACGCCCGGATGTGGGGCGATTCCGGCTGAGCCAGCGAGATCGCGTTCACGATTGGATCTCCAGGTCCGTATCCGCCGCTCCCGTCCGCGTCTCGATACTCAATGATCCGTCGGACCTCGAGGTCGAAGGTGTCTTGGACCACCGCGGTGTCGTTCGAGCCGAGCGGGCAGGTCAGCGTGTCGAGGTGGATGCAACTCATGCTGACGTAATACGAGAAGTGGATTCTCAGGGCCGCGCCGTCCTCGGGACCCGACGCGTCCGCGGGGATCGAGAACTCAATGAAAATCTGCGAGAAGGCATCGAGGGTCCCGTTGTTCGGATAGTGCTGCTGATACCCTTCAGTGAGGTTGAGTAAGGCGACATCGCGCCGGAGGCCCGAAGTCGGATCGGCGATCCATCCACTGCCGTAGAAGATCTTGGCAATCGAATACTCATCCGGATTATTCGCCGCGACCGGGGCCGGGTTTGCGGAGAGCGCGACCAGCGCGAAGGCAATGAGGCCAATGACCACGGCACGCGCTTGGCGAAGCGTCCCGTCCACGGAGATCTCGATGCTCGGAGCGCGCACTTAGTCCTTTCGACCGGCCGTCGGTTTCGTCAGGTTCCCAGGGGATCCCTGCGGGGCGCGAAGGATTAATGACGCGCTCCGCGTTCGGCGGCTCCATGGTGGGCGATGAGCGCGTCGATGAGCTGCGCCGAAGGAAGGCCCAGGCCCGAGAAGGCGGGGGCAAAGATCGGATTCAGGCGCAGCACAAGAAGGGGAAGCTGACCGCGCGGGAGCGGCTCGATCTGCTGCTCGATCCCGGCAGCTTCGTCGAGACGGACGCCTTCGTCGAGCACCGCACAACCGACTTCGGGATGGACGCGAAGCGAATCCCGGGAGACGGCGTGGTCACGGGCCACGGCTCAATCGACGGCCGGACCGTCTTCGTCTTCTCGCAGGACTTCACCGTCTTCGGCGGGAGCCTGGGGGAAATGCACGCGAACAAGATTGTGAAGATCATGGACACGGCGATGAAGGTCGGCGCACCGGTCATCGGCCTGAACGACAGCGGAGGCGCACGGATTCAGGAGGGCGTCATCAGCCTCGGTGGTTACGCGGAAATCTTCTTCCGGAACGTCCTCGCGTCGGGGGTCATCCCGCAGATCAGCGCGATCCTCGGCCCGTGCGCGGGAGGCGCGGTGTACAGCCCCGCCATGACGGATTTCATCATCATGGCGAAAGGCACCTCAAACATGTTCATCACGGGTCCCGAGGTGATCAAGGCCGTGACCGGCGAGGATGTCTCGTTTGAGGATCTCGGCGGCGCGACGGCCCATGCCGCGAAGAGCGGTGTCGCCCACTTCGCCGCTCAGGACGAGAAATCGGCTCTTCGGATTGTCCGAAAACTCTTGAGCTACCTACCGTCGAATAACGTGGACGATCCGCCGATTGTCGCCACCGACGACGAGGCGTCCCGAGCGGACCCGGAACTTTCGCAGGTGGTCCCGGAGGAGTCCGACAAACCATATGACATGCGAGACGTCATCCGGCGGGTCGTCGACCGCGACTCGTGGTTCGAGGTCCATGAAGAATGGGCCCAGAATATCGTCGTGGGCTTTGCTCGCCTCGAGGGGCGACCGGTCGGCGTCGTCGGGAATCAGCCGAAAGTTCAGGCGGGCACGCTCGACATCAATGCCTCGATCAAAGCTGCGCGGTTCGTTCGGTTCTGCGACTGCTTCAACATCCCCCTCCTCACGTTCGTCGACGTTCCTGGATTTCTTCCAGGGAAGGAACAAGAGTACGACGGGATTATCCGAAACGGCGCGAAGCTCTTGTTTGCTTTCAGTGAGTCGACCGTCCCGAAGGTCACGGTCATCACGCGGAAAGCGTACGGCGGCGCGTACGACGTCATGTGTTCGAAGCACATCCGCGGGGACTTCAACTTCGCTTGGCCGTCGGCCGAGCTCGCGGTTATGGGTCCGGAAGGCGCGGTCCCGATCATCTTCAAGAAGGAGATCGAGGAGGCGAAGGACTCGAAACGGCGGGAGAAGGAGCTCGTGAGCGAGTACCGCGATCGCTTTGCGAACCCGTACATCGCCGCCCGGATGGGATACCTCGACGACGTAATCGAACCGTCGGAGACGCGGCCCCGCGTGATTGACGCGTTCTCCGTGCTCCGAACGAAACGAGAAAGCCGACCGGCGAAGAAGCACGGCAACATCCCGCTCTGATGAGGAACAAATGTTCCGACGGCTCTTGATCACGAATCGAGGCGAGATCGCGATTCGGGTCGCGCGGACGGCGCGGGAGATGGGGATACGGACCATCGGCGTCTATTCGGAGGCAGATCGGTCCGCGTTGCATCGAAACGCGATGGACGAGACACTGTTGATCGGAGGCGCCCTCCCTTCGGACAGTTACCTCAACATCGAGCACGTCCTCGAAGCGGCCCGGGTCGCACGCGCCGACGCGATTCATCCGGGCTACGGATTCCTCTCGGAGAATCCGAGCTTCGCAACGCGATGCGCGGAGGCGGGACTGCTCTTCGTCGGCCCGCCCCCCCATGCGATGGCCCTCTCCGGAGACAAGATCGCCGCGAGGAAGTCGATGGCCGACGAAGGAG
>VBLZ01000131.1 GCA_005878515.1 Methanobacteriota archaeon | reverse complement strand
ATCCTGGAAATTCGACGGAACCGTCAAGGCCGAGTCACCGGGTCATCTTTCGATGCGCTTCCAACAACGCTCCAGAGCCAACGACGGTAGCGTGGAAGGTCACCCCGCGATCCAACAGAAGTCGGTATGCCCGGAGGAGGTAGTTGATTCCCTTGCGGGGCTCCTGTCGGCAGACCGTGAGGACTTCGAATGGGTGGTCGGCGGGTGCCGCTGGTATCATGTTCAGCGCCGCCTTCGGTTGGAGATCGATGGCGTATGGAATCATCACGAGGTTGCGCCCGCGGAGCCCAAGCTCTCTTTCGAGCAACTTCCGCGTGTACTCATAGTGCACGAACACTGTCTCCAGCCGGGATAGGGCCCACCGCTCGATCGGATGTAACGTGAGCAAAACGACCAAGTACGCGGTTTGATACCGGGCCTTGGGGCCCAACCCGTAGTCATTGATTGGGACGCCTTTCGCGAGCCAAAACATCTCGTTGCGCAGCGTGGTGAAATAACTCCCGACGGCTTTGATCCGGCGATTCTTGCGCATCGCGAGGACGCCCGCAAGGGACCACGGCCCCACACCGTGCACGACCGCTTGCTCGGCTTCGCCAAGCGCCGCGTGGATCTCTCGGGCAAATCGACGACACCAGAACGGAAAGAACTCGGTCCGCCGGGGGACCGTGCGCGAACCAAATGTCCGAATCCGACCCGCGGCCGTCCGGACCTCCTCATCGCGCTCGCCGAACGCGAGGAGGTCCACCTCGTATCCGAGTTGAGTCAAGCACTCCCCCACCACGTATCCGTACGAGGCGTAGCCACCGGGATCCGTGAGCGGATTTTTCCCCGACACGACAAAGACCCGCTTCGAGCGGGCCGAGAAGACGGCTTCGCGGGGGGGACCGGAATTACTCAGAGTAGATCGCAATATTCCCCTCCTGGTGGACGATGTGGAGGCCTGGCGGTGGGGAGAACTCCGGAGCCCAGCCAGTCGGACCGGCCCACCAGACCGTAATCACGGGCGTTGCAGACGACGAGCGGATCGAGTCGAATTCGGCGGCAGACCAGAACGGCCGCAAATCAACTCCCGGCAGGAAGACGTACGTCCATCCCGCGAACCGCGCTTGTGCCGCGAAGACGGAATGGTTGTACGGGCCGTCCTGAACCCACGTCAGGGCAGCGACGAGCGCGGGACAGTCGTCTATCGGAATCGAGTTTTCGACCATGCTGCCCGGAATATACCGAGTGGTCCACGAAGTGGCAAGAAAAGGCGCCGACGCCCCGGCGGGAAGGACCAAGAAAGGAACGACTAGGATCGCCAGAAGGGCGAGGACGCCGGCTTTCCCCGGCGCAGAGAGGACGGCCAAAAATGGTGGCAAAGAGGGGAGCAAGGCGATCGCTCCAATGAGCAGCCAACGATGCCACAGAGGAGGGGCGAAGGTCGGGGATACGAAAGGGATCGCCGCCAGCACGAGACTGCAGAGTCCGAACACGGTCAACTCCGACCAAAGGAGACCCATCCTGTAGATCGGGATCACAAAGGGAATCAGGACCAGCGTCATCGTAAGCGCCATCTGTAGCCAGAGTTCGCCAATCCCAGGATACGAATATAGCCCCCCTGGCGCCAAGTAATTCACGAGGAACGATGCGTTCGGATCTTGCGCTTGGAACACCCCGACGATCCCTCGCGTCTGAGGGGGAGAAGCCAGGTAGTAAGCGAAGACGACTCCTACGAGGACCAGGCGAACGAGATGCATCTTCGCCCGAGCGGGCGACCTCGACCACATTCCGATGGACAGCACGGCGAAAGTGACGACCAGGACCGCCGTGACGAGCTCGTGGGAGAGCGCGGCGAACGCGAGCAATCCGAGGGAGACAGCATTTGGCCGCAATCGTGTCTCGGGGGAAGGAGTGCTCATGGAGAACAGCACGAACGAAAGGGCGAGGGTGTTTCGATACAGGTCCCAGGAAAGTCGTAGGACGGGGAGGGTGAGGAAAGCGATTGACGCCAGGACGACTCCTGAGCCCGCGGACCAGCCGAGCCTTCGCGTTGAGAAAGTGAAGAGAGAGAGTCCCAGAGCGCCGGCGAGGGAGGGACCGAGCACCTTGGCGACGAGGAACGGAGACGCTCCCACGATCGAGGCTCCGGCGAGGATTACGTATAGCAGAGGTGCCGCATGCGTTTCCGAAACGGCACCAAGGCAGCCGCCGATGCCGTCGCGGTTGCAGCTGACTTGGAACGGCACGTACAAGTTGACAGTGTCGAACCCGATCGGAAAAGAACCCGCGAGAAGCTCGGGCACGGATCGGATGAGGAAGGGGATCGCAAAGGCCAAGACCGCTGCAGACCCGGTTCTGCCGAGGAGTATGCGGTCCCAGACGCGGTTCTTGCCATCCCGAGGAAATCTCATCGAGCTCCGCCGACGGTCATTCGCAGATGGCGAATTCTACTTTGCGAGCCACGTTTCGTCTAGTCGACCCGCATCTTCGGTGTCCGCTGCCAGGCGACGCCCTTCGGCCAAAAGACGAGTCTGAAGGCAATCGACACAAACGAAGCCAGTTGAAGGAACCAGTAGAAGTAGAGCCCGGGGATGAGCCAGAGCAGCTTCTTTCGTCGGGTCGTGACCGCCTCGCCCACGATCAGGGGGGTGAGGATGAGATTCGTGCCGATGATTCCGTAGATCCAAGCCATCAAGCTCGCCATCGCGCCGCCGTATAAGCCATACAGCACGATCGACGAGAGGAAGAGGATCGAGCTGATCAGGAAGAGGATCGGGGAGGCGATGTAAATGAAGGTGTCGATGCGTTGGCGTAACCGTGTGGCGCCCGAGCGCCTCCCTCGCAGTCCTTTCCAGAACACCTGGAGGGCCCCGCCCCACCACCGTTGCCGTTGGCGGACCAAGTGACGGGCCCGGTACGTGGGCTGAATCCAGATATCGGCGTCCACCATCCCGACCTTTCCCCCGGACCGGGCGAGGCGCAAGGAGTAATCCAAGTCTTCTGTCAGGCAGGATTCGTCCCAGGGGCCGAGGGCCTGAAGAGCCCGCCGGCGGATGAACATCCCGGTCCCGGCCAAGTGCATGAAGAGGCCGTATCGATCCTTGGCGGACTGCAGGCCTTGGAACCAGAATCGCGTTTCGTAGTAGTTGATCCGAGTAATCACGTTCGTCTCGGCGTTCATGACTTGTGGGAAAGCTTGAGCCACATCAATCTCGGGATGGTCATGAAGGTGCTTCACGGCCCTGAGGAGCAGGTCCGGCCCGTACCGCGTATCCGAGTCGAAGATCGCGATGAGATCCCCCGTCGCGTTTGCGAAAGCGCGGTTCAACGCCGCGGGCTTCCCCTTTGACACCCCTCCAGAAACGCACACGACGTTCGGGACGAGGGAGGCCATTCTCTTGCCGATCGTCGGCGTCTCATCCTTTGAACCATCCTCGACGACGATGATTTCGAGCAAGTCCTTGGGATAGTCGAGCCGATTCGCGCACAGGATGGCTCCCTCGATGACGACCTCCTCGTCTTTCGCGGGGATCAGGATGCTGACCTTGGGGAGATCCACCGGGTTTCGGAGGGAGCCCTTGTCGAACGGCTTCCCTCGGTCCGCGGTAAGGCGAAGGCCGATGAAAATCAGCGTGACGTGATAAATCGTCACGGCGTAGAAGAGGACCGCCAATGCGAGGACCGCGGCCTCCACAACGCCCATGGCCATACGGCTGTATTGCACCCCGGCGATAAGCCTTTCCCGTCCTGGTATAAGTCGCACTACCGGTCCGCCTGCGCCAGGTCCTTCGGTCGCTCGTCAGCGAACGGAGGCGGCAAGACGCGGAGATCTGGGCGACGTCGACCGGCCGGTCATTGGTAGTGCCGTCGGATACCATGAGAGGCAACACTCCGAGCCGGGGTATCGGGTTCTCAAGTTTCCTTCCGACGGACTCCCATCAACCGGCGCCTTCACAGCCTCTGAAATAGGCCCGTTCAAAGAGATCTGTCCGGCGTTCGCCGAAATGTTTCAATCCCGCCTCGCGCGTATGGCCATTCCAGGGAGACGGTCCGAACCGTCGGGTTGAATCGATGACAGAATCCCCGCCATTGGCTCCTGGCTTCGGGGATCCTCAGGGGCGCGTCGACGCTTGTCGGCATTGTGCTACTCGGATTCAGCTTCGACCGAATCCTCGGATTGCCAATCTGGATTGGGAGGCCTTGGCAGCTGTGGGGACTCGTCCCCCTCACCCTCGGTCTTGTCTTGGAGGCTGCCGGGACGCATGCCTTCTGGAAGTATGGAGGAGGTGCGCCCAACCCCGTGGCTCATCCATCGCGACTCGTGACGGAAGGGCCCTACGCTTGGTCGCGCCACCCGCTCTATTTGGCCCGTCACCTCATCCTCCTCGGCGCAGCCTTGCTGCTTGCCTCTCCGTCAACCTTGGCCCTTACCGTACTCCTTTTCATTGTTGTCGAGACGATAATGATTCCGCGAGAGGAAGGACGCCTCGCGGCGCGATTCGCCGAGCCTTATGCAGATTACCGGACTAGGGTGTCAAAATGGGTAACCGTGCGCCGTCGGGATCGCGAGTAATCGTGCGTCCGATGCCGCCTCGTCGATCGACTTCCCGGTGAGACGCGAAGACACCCGCTGGACGACGACGATGCGGGCTTTGACGCGGTCCATGACCGGAATTCAACGCACCGCGGCCCAGCGCAAGCGGGCTAGACCGCGCGAGGACGGCTTTCCTGCAGTTTCGTGGCGATCAGAATCGGGAATGAGGCCAATTCCATCCGAAGGGCGAGTCCCTTCAACCGCCGTGACCATCGAAATCGTAGGCCGGAGTCGAACCAAGTCTCCTCGACCGGCCCCACCGTCGAGAGTACGTCGGATACGAGCTCGGATCGCGTAAAATGGTGGTAAGTTGAGACCACTTCGTGACTTGCCTCGAGACTTCGAAGACGTGCGCGGAAGTCCGCCTGGGCCCGCGCCGCGCTCGTGGGCCTAGTGTGTACAGGGGAATTCAAAATCGCCAAGAAGCCGCCCGGACGTAACACACGGGCGATATTTCGCAGCGAGACACGAACGTCACGCGCATAGTGCAGGGACGCGTTGCACACGACCGCGTCCACGCTGGCGGATTGGACGGGGAGGCGTTCCAGATCCGCCCAAACCCTCTGAAACGGGGGTCCCAGACGAACGTATACTCCCGCAGCCCCGAGGCCAACGGTGTCGTCTAAGGCGACGTCCACAGCATAGACGTCGTGCCCGCGAATGGCGAGTTGATGTGAGAGCCACCCGTTGCCGCAGCCGAGATCGAAAACACGCAGGGGTTTTCGAGGATCGAGTACCCCGAGAAGAGCCACCATGCTGCGAGCTTTCACCTTCCACTCGGTGGTGTGACGTCGAGTAACGTCCCGGAAGGGAAGATTCTCCAGATACTTGATGTCGGGACTTCCCCAGCCGGCCTTCTTCCAAGCCAGCCCGTACGAATCGGCAAATGCGCGGAGGCGCGGACGGTCAGATTCCCGAACGAGCATCGGGACATCGCCTGCAACGGCGAACTCATGATCTTGGCCGCATCGAAGAGTCCCGACGTCAAGCGTTCCGGAGGCCCGCGTCTCCTCCGCCAGCGGCAGGAAGCAATCCGGACATGCCAAGACCTGGAGAGCCTGAGGGCGCATTCCGATTGGCAGAGCGCGTGTCCCTTTAACGCTTCCCCACAATCGCCTACATCGCGGCTACGCAATCTCGGTTCTCTGAATGTCCAAGTTCGATGTCACGGTCGTCAAGATTGCCCGTGGCATCGGGTCTGCCTTCATCGCGAGAATCGGCTCCGACGCGGTGACGATCATCTCGCCAAAGTGATCCATATAGAGTGTGTAGTATTGCCCATTCTCCTGAAAGTCCCGGTAGACATAGAGCGAGCGACCATCTGACAACATGAAGTTCAAGCCGGTGAAGCCGCCATACTTCTCGATTGCGACCTCGCGGGCCGTGGCGGTGGCTTTCGCGACTGCATCGTGCCCTCGCTCCTCGATGTGATCCAGCAGCAGATTGAAAATCACTTGCGAGTCAATCAGCCCAGCTTTGTCGGTGTATCCCTTGAGAGACCCGTTGTGTTGGAACGCCCAAGTGATACCATCCCTCTCCTCGATGAACGGATGCGCAAACTTCTGCGCCGCAAGGCCTTTCGAGCCCGCTCTGCGAAGATGCCCCATCACAATGAGCGACCGGCCTGGGGCACGTTCAATGTTCATCTTCGCAATCTTCCACGCGGTGCCATAGTACTTGGCCGCGTCCGTAGCGCAGCCCGCGTCTCGCATGTGTATCGTCAGCGCGCCGTCCTGGAAGCAGGCGAGCCCCCAGCCGTCCTTGTGTCCTCGCTCGTCCGGTGCCCCGATGGGACACATGCCCTGCGTCGCGAGGTCTGCGAACTCCTCGAAGAGGTCGTAGTATACGGGTCCGCGGCTCACGACCCCCATCATCCGGCACATGCGCCCGGCCATCCGGGCGGGGCTATTTGAGTATGCGTCCGCGCGGCCAACCCGCGGTCGTTTCAGGCGCTACCACGCACGAACGGCAATGGGTGAATCTGAGCCCGGAGGTCCCAGCCGCCACGGTCGATGAAGAGCGTGTCTTTCGAGGAGACCTCGTCCACCCGCAACAGCGCGAGCGCGATCACCCAGCCGGTCGTCGGGGACCAAGTGCCGCTCGTGACCTTGCCCACCTCACGTGTCACTTTCGACACCTTATCTCCATGGACCGGAGGGACGTCGGCGTCCACGCGAAGGCCGAAGAGTTTGCGCCGCACCTGGCCTACGTAGGTCCCGCGCGCCACAATCTCCTGGCCGACGTAGCATCCCTTCGTGAAGCTCAAAGCGAAGTCCGGCGCAACCTCGAGGGCAAGCGTGTCCTCCCCCATCTCCATGCCGAACCGCGGTGTGCCCGCCTCGATGCGCAGGATCTCGAACGAGTCGCGCCCGATGGGCGTGACGTCCCGCCGTGAGAGCGCGTCCCAGAGTTCGCTGAGGCTCGATCCGGGGGACCAGATCGCGAAGCCGAGTTCCCCCAGCCCGCGGACACGGCCCACCTGGCCCTCGTGGGATTTGTCGACCGCGAAGGTCATGAAGGCGTCCTGCGGAAGTGCGCGGGGATCCGCGGTCAGGACACCCGAGACGAGATCGCCAGCGGCCGGCCCGTGCACCTCGATGTGCCCGACCGATCCCAGGTCGTGGAACTCGACGTCGTCGCTCACGCGCGCCTTCTCCATGAGCTGGAGGATCGTGTCTTTCTGCGCGGCCTCGATGTCGAGGACAAGCGAGTCCGCGAACGCGGACACGCGCATGTCTCCGAGCACCCGGCTCTTCTCGTTCAGCAAGAGCGCGTACGCCGACATCCCGGGCGTGAGGATCTTCAGATCGGCGGTGACGAGTCCGTCGAGGAACGGGACGCGCTCCGAACCCGTGAGCCGGATCTTCGCGCGGTCGCTCCAATCGATCATCCCGGCCCGCCGGCGGACCGCGCGAACCTCCTCCTCGATCGAGCCGTAACCGGCCGGGATCAACCAGCCCGCCTCGGGACGGAAGATCGCGCCTTCAAGATCGTGATACGGGCGCAACCGAAGTTCCTGCATCGTCGGCCGTACGATGGCCTCCGCTCCATTTGACCTTATGCGCCTCTCCGGGTCGCGCCGATCGGGGTCGGAAGTTTCATAACGGCCCTCGCTTTGGTCTCCGACGGATGGCGCCCGAGCTCCGCGACGGCCGCATCTCGATCTTCGCGAAACGCATCATGCGCAAGCCGCGGACCCTGCACTGCCCGTACTGCGACGGCAAGGTCCTCTTCACCCGGAACGAGGAGCACCTCGATGCGAAGAACTGTCCCCATTGCGGCATGCGCGTCGAGCGCCGCGAGTGGCCCGAGAAGTTGTACGACCCGATGCCGATCCTGCGCACGAAACCGGGCGGACCGGACGCGATGAAGATCGAGACGCCAGAATCGAAGGACGAGGCCCCGAAGAAACCCGAGAAAGGCGAGAAGAAAGACTAGCCGAAGACCCCCCGCACTTCAGGCAGTCGCTCCATTTCTTGCCGACCGGCGCGCCGCTCTCCCTGCACTCGCCGCCGGGGCGATGGACAGCCGGCGTAGCTCAATCCGGAATTCCCGGTTCCGCGCACGAGGACGTAAATGGAAAGTGGGAGGGCTAGTGCCCTCCCTGCCGTCTCTACGGGGGCGGCGGAGCGCCGCCCTTGCGCATCTCGTCGAGTTCCCTCCGCGCGGCGCGCGCCCGGCCCAACATGAGGATGCTCGCCGCGATGGCGAGGATCGCCACGACCAGGAAGACCAGCGACGTCGTCGTTGTCGCCTGGCGTGCGATCGGCAAGGAGCTCTCCGCGACGCTGACCGCGATTGTCGCGGTCTTGCCACCGGCCGCGATCGTGATGGTCCCGGAGCCCCCGGAATCGCCCGCCGAGAACGAGGCGCTCTTCCCGTTCGCCGCCGGAGTCACGCTCCCGATGGTCGTCGACCACGTGTACGTCACGCCGGACACCTCGTTGTCGTAGGCGTCCACGCCAGTCACGGTCAAGAGCGTCCCGGCGCCCGTCAGGAGGTTGACCGTGGTTGCGGACGGGGCGAGATGATCCAAGGCCCCCGCGCTCACGTCGACGGTCAAGGAAGCCTGTCGACCCGCCGCGGAAGCAATCACGACGAGGCTTCCGGCCACTGTCGGAGCGGTGAGGGCGCCGGCTGCGGTGATCGTCCCGCGTGATGCGGACCACGAGACCGTGGCGCCGGACACGGCGTTGCCGTACGCATCGGTCATGCTCGCGGTGAACGTCGTGGTCGCACCGGCCGCGACGCTCCCGGATCCCGAGATGGCAATGGCCGAGGCGGGGCCCGCGACGATCGTGACGCCGACCGTGGACGAGACGCCTCCTTGCGAGACGGTCAGCGTATGCGTCCCGGTCGTCGTCGGAGCGGAAAACTGTGCAATGCGGCCGTCCGAAGAGAGGGGGAGGATCTGGCCTCCGGACCATGACAACGTCCCGGCGGAGATCACGTTCCCGTTCGTGTCCTGAAGGGACGCGACAAGAGTCGACGTCGATCCGGCGGACACGGTCAGGCTCGTGGGGCTCACGACGATCTGAGCCGGCGCCCCCGGGACAATCGTCACCGGGACGGTCGCAGACGCGGAACCCGCCGTGACCGTCACGGTCCCCGTCCCGACCGCCGTCGCGGCGGTCAGCACGCCGGTCGATGTGATCGTTCCGAGTGAGGAGCTCGCGGACCATGACAGAGCGAGGCCTGAGATCGCGTTCCCGAAGAGATCGCGCGGCGTGCCGGTGAAGGTCAGCGTGCCGCCCGCCGCCACAGTGGCAGAACCCGGCGAGACATCGATCCGATTCACGGCCCCGGGCACAACTGTCACGGTGACGACGACCGTCCGTCCGCCCGACGCGACGGACAACGCGCCCGAGCCCGCGGCGTAGCCCGCCGTCAAGACGGCCGTCGGCGCCCCGCTGCCCGTCGGCGTGACGCTGCCGATCGTCGAGGTCCAAGCGAAGGTCAGCCCGGAGATCTGGTTGTGATACGCATCGAAGCCTGCCGCGTTGACCAAGAGGAACGAGCCCGCGGCGATTGTGACCGTCGATGGGTTCACCTCGAGACTGGCCAGCGCACCCGGGACGATCTCGACGTTTGCGGCGCCCGTGTGTGCGCTCGGGCCGGAGCCCGTCGTCGCGGTGACGACGCCGCTTCCGGTGGTCGTCGACGCCGTGAAGACGCCGGACGCCGTGATCGTGCCGATACCGCCCGTGACGCTCCACGTGAAGGTCGCACCGGGAATCGGATTGCCGTACCGGTCGCGCGCTCCCGCACCGAATGTCAATTGCCCGCCGGCCACGACGCTCGCGACGCCAGGGATGACATCCACGTGGTCGAGGGCACCCGGGAGGACGTGAATCGTCGCGGCCCCGGAAACCGATCCGCTCATCGCGACGGCGGTGTCGGCTCCCTCGACGGTGCCGGCGATGTAGATCGCCCGGTCCCCGGACGGGCTCACCGGGAGGACCGTCCCGAGTCCGTTCGTGGACAACCAGCTGAAGCTGGCTCCACCCACCGCGTTGCCGCCGTCCCACGTGCTGAGGAACACGGTCCCGTTGTTGTACGCAGGCGAGGTCCCAACGGCTCCGCCCGGAATGAAATTGTCCCAGACGACGGCGCCCGTGTTCACGTCCAACGCAATCATGTCTCCGCTGAAGAAGTCAAAGGCGAACGTCCCGAACATGACGAGCCCTTCGGCGACCACGGGGGTCGAGGTGTCGATAAACGGTCCGAGTCCGGGGGTCGACCAAATCCGGGCTCCGGTGAGCGCATCGAGAGCGTTCATCGTCCCGGTCCCGTCGCCCACATACACGACGCCGCCCGCGACCGCGGGGGCCGCGACGATGTACGATGGCAAGGTCGTTTGCCAAATCAGGCTGCCCGAGAAGGCGTCGAGAGCGACGACATTGCCCGCGCCATCCGCAGCGTACACCATGCCGGCCCAGTACGCGGGGCCTTGGTAGACGGTGGCTGCCATGGTGTACGTCCACAGAGGTGCGCCGGTCAGGGCGTCGTTCGCGTGGACCGAATTCCCAAAGAAGTCGTACCAGTAGACGTTGCCCGCGGCGACTGCAATCGTCGTCGAGGCTCGGAACGTGAAGCCGACGTTCGCATCGGCGCGCCAGACGAGCGCACCGGTGGCTTCGTCGACCGCAAAGATCGAGACCGACGACGCGCGGTTCGTCACGAAGGCGGCGTACACGAGTCCGTAGGCGACGGCGGGCGTCCCCGTGGGATATCCGGAGTCCCCGAGGGAGACCGACCACTTGGTTTGGCCGGTCCCGAGATCCGCGGCCACGAGGTTCCCCTCCATCTCCTCGAAGAACACGGTGTGACCGGAGATCACCGGCGCCGTCCATCGTTCTTCGAAGCCGCCGGGCGACGCGGTCCAGCGCCGTGTGAGGTCCATTTCGAATGGCACGGGGTTGATCCCGCCGCGCTCCCGATCGTGATGGAATTGGGGCCATTCCGGCGAGGGCGGTCCAAGGAGCTCGATGACGACGGAACTCACCGCGGTGGCAAGGGGATCCGCATGCGAGCTCGCCGTCACGTCCGTCCGGTCGACGATTTCGAGCGGCGCGTTCGCGGGTACCTGGATCTCCGCCACGATTCGCGTCGCCGTCAGGCCGGGGATCACGCCGGTGTCGACCAGGCCATCCGAATCCGAGTCCCCTAGCGGTGCCAGGGTGGCCGCATCCAGCAGGGTAACGGTCCATCCGTGGCCCGACGAAGCGGCGAGTTCCACCGTGTCCGGAAATCCACCTGTGTTCTGCGCTGTCATCGGGACCTGAGCGACGTCGCCCGGTTGAAGCGGGAGATAGGCCCGAGGCCCGATGCTCACGCCCGGCGGCGGTACCGTGGTGATGGCCCGAGCCGTCTTCGATTTCGTCAAGTCGTTCGACGACGTGAAGGTGAGCAACGACCGCTCCGAATCTCCTGGGTTCACGTTGCCGGGGACCGTGACGGTCGCGACGACATCGACCTTTGCGCCGGTCGCCATCGTCCCGGTGTCGGGGACGCCGTCGCCGTCTGTGTCCGGAAGAGGAGTGATCCCGTCCGATTGATAGAAGGCGATCGCCCAACCATTCGCCCCGGGCGTCGACGTGGCGTCGAATGTGTCGGGACCCGACGATCCGATGTTCTCGAGACTCAGCCGGTACGAGACGACATTCGACGGGACGGAGTCCTGAGCCTGAGTCAACGGGCTTACAAGGACCCCGACGGCGACCTGCCCAAGGAATCCGAAGATGTTCCCGTTGTTGTTCTGGACGAAGACCCACCCATCGGAAATCGCTGGCACAGAGGTCGTGGCGACATTGAGACTGTAGCTGGCGACGATCGACCCGTCCAGCGGGTCGAGAACCCGCAAGTTGCCGTCCCAGGAGTCCCCGTAGAGAAGTCCGTTGGCATAGGCGACGGAAACCCCGACCGGTCCGACCGGTGTGCGCCACAAGATCGATCCGGTCGTGGCGTCGACGCCGACGTACTC
>VBLZ01000218.1 GCA_005878515.1 Methanobacteriota archaeon | reverse complement strand
GATGAGGCCCACCTGCTCGTCCGCGTACGGCCGCTTCGTACGAGAGGACTCCATTCGCCACACCTGCCTCCAGTCGAAGTTCACCGCGAGGTGCGGGTTCAGCTCCATCGTGATGATGTTCGCCACCGGTCCGCCCACTAAGATCATGTCTTCCTTTCCGGCCCCGAGCGCCTTGACCTCGGTGTCGAGGCGGACGACCAACCCTTTCCTCGGTGCGAAGAGCCGCCCGAGGAAGAATCCCAGTTCGACTGCATACGGCGAGTCGCGGGCGGTCGTGTTGAACGGGCCGTGCGTGTACGGCGATCCGACGACGATCGAGCCGTCGAACACGCCGTCGCGGGTGAATTCCTCGAGGAAGCGGGTGACGACTCCCGCGTGAGGGAGCATCGGAGAGGCGACCGGACTCCCGCGGCCCTTGAGGACGATCGCAAAGGCTTCGGCGGTCGGGGCCAAGATGCGGGCCGACGCACCGCGTTTCGGCTCCTCTCGAAGGACCTCCAGCAGGCCCGCGGCCTCGAGCCGCCGGACATGGTAGTACACCTTCTGTTCGTGGACCTTCAGTCGTTGCGCCAGCGCGTTCGGATAGTCGGGTGCCTTCGCGAGCTCCTGCAGGATGCGCCACGCGAGCGGCGAGGCCAACGCCGCCACCCGGTTCGGCTGATCGAGGATCTCAACCTCCCGCCCCACGGTTCCGTGCGAGGTCTCTTCAACGAGCCAACGTCGGACCACGGCCTTCGAACGATCTTATTCTATTAACGCTTTTGTAATGGTTATCCGAAAGTTGTAGATGCATTTATAATACCTGTCGGACCTCAGGTCTGGTTATGTCGGATCGCCGGCTCGTCCTCTCCTCTCGCGGACCGATGGAATCAGGCGGACAACTCGGCCCGCAAGGGATATACACGTCGCAGCGGGGATGGGGTGCCCGCCGGAGTCCTCGGCAGGTGCATCGCGCATGAAGGCTGTCATCCTCGCCGCGGGGGAAGGCGCCCGGATGGGTCCCTTCACCGCATCCGTCCCGAAGGTCATGATCCCCGTGGGGAACCGCCCCCTCCTGGAATACGTCGTGCAGGCCCTCGCCGACAACGGGGTGCGCGACCTGATCTTCGTTGTCGGGTATCGGCGGGAGCGGATCCAATCGCACTTCCAGGACGGGAAGTCGTTCGGGACCCACATCACTTACGTCACACAGACGAAACAACTCGGGACCGCCCATGCAATATGGGAAGCCCGCGGACACCTCGAGGACCCGTTCATCGTCCTCAACGGGAGCAACATGGTCGACGGGCGGTTCGTCGAAGACCTCCTCGCCGCGGCGCCGAAACCCGCGGTGCTCATCACCCAGAGCGAACGACCCCAGAGTTATGGCGTCGTCACGGTCCGCAGCAAAGAGCTCGTGGCGATCACGGAGAAGCCGGCCGAGGTCATCTCGAACCTCATCAACACCGGGGCCTACGTCCTCGACTCCCGGATCTTCGACGAGATCGAACGGCTCGCGAAGGAAGGCAAGCACGATCTCCCGAGCGCCATCTCGATGCTCGCGAAGCGCACCTCGGTCGCGGCGATTCCCACGGAAGGCACGTGGGTCGACGCGCTGTACCCCTGGGACTTGCTCCGCCTCAACGCGACGGCCCTGAAGACGACCGCCGAGCGCCGCGCGGGGACAATCGAACCGGCCGTGACGATTCGCGGTCGCGTGACGATCGGCGACGGATGCGTGATTCGCTCCGGCGCCTATCTCCAGGGACCACTGTCGATCGGGGCCGGATCGGAGATCGGCCCGAACGCGGTCCTGCTGCCATCCACCAGCCTCGGGAAGAACGTCCGCATCGGTGCCCTGACGACCGTCGCGAACTCGATCCTCATGGACGACGTGATCCTGGGGCCCGCGAGCGTCGTCCAGGAGTCCGTGATCGGATCCGGCGTCGTGGCCCGGGCGGGCTTCCTGGCGGCCTCCGGACCCGGGGACGTGAACATCGAGGGCGCATGGCATTCCGTGCCGCAGATCGGCGCGCTCATCGGCGAGGACGTCGAGATCGCGAACGGCGTGAGTGCCGCGGCCGGGACCGTCGTGAACGAGCGCGCCCGCGTCGAATCGGGAGCGAAACTCCGCGGCACGATTCCCTCGGGAGCGGTGGTCCTGTAGATGTGCGGGATCGTTGGGTACGCGGGCCGCCGCGACGCCCTGCCGATCCTGCTCGACGGCCTCAAGCGCCTCGAATACCGCGGCTACGACAGCGCCGGCGTCGCGATCGTGGGCAGCGCGCTCCAGGTCATGAAGGACAAAGGATTCATCGCGAACCTCGAGGCCCAGCTCCCGCCTCTGAAGGGCTCGACCGGCTTCGCACACACCCGATGGGCGACGCACGGGGCGCCGTCCAAGGTGAACGCCCATCCGCACGTCGACTGCACCGGGAAGATCGCCCTGGCCCACAACGGGATCATCGAGAACTACGCCAGCTTGCGGGAGAAGTTGCAGGCCCGCGGCCACACGTTCGTGAGCCAGACGGACACGGAGAGCCTCGTCCACCTGATCGAATCGTATTACGACGGCGACCTGGAAACCGCGACCCGGAAGGCCCTCGGCGACATCCGCGGGTCGTACGCGATCCTGGTCGTCCACGCGGACGAACCGGGCAAGGTGATCGGCGCTCGGAACGAGAGCCCCCTCGTCGTCGGGATCGCCCCGGACGAAAACTTCCTCGCCTCGGACGTGCCGGCCCTCTTGCGGTACACGGACCGCGTGGCGTACGTGATGGACCGGGAGATGGTCGTCATCACGCCGAAAGGCGTGACGATCAAGGACCTCGACGGCCACGTCGTCAAGCGGGAGCCCCAGCGCATCACGTGGTCGCTCGAGGACGCGGAGAAAGGAGGATTCGAGCACTTCATGCTGAAGGAGATCCACGAGGCGCCGCAGGCGATCCACGAAACGCTCCTCGGCCGCCTCGCGAACCTGGAAGTGGACGGCTTCCTCTCCGAGGGCGTGACGAGCGTCAAGCTCGTGGCCTGCGGCACGTCGTACCACGCGGCCCTCGTCGGGAA
>VBLZ01000217.1 GCA_005878515.1 Methanobacteriota archaeon | reverse complement strand
GTCTCCCCCGCGGCGAGGTGGTACGACTCCTCGAGGAACCGCATCCACGGCATCGAGAGCGCCATCGGCCCGTACAGGAAGTGGTGCTGCATCTCGAGCTGGAACTTCCCGACGCGGTCGATGAACGACATGAACGTCGCGGAGTCCATGAGGCTCTTGAACTCGATGTTGAACGCATCGAGGACGTGCTCGCCGGGTTTCATCGCGAAGAGCTCTTCCATGGTCTCCGTCGCCCAGTGCCGTCCCCAGCGGGCCTTGTCGAACGTCGGATCGAGCGTCAGGACGCCGGCCATCTGCATGTGGTGTCGCAATTCCTCGACGCAGACGCGCTTCTTCGAGAACGAGATCGACTCGAGGCGGTCCCCGTCCGGGTCCGTGCGATGGATCCCCTCGACGATTTCCTTATCGAGTCCGGTGAGCGATCCGCTGTCGAGCTGCTCGTACACCATCCGGTGCTGCTGGATCGAGCCGAGTTCGGTCGAGGCCTGCGCGCGGATGATCTTCAGCGCCGTCATGAACTGCGCGTCGGGCATCTTGTCCGCGGTCCACAGACGGTTGGTCAAGTTGCCGGTGGCGGCCGTCGCCCCGACGACCTTCTGCGCGAAGCCCGCGAATCCGTCCGGCTTCGCCATGATGACGCTCAGGCGCGGCATCGGCGTCTCCGGATAATGCCGGGACCAGTTCGGCGCGTCGAAGACCTCCGGCATCTCCGGGAAGTACGTCTCCTGCCAGAGCTTCCCTTCGTCCGCCCACTTCTTCGGGAGGGCCTCGATGCGGAACTGGTCGAGGAAGGGCATGGTGTCCGCTTCGATGCACGTAGTGGGGGATGAACCTTTCTCGGAATGCAGGTCGGCCCGTTGCTCATCGGCGTTGGAGGACACCGACGTAGCTCGTCGGATCATCTCGCGGCTCGTAGACGACCCGGGCGAGGTCCCAGCCCGTCGCGTGCGCGAGGTCCGCGAGGTCGTCGGGCGAGAGCAGCAAGAGGTCGAACCAATCCCCGACACGGCCTTTGTAGTGCCCGCGCAGGGAGAGCAATCCCGGTGGTCGGCCGCGGGCGATGTTCCGTTTCACGTAGCTCAAGTGTTCCGGGATCCACGTGCCGGGGATCCGGGTGCTGCCGATGATCCGGCCGCGGCGTTTCGTGATCTCCCGAGCGTCGCGGAGGAATCGGCGCATGCGCGGGAGGTCGCCTGCGAGCCCGAGGTTGTTGCCCATCAGGATCACCGTGTCGAACATCCCGAGGCCGCGCGGCAGGCGCTGGACGCTGGCCTGGTAGACCTCCTGGAGGCCCCGGACGCGGGCCAGCGCGACCTGGGTCGGCGACGCGTCGATTCCGACGACGCGGTGACCTTTTCGCTGGAGGTAGACGGCGTGTCGACCCGGGCCGCATCCGACATCGAGCACGCGACCTCGGACCTCTCGCATCGCCTCGCGCTCGATCTTCGACCACTTCGCGGGAGGCGTGAAGTACGCCTCGACGAGCGAGCGGCTGCGGTACCCGTCGTCCCGTTCGAATTCGAACACGACTTTCTTGCCGAGCCAGTGGTCCAGCATCGCTTGGGCGTACAGATCGAATGAAGAGGTGGTTCGGCGCTTCGGCGTCCGACGAGACGGCATCGTTCCATCGGCATGCGCTCGGCTCGTCTTGAGATTTGCCTCATCGCCGAGTAGCTACAACATAATCGCGCTGAGCAAAGCTTATCGTCCGCGGACGCCTAAGCGGGCGGGGGTCCGGAGATGGCTCGGGTCCGGAGAGAATCGAAGTTCGAAGTCTTTGGTCAGGAAATGCTCGAGAAGGTCGTGGCGAAGAGCGGGAGCTCGGGCCGTGTGTACCTCCCGCCGGACTGGATCGGCAAACGGGTGAAGGTCATTCGCGTCGAGTGAGGCGCGTCCGATGCCAGGGCGTTTCGGGCCGACGGATTTCGCCGCGTGCGGGCGGTGCGGGAGCGGTCAAGTCCATCCGAAGCTCCTCGTGATGGGCCCGATCGCGGGCGTCGATAGCGACAGCCGCTCGTACGTGTGCCACACATGTGGCCACGAGGGCCTTCCGATCTTCTTCGACACCGAATCAGCGCGCGCCCAGTTCGAGCGGGAGAAGAAAGGCATCTGGGAGCCGGAACCCGCGTCCGCTAAGAAAGGCCCCGTGTCGATTCCGATCCTCCCGATCCAGACGGATCCGTTGATTGACATCAAGCTCTTGGATCTCGTGCCTGCACGCGTCGCGAGGGTCACCGGGGTTCGGTGGGACGCCGGTGCGCTGACGCCGACCGGATACCGGGTCTCGTTCCAGGAATACTGGGATGTGATCGGCGGACCGCGGTACAATGCGTCCCGCGTCTACATGCTCGACCTCGCGGGCATCAACCGCGCGAACCCGAACTTCGACGTCACGCGGCATCTGGGGAAGCGGTGCGACGTGTGGCTCGACTCCGGCGGCCGCGAGCCGGAGGAGGTCATGGACGGCTACATGCTCGATGTGGAGCGGGTCGTCGCGGGCTCGAAGACCCTCGCCTCGCTCGACTCCTTCGCCGTCCTCTATGCGTTGTCCTCCGAGGTCCTTCCGTGCCTCGATTGGGACGGCCACGTCGTGTGGAGGGAGCCCAAGGAGGGCCAGGTCGACCTCCCGGACGTCGTACGCGCCCTACGGGGGATGGGCTTCACCGCGGTGTGCGTGATGGACTTGCGGCGCCTCGGTTCGGAACTCGGTCCCGATCCTGCGCTCCTCTCGATGCTCGAGGGGCTCGACCTCGATGTGTACCTCGGCGGCGGACTGCAGGAGTCGGACGTCCTCCGGCTGAGCGAGCGAGGCTTCGGGGCGAAGCGGTCCGCGGTTCTGGGAGGAGGTTCGTATGGCACTGATGCTGGACGCGAATTTCTACATCGCCGCGATCGTGGCGACCATCGTGAGTTTCGTCATCGGAGGAATTTGGTATGCCCGACCCGTGTTCGGGAGAGCATGGATGGCCGCGCTCGGCAAGACCGAGGCGGACATGGAGGCGATGCGCAAGCGGGCGCCGAAAGGCGTCGCCGCCGGGCTCATCGGGAGCCTCATCGCGGCATTCGTTCTCGCGATCCTCTTGGAATATGGACGTTCGGCGAATGTGGGCCTCCCTGGCGGTGTTGCGGGCGGACTCGTCGTCGGATTCCTCGTCTGGTTCGGATTCCTGCTGACCACAACGGTCGCTGGCGCGATTTTCGAAGGCCGCCCGGGCAAACTGGTCGGGATCAACTTGGGCCACACGTTCGTGACATACCTGATCATGGGTCTGATCCTGGGCATCTGGATCTGATCGCGGACCGAGGCACGAATCCGCGCGTCCGCGGAAGGAGCAGGCAGTCGGACTAGACACGCTCGGTTTCGATGCCCGCCTTTTTGAATAGCTCGAGTCCCTCGTCGCTTCGATACGCACTTCGGTAGTAGACTTTCGAGGCGCCACTATTGATGATGAGCTTCGCGCACGTCACGCAAGGCTGGCCGGTGACGAAAACGACTTTGCGTGGGTCATTCACTCGGACCTTGATGAGCGCGTTCTGTTCGGCGTGGACGCACTGACAGTTTCCGGGCTGGTCGAACTTGCAATCATCGTGGGAGAATCCTCTTGCGGTGCCGTTATACCCGAACCCGTAAATTTGGGTCATGTCCTCGGATGTCACAACGCAAGAGAATTGGGCGCGCTTACACGTCGCCCGGCGCGTGAGGGACATCGCGAAGTCCATGATCAGGCTCTCCAAGCTCGGTCGCTCGATCTTTCCCATGGACGGCCCACCGCGGACCAGGACTCGAGGAACCCGCGGTCGGGCTTAAGGTTTCGGAGACCTCAGGTGAGCTGGCCATCGTCCGAAAAACCTTATCTGAGAAACCAGGAGTGCCCAACTCTCCGATGACTGCTCGAACGCCGGTTATCGACGCAATCCCCGTATCTCGAGAACAGGTCTCGGCCTTCCGGCTCTCTCGTCATCACCTCATCGACCAAGCACCGGCCTCGGGCCTCGTCCAAGTCGCGGGTGACATGGGTGGCGCGCAGGCCCAATTGCTGTCCGCTGCGCAGATCTCGTTGTGGGCACGGACCCGCGGCCTTCGCGTGGCCGACGTCGAGGAGGCGTTGTGGAGAGACCGGACACTTGTGAAGTCGTGGTGCATTCGGGGCACGCTCCACCTCATCCCGTCCCGGGATTTCGCAGTGTTCCTGCGGGGCAGCTCCCGGCGGGACGCGCGCTGGATCGCCTGGATGGCCCGCGCCAAGATCCCAACCGACGCGGTCGACCGACTCGTCGGGGCGATGCGGAAGGCCCTGGATCGACCACGCACGCGCCCCGAGATTGCGGAGCGGATCAGCGCCTCGCTCGGAATCAAGATCGTCCAGAAGTCGGGCCGTGGATGGGGGAACCCGTCGACCGCGGCCGGATTCCGGATCGGGCGCGCGGTGTTCTCGCTTGACGGGGTCATCTTCCTGGCGTGCACCCGGAGCCAGGCCTGTTTCGGTCCGGTCCGCGATGGCGAGGCGACGTTCGTCCGCCCAGAGAAATGGCTTCCCGACTGGGACGATTTGCCTCCGGAGAAAGCAGAGCTCGAACTTCTCCGGCGGTACCTGAGGGCGCACGGACCCGCGACCTTGCAAGACTTCAACATCTGGATTGGACTGCGGGCCGCGGACGCCCGCGACGTCTGGACGCGCTTGGAGCCGGAGCTGGCGGCCGTCGATGTCGACGGACAAACCGCCTGGGTGCTTCGCGAAGACCTTCCGGCATTGACGGAAGCGAAGCTCGACGTTTCGGTCATCCGACTCCTGCCATCCTTCGACTCCTTCCTCCTGGGCCAGAAGGACCACCGCCACCTCGTCGAACGTGCCCACCACGCGCGTGTATATCGTCCACAAGGGTGGCTCTCCCCGGTCGTGCTTGTCGACGGCCGGGTGGCGGCCGTCTGGTCCTACGAGCGCACGAGCCGCCGACTTCAGGTTCGAGTCAAACCGTTCGGTCCGCTCCCCGCGGCCGTCCGCACCGCGGTGCGCGACGAGGCGGAGGACCTGCGTCGGTTCCTCGACGCTCCCGAAATGGCGATTCGGTTCGGTTGAGCCATTCGCCTTCAGTCCGAAGCGGCGGCTTTCGACTTCGCGAGCTCTTGCTCTCGCAGCTGCCGTCGCAAGACCTTGCCCACGAGGGACATCGGAAGGGCGGTCGCGAACTCGACGGATTTCGGGACCTTGAATGCCGCGAGGCGCTCCTTGCAGAATGCGATGATTTCCTCCTGCGTCGCGGCCTTTCCGCTCTTCAGGACCACGAACGCCTTGACCGACTCGCCGCGGTACTTGTCCGGCACCCCGATGGCCGCGGCTTCCCCCACGGCCGGATGCATGAAGAGGACCTCTTCGACCTCCCGCGGATACACGTTGTATCCGGAGCAGAGGATCATGTCCTTCTTGCGGTCGACGATGTAGAAGTAGCCGTCCTCGTCCATCCGGGCGATGTCGCCCGTAAGCAACCATCCGTTCCGGAGGACCATGGCCGTTTCCTCCGGCTTGCGCCAGTACCCTTTCATTACCTGAGGACCTCGCACCGCGAGTTCGCCGACGTCGCCTTGCGGGAGGTCCCGCGACGGGTCGTCCGCGTCGACGATTTTTGCGTCCGTGTCGGGGAACGGGATGCCGATGCACTCCTTCACGACGCCGTTCATCGGATTGCAATGGGTGACGGGCGACGCCTCCGTCAGGCCGTATCCCTCGACGAGTCGCCCTCCCGTCGCGGATTCGAACTGCTTCCGCACCTCGTTCGGAAGGGGCGCGGCCCCGGAGATGCAGCCGCGGATCGAACGGAGGTCGTACTTCGTGAGCTTCGGGTGCCGGAGGATTGCGATGTACATCGTCGGGACGCCGGGGAAGAGACTCGGCTTCGTCTTGTTGATCAACTTGAGGATCGCGCCGATCTCTCGCGGGTTCGGGTACAGGACGACCTCGACCCCCGCGACGACGGAGAAGAGCATCACAGCGGTCAAGCCGTAGACGTGGAACATCGGAATGGCGCCGAGCAGCTTCTCGGGCTCGCCGGAACCCGCGGAAAACCACGCCGCGACCTGCATCGCATTGGCGATCAGATTGCGGTTCGTCAGCATCGCCCCCTTCGACGTGCCGGTCGTGCCGCCCGTGTACTGCAGGACCGCGACGTCGTCGGGGTTTGCGCCGGCCTCCGCTACCGGACCCGCCGGTGTCCGAGCGATGTCCGTGAATCGGTGGATTCCAGGTTCCCGGGGGATGACGAGAGGCCAGTGGCCTTGCTTCTTCAGGTCCCGCCGTTTCTTGATCGGGTAGAGTTGCCGCAAGGGGACCTTCAGGAACTCGCCGACATCGCACACGACGATGCGCTTCACCGACGCGTTCATCCGGGCCTTCGATACGTTGTGCCAGAACAGGTCCAACGCGATGACTGTCTCGACGCCCGCGTCGGTCCACAAGCTCTCCAGCTCCCGCGGGGTGTACAGCGGATTCGTCTGTACGACGATAGCCCCCGCCCGGAGCACCGCAAAGAACGCAACGACGAAATGGGGCGTGTTCGGCAGGACGAGGGACACGCGATCCCCCGGTCGGACCCCGATCGCCCGCAGGCCTGCCGCGAACCGATCGACCGCCACATCGAGGTCGCGGAAGGACGTGGACTTGCCATAGAACGTGATCGCGGGACGATCCCCGAATTCATTCGCGGCCCGGCGGAGCAACTCGTGGACCGAAATCTCCGGATAGTCGATGGACTTCGGAACGCCCTGCGGCCAACTGCGCAGCCAAGGTCGCTCCAGCGCCGTCTCCCCCTTTATGAGTGGAAGATAACGGGGCGAAGGGCTAAAACCTGATGGACCGGCAGCGCGGCCGCGAAACGATTATCCGCCGCAGGAGCCCATGGCGGCCCCATGCCCGACCCGGCCCACATCCGGACCGCCCACGAAGGCGCCGTGGCGGTGCTGTGGATCGAGAATCCCCCGCGCAACCTGCTGAGCCTCTCGATGGTCGCCGACCTCGCCGCCCGGGTCGCGGACCTGGAGAAAGACGACTCCGTTCGCGCGGCCGTCCTTGCGGGAGCGGGACATGCAAACTTCTGCGCGGGCCTGGACATGGCCGAGTGGTCGCGCCTCTCGCTGAAGGCCGCGCAGGACGAGATGAGCCGAGGCCAAGACGCGTTCTGGGCGCTGGAGCACCTCACGAAGCCAACGATTGCCGCCATCGCCGGTGCAGCCCGCGGTGCGGGCGCGGAACTCGCCCTCGCGTGCG
>VBLZ01000194.1 GCA_005878515.1 Methanobacteriota archaeon | reverse complement strand
AAGCAAAAATTTCACTTCGCCCTTCCCACCCGCGATCTTGAACTCCATCTTCACCGGATAGTCGGAGCCCAGGTACAGGGTCACGTTCGGCGCGGAGCTGATTGCCTTCACCATGTTCGAGAAATAATCCAGCGGGAAAAGAGACCGCACCGCCTCCTTGGCCTGGATCTCTTCGAGCAAGTCCTTGGGCACCATGTGGGACACGTTGTCCGTGTCGCCCTCGGACACCACCTCGAATCCTTCCGGCGAGGCCTTGAGCGCAATGTGGTCGCTGATGCTCTCCGACGCCCGGATCGCCTGCCTCAGTTCGTCCGTCCGGACGACGACCTTCGCGGGCAAATTGAGGCTCGGGACCTTCGGGTCGCTCATCCCCGCGGTGTCCACGAGGGCCATCCGCCGGGTCGTGTTTCCGACCGTCACCACGAGGCGGTTCTTGTCCTCGTCGTGTCGCATGGCGATCGTCTCCCCCGCCTTCGCGAGCCGCAGGATCTCCTTCATTTTGTCCATGTCGATCCCGAGCTCGCCTTCGTCCGCTTTGTAGGCCTCAAACGCGCCACGGTCCAATGTCAAGTCGACCATCGCAACGTGAGCCGGATCGACCGCCTTGACCGTGACGGAATCCTTTCCGACGTTGAACTTCGCCTCGTCCACGAGGGTCGAAACGACGTCGACGACCTCCCGGAGAACATCGGCTTTGACCTTCCCCTCGAACAAACAACGCTCCCCCAGAATTTCGGCGGGAAATCAGGTGGGCTGTTATAAAGGTACCCGCTCGGAGTCCATCGGGTAACGAAGCGGCCCCGTCATCGGCAATCATCCGGGGACGACCCTGCGGGGCTTTTAGTATTCGGTTCCGTTGTCCAAGGGAAGAACCTTGTTAACAGGCAGGACCGTCATCCTCCGGAACTTCGAACGGGAGGACCTGAAGCACCTCCATGAATGGCAAAATGACGAGGAGGTCATGCGCCTCGCCCGATCCTTTCCGGACCACACGATCTCGCGCGAAGCCTTGGAGGCAAGGTACGAGAAGGCCATCAAAGGGGACGACTTCGGGGAGCGGTACTTCATCATCGAGGAGCGGAGCAGTGGAAAGCCGATCGGATGGACCTCGCTCGACATCCACCGATGGACTCGGAGAGCGACGGGTGCAGACATCGGACTCGCGATTGGAGACAAGAATCACTGGAAGAAAGGATACGGAACGGAGGCGGTCCGACTGCTATTGCAGGAAGCCTTCGAACAGCTCAACCTGCATCGGCTCACCTGGTGGACCTTTGCGGAAAACGAGGCGAGTCTCGCCCTCGCGAAAAAGATGGGCTTCCGTGAGGAGGGCCGTACACGGGACTCCGTCTTCTTCGACAATCAGTACCACGATAGTGTGAGCCTAGGCCTCCTCAAGGAGGAGTACGAAACCTGGAAGAACGCCTCCCCGCTGCCCCAGTCCAGATCCTCCGCAAGCGGTCGAAAGGGCGGAGGTCACGACCGCCGTCACAATTGAGGCGACGATCCAGCCCCCGATGGTGAGGGCGACATCAGGACGATCGGCCACTGGACTCAGAGAATGAGCGGATCACCACGGCTGTCGCGGAAGCCCGCGCCGCACACAGACAATCGCGTCTTTGCCGTCCGTGAGGTCCAAGTCGCCGACAGCCTGAGTCCATACATGGCTGTAATCGCGGAGTATTCGCGCGGCCAGATGAATACGGACGAGATGCCCGGAAGATCGCGAGCGTTCGGCGGAAACTCCTGGACCGGCCGCGACCCGTCCGGTGATCGTTCCCGTGCGACTTTCGACCCATGACAAAGGTTCCCGGACGACGTCGCTAGGAACTCAGTACTCGCGCCACGTATGCTGGCACTTCACACACCGATAGATGCGCGTCGTCGGCTCGTCCGCCGCGCGCGTCTGGCGCATGACCCAGAAGGCCTCGTAGTGCCCGCACTTCGGACACTCGACGCGCGTCTTCGGCAGCGTCTCCGTGATCTCATCGAGGACGAGAGTGTCGGCGGGCTTCTCTTTCCCCGGTCGCGCGACGCGGGTCACGGTCGCGTCTTTCCCGGATAGAGAACGCTCGTACCCACACGAATTGCAGTGCACCTTCCCGTTCGCCGGGAAAAGGAGGGAGCTGCATTTCGGACAGAACATGAGGGACGGACATGCCAAAGGGGCGTGCGATAAAAAGGTTGCGCGGTCAGAGCTTCGAGTGATCGTAGTTCTTCAGCGCGCGCTCGACGAACCGCTGAATCGCGCGTTCCTCGGCCTGGGTGCGCATTCGCGGGGCGCGGGCGGGCGGCTCCGGCGATTCGGCCTCTTCGTCGTCCTCGGCCTCGCGAGCGTGGGCCGGACGGCGATGCTCGCGCCGCTCCGTCGCGTGTGCATGGGAAGCACGATGCGTCCGGGTGGCGACGATCTCTTCGCCCTCATCGTCGTCATCCTCCGCGTCCTCCTCGTCCAGGTGCCGGGGTCGGGTCAGGCGATATCCTCCGGACACACCGACTTCCGCGGGGATCTTGCGGAGGAATTCGAGGTAGTCCGCGTGGCCTCGACGATGTCGGGTCCGTCCCGGTGCGCCGACGGCCGCGGGATGCCCGTGGGCCCGGGTGCGAACGGGTCGGCGGGATCGGTGGACCTCTTCGTCCTCTTCGTATGCCTCTTCTTCGTCGTCGACGTAGGGTCGCGCGCCGAGGATCGGCTGCACGAGGTTGACGCCCAGCGAGGCGCCGGATCCGGAGCGCGAGAGGAGCTCGCGGCGGGTCTGCTCCGCGATCAAGCCGCCGATGTACGCGAAGATGACGACCATCAGGTATCCGTTCGTCCCCATCCCGAAGGTCGAGGTCAGGGCTTCGACGAAGCCCCGCATGTACGCGATCATGAAGTCCTTGTACGGCGCGAGAAACGGCAGGATGCTCGCGGCCCCGTCGCTGACGACCATCGGCAAGGAGGCGACGAAGTCGATCTGATGCGACGCGAAGTTGTG
>VBLZ01000193.1 GCA_005878515.1 Methanobacteriota archaeon | reverse complement strand
CGTGGAACTCGCGCGTGCGGTCCAGCTGGCCGGCCTGAAGAATGGCCTCGTCCTCCTCACCGCGGGATTCTTCAACAACTGCATCCGGTTGCTCCCTCCGATCAACATCCCGCTCCCGCTCATGGCGAAGGCGCTCGACCTGCTCGAAGACAGTCTCGACCTGGCTCTCGCCGGGAAAGCGGCCTGAGGTGCGGATGGTCCGCGGAACCACGCTGCTCCCGGAGGTCAAGTCCCACTACGGGGATCTGAAGAACTACGCCGGCGGCGATTGGCGGACGCCCGAGACGACCGAGTGGCTCGAGGACACGAACCCCGCGACCGGCCAGGTCATCGCCCGCGTTCCGTTGTCGACGAAAGACGACGTCGACCGGGCCGTCCAGGAGGCCCTCCGGGCCTGGGATGCATGGCGGGAGACGCCGCCATTGGACCGCGCTCGCCATTTCTTCCTCCTCCGAGACCTGATGGAACAGCATTCCGAGGACCTCGCGCGGGTCGTCGTGCAGGATATGGGCAAGACGATCGACGAAGCGCGCGGCGAGATCCGCCGCGCCATCGAGAACGTCGAGGTGGCGGCGGGCATCCCGAGCCTCATGATGGGATACAACCTCGAGGACGGCGCGGGCCCTGGGATCGACGAGGAGGTCCTGTATCAGCCGCTCGGGGTGTTCGCCGGAATCAGCCCGTTCAACTTCCCGGTCATGGTGCAGTTCTGGTTCTGGCCGTACGCCGTTGCAACGGGGAACTGCTGGATCGCGAAGCCGTCCGAGCAGGACCCGACCGCGATGCAATGGGTCATGGACCTCGTCCATCGCGCGGGGTTCCCCGCGGGGGTCGTGAACCTCGTCCACGGAGCGAAAGAAACCGTCGGCGCGATCCTCGATCATCCGGATATCGCGGGCGTCTCGTTCGTCGGCTCGAGTGCGGTGGCGAAGACGGTGTACGCGAAGGCGGCCGCCTCGGGGAAGCGTGTCCAGGCCGGCGGCGGCGCCAAGAACGTGCTCGTCGTCATGCCGGACGCGAAGCTCGACAAGGTCGTCTCAAATCTCGTGTCATCCTGCTACGGCTGCGCCGGCGAGCGATGCTTGGCCGGGTCCGTCGTGGTCGGCGTCGGCGACGTCCACGCGGATCTTCGCCGTAAGTTCTCGGGGGCCGCGGCGGCGCTCAAGGTGGGGTACGGCTTGGACGAGACGGTCCAAATGGGCCCCGTGATCTCGGCGGGCCATCGCGACCGGATCGTCGGTTTCATCGACCGTGGGGAGCAGGAGGGCGCCAAGGTCGCATTGGACGGCCGGACCGTCCGCGTGTCCGGATACGACGGCTATTTCGTCGGCCCGACAATCCTCGATGACGTCCGGCCGGAGATGGCGGTCGCTCAACAGGAGATCTTCGGCCCGGTTGCAAACCTGTTCGCGGTTGGTGGGCTGGACGACGCTATCGAGCTGATCAATGCCAGTCCGTATGGGAACGCGGCCACGATCTACACGTCGAGCGGGAAGCACGCCCGCGACTTCCGGCACGGCGTCCACGCGGGGAACATCGGCATCAACGTCGGGGTCGCCGCCCCGATGGCCTACTTCCCGTTCGGCGGGATGAAGAACTCGTTCTTCGGGGACCTCCATCCGCAGAGCCGCGACGCGGTCCGGTTCTTCACGGAGAGCAAGGTCGTCATCACCCGGTGGGTCTGAGCCACCGGCGCTCAACCCGTTTTCAAGTCGAACTAGGTTCTCACTCGAAACGTGGTACGGAAACGAAACTACTTATAGCCCGGGCGCACATTATATAGTGCAAGGATGCGAAGTCATGGCGGAGAGGGAAAGCCCCTGCGAGGGACCCGGCTGCGGAGCGATGGTCGCCTTCGAGGTGATCGGCTCCGAGCTCAAGCTCACGGTCCTCCACAGCCTCCTCTCCGGACCGAAGCGCTTCAACGAGCTGCGCGTGGCGACGGGCATGTGCCAGAGCTCGCTCACGAAGACGTTGAAGGAACTCGAGGAGGTCGGGATCGCGGAGCGGAAGGTCCATCTGGACCGGCCGGTCGCGGTCGAGTACCGCCTGTCGCCGAAAGGCGCGGCGCTCTTCGAGGCGATTCGGGACCTGGAGCGGTGGGCGACCCGCTGGGTCATGAATTCCGTTCCTCGCGAGGTGACACAATGAGTCAGTTTACATCGACGAACGCAAGCGACGTGAGATTCAAGCGGGAGCTTCAGCCCGATTCATCGGGTTCGGATCCCGCCCGCTGCCCGAACTGTGGCAGCTTCGCCCTCTACGTCGACCCGGTCCGCGGCGAGCGCGTGTGCGACAACTGCGGCTTCGTGGTCGACGAGAGCCTCGTGGATCAGGGCCCCGATTGGACCACGTTCGAAGGCGATGATCGGATCCGGGCGGGTCCTCCGCCGTCCGTGATGGCGCCGGACAAAGGGCTCGGGTCTATGGTCGGCAACGGCCTACGGGATGCGAAGGGGAACCCGATCGACGCACGCAGCGTGGCGGCTCTGAACCGCCTGCGCCGGGTCAGCCAATGGACTCGGTATGACCGGACAGAACGCGCCTTGGCCCCCGGCCTGGCGCAGTTGTCCAGCCTCTCGTCCCGCCTGGGTCTCGCGCCCGCCTTCCGAGAGCGCGCCGCAATCATCTTGCGGAAAGCGATCGAGGCGGGCCTGTCCCGCGGACGTTCCATGGATGCAATCGTCGCGGCGGTCGTGTACCTCGCGGCAAAGCAACTCGGTGCGCCCCGCGGACTGCATGAACTCGCCGAGGCGACCGGCGTGACGGTCCATCGGATCTCGCTGACCGCGAAGGTCGTGAGCCGAGAACTGGGCGTGTTCAGCCGCGCCAGTCGCGCGGAGGACTTCGTGCCCCGGTTCGCGTCGCAGCTCGGCCTCGATCCGCGGGTCGGAGAGCGCGCGCTCGGCCTCGTGTCGCAGGTCAAAGACTCGAAGGTCCTCGAGGCGAACTCGCCCGTCGGCATTGCGGCAGGGGCGCTCTATCTGGCCTCGGAGGAGCTGGGGGTGCCGCTGACGCAAGCCCAGATCGCCCGCCTGACGGGCGTCAGCGAGGTCACCATCCGAAAACACTATCGCCTACTGAAGGAATCCCTGGCAGAGAAGGAGACGCCATTGGAGGCGGCTTGATCGCGGGGATCTGCCCGACATGCGGGTTGCCTAAGGAGATCTGCGTCTGCGAGGACCTGGGCCGCGAGACGACCCAGCTGTCCGTCGAGATGGACACGCGCCGCTACGG
>VBLZ01000096.1 GCA_005878515.1 Methanobacteriota archaeon | reverse complement strand
CAGAGTGCCGCTCCGAGGACGACGTTCAGGATTACCGCCGTCGCCACGGTAGCATACTGGCTCTGCGCAATGCCGGGCGTAGTCACCCACTGGATCCCATACGTCGCGAGGGTCAGGAGGACCGCCAGGAGGCCGCCCAGCATCAACAGCAGCTCATGTGGCTGCTTCGAGCCGAGCTCCGCCATGGCCTGTCTTCCGCTCTCGTAGCTGTGGGACATGGTTTCAGCCCGGACGGTGGGGCTGGTTCGATAAGAGTTCCCTTGCAACCATCGGCCCGTGAGAATCACTTCGCGGGAATCGCTGAAAATCATTTGGCGAAATAGGCCTCCCGTGTCCAATATCGTCGTACGCTACGTTCTTCGCAGGCAGCCGCCTTGCCCTGCCGAGATCATGACGACCTTTCCGGAGGAGGTCCTGACGCGCACGAAGCGAGGTGAGAACGAGGTCCGGTCCCTCATCGACCGAGGCCGCTACGTCCGATACAACTACTTGCATCCGGAGACCGGCCAGCCCATGGAGGGAGGCAAGGCGAAGCTCGTGCTCCTCGCCGAGTCCGGGAAGATCGAGGAGTTCTTCGTCATCCCGACGAAGTCAGGACGCGATTTGCTTATCCACGCCGTCGAGAAAGGGGCGCGCAAAATCTGGGACGGCACGCAGCCGGTTGACGTGTGACGTCGACGCAGACACCCGCTCATCCGGACGGTCGCTCACCGACTTTCAGGAGTACCGCCGCGTCGTCCGCGAACGCCTTCAGATCGCGTGCCGCTTCCTCGAACGCGGCCTGCTCGTCTTCGGCCAGAGGCCATTCTTCGAGGCCCAGGACTCGGCCTGTGCCCAGGACGGCGGGAACGCCAATCGCGACGTCGTGGACTCCGTACTCCCCATCCAGGACGACCGAGCAAGGCACGACCCGCGGCCGGGAGCCGATGAGAGCATGGATGAGCTCCACCGTCGCGCCCGCGGGGCCGAACGCGGTCCCGCCCTTTGCTTCGATGATCCGCGCGCTGACGTCGCGCAACCGACGCGTGATTTCCTCCTTGTCCTTCGTCGAGAGGCTCGGGCGCCGTCCGCTCACCTTCGTACGACTGAATACCGGCACGACGCGCTGACCGTGCTCACCCAGGACGGTCGCGGAGACCTTCACGGAAGGCACCTGGAGGTGGTCCGCCAGAATCACCCGGAACCGTTGCGAGTCGAGTAGGGTTCCCGAGCCCAACACACGGGTCCGTGGCCATCCGGTCGATTGCCAAGCGATGGTCGTCATGACGTCCATCGGGTTCGTCAGCACAACGAGGCTGGCGCGCGTCGCTACGCGGGCGATGTTTCGGCTCAGTTCTGCGACCAGTCCGGCGTTCGAATGCAGCAGGTCGAGCCGGGTCATCTCGGGCTTCCGCCCTTGTCCGGCCGCCAAGACGACGACATCGCAATCCGCGAGGTCCTGGATCGTGCCCACCCGGACAGCCGGTTGCGTGGACACGCGCAAACCCTGGCGGATATCCTCGGCCTGAGCCCAGGCGAGGTCCGGCACCGCGTCGACGAGTACGAGTTCGTCCCACGGGCCTTCTCGCGCGAGGGCGAACGCGATTGCGCCGCCGACCTTACCAACCCCGACAATCCCGGCCTTCATGGTTCGGTCAATCCAAGGGATTGGGAGTCCATAAGCACTCGCTCCCGCTTCTCCGATTCGGCAAGACGGCTACCCAGGGAGGAGCTCGTACACGATGCGGTCCGTTTCTTTCCCTTTCGAGCGCTTCTCAAGGATGCGGACCCTTCCGATCTCGGACACGTTTTTCAGATGCGTCCCGCCGCAGGGGCAGTAGTCCGCGTTGCCGATCTGGATGATTCGCAGGCGCCGAACGGATTGTGGGATGAGCTCGAGCAGGGCTCGGTCTTCGATCTTGTTATGGACAACCGCACGATCCTCTTCGAAGATCCGGACATCCTGCGCCGAGGCGACGACCCCGTTGCACTCGTCTTCGATCCGCTTCAAATCGTCGGCCGTGAAATTCGCGGGTTGAAAATCCACGCGACTGTAGTCCATGTGGATCTGATTCCCAACGGTCCTCGCTGCATACGTTCGGAAGACGAGTCCGGACATGAGATGCTGGGAGGTGTGCATGCGCATGTGCTTGTACCGCCGATCCCAGTCGATGACGCCGTGCACCGAGTCCGCACTCGGCATCCGATCAACGTGGTGCTTGATGATGCCCTTCTCCTTCGTGACCCGAAGGACCCGAGCCTCGCCGTCGGTCCATTGAAGGCTCCCGGTGTCATCGGGCTGCCCGCCTCCCTCCGCGTAGAAGAGGGTCTGATCGAGGACGACGAAATCAGGGCCGCGTTCGACGATCCGCGCGTCGAACTCCCGCGCATAACACGGGTCCGGATCCTGTCCCCGGCGCTCCTCCATGTAGAGAACGCGCGTGGCCATCGTGCCGCAAAAGCCACGGTGGCATAAAGGCTCGTCGCAGGATCGGTTCTGGTACGGAGGGGACTTGAGTGTTCTCAGCCGCCGAGAATCGAACGCGCGATGACGAGCCGCTGGACCTCGGAGGTCCCTTCGTAGATTTCCGTGACGCGTTGGTCCCTGTACAACTTCTCCACCACGTAATCCTTGATGAATCCGTAGCCGCCGTGAATCTGAACCGCGGCGTCGACGGCTCGATGGGCCGCCTCCGACGCGAAGAGCTTCGCGACGCTCGATTCGTACGTGTGCCGCTGCCCACGATCTTCCAGATGCGCGGCGCGGTAGGTCAGCAGCCGGGCCGCGTCGATCTCCGTCGCCATGTCCGCGAGCTTCCATTGGATCGCCTGGAACTCCGCGATCTTCTGTCCGAACGCCTGCCGTTCCTTCGCGTACTTAGTGGACTCCTCGAGGGCCCGCTGGCCGATGCCGAGCGCCTGGGCGGCGATGCCGATCCGGCCCCCGTCGAGCGTCTCCATCGCGATCGTGAAGCCTTTGTGAAGGTCTCCCAGAAGGTTCTCCTTCGGAATCCGACAGCCGTCAAACCCTAGGGTGACCGTGTCGCTCGCGCGGATTCCCATCTTGTCCTCCTTCTTCAACACGGAGAAGCCCGTGGCGTCGGTCGGGACGACGAATGCAGAGATCTCGTGCTTCTTCGCGCCCGTCCGAGCATACACGACCACAATCTTGGCCACGGACCCGTTCGTCGCGAACGTCTTCGTGCCGCGCAAGACCCACTCGTCCCGCTCGAGTGTGGCGGTCGTGCGCATCGCGGCCGCGTCGGAGCCACTCCCGGGCTCCGTGAGCGCGTAGGCGCCCATCCATTCTCCCCGCGCGACCGGTTCGAGGAACCTCCGCTTTTGCTCCTCGTTCCCGTAGCGCAGGAGCGGTTCGCAGACAAGGCCGTTGCACACCGCCGCGATGACGCCGGCGCTCGCATCCCCGCGCGAGAGTTCCTCGATCGTGATCGCATAGCAGACGGTATCGAGGCCCGCACCCCCGTACTTCTCCGGGACGAAGACCCCGAAGAGTCCGAGCTCCCCCATCTTCTTGGCCCACGCGTGCGGGAACTCCTGGCTCTCGTCGAAGGCGCGGGACTGTGGGATGACCTCTTGTTCCGCGAAGTCGCGGACCGTCTTGCGCGTAATCTCCTGGATTTCCGTGAGCCCGAAGTCCATGCATCGTGTCGAAGGGCCTCCTTCCGCATAAAATCTCCGCGGCCGAAGCTTGATGTTTCGCGAACCCCTCGCGGGCGCTGTGCCGTTGAGCCTGGAGCCCTTGCAGACGACGGACGCCCATGCGTACTGGCAGACCTTCGTCTCCGGCCGCACAGATCTGCCGACGAGCGACCTCAAGGTCCACCTGGATCGGTACCTCGCGCTCCCTCCGGAGGAACAGCGGTCCCATTTCTCGGTCAAGAGAGACGGCCGAATCATCGGCACCGTGCGGTTAGGCCCCGCCGAGATCTCGGGGTTCTCAATGGACCCAACATCTCGCGAGGAGGCTGCCGCGGCGCTTCTGAAGTCGATGGACCTGCTCCGGGCCGGTGGCGCGACCTCAATCACGGCGCACTTCGAGGACATCTACGAATCCGCATTCTCTTCGCTCGGCTTCCAGCGTGTCTTTGCGCGCATGCGGATGGAAGCTCCGACGAAGCGGACTGTCGTGCCCGCCGGCGTGGTGCTGCAACCTCCGGAGGAGGACGAAGTCCTTGGCCTCACGAAGTTCCTCATGGATGTGTACGAAGGACACATGGAGCAGCAGTATGGCATCCACACGGGGCCTGAGGAGGAATGGCGCGGCTACGTGGCCGGCCTCTTCAAAGGCGATTCCGGTCAGTTCATGCCGGACGCCTCGCAAGTCGCACTCGAGGGCGACCGGATCGTGGGTGCAATCCTGATCACGCATTGGATGGGCATGCCGCTCGTCGCGGAGCTCGGGGTGGCGAAGGATCGCCGCGGTCGCGGGTTTGGTCGGGCGTTGCTCCAGGCCGCGATGACGCGCCTCGCGGGTCGCGATGAGTCCCGACTCGCCCTGTACGTCACAGTCGGCAACGATCCGGCGATCGTGCTCTATCGGTCGATGGATTTCATTCAGATCGGGGGCCAGTCCGTTACCGCGCGCCTCGCCGGGTGAACGATTCCTGCCTCACGCCGCCGGGAAGCTGACGGTGTGGCCTTCCGCCTGACGGCGCGTCGTTGCCGGCGCGCGGATTCGGAAGCCCATCCGCCTCGCATACCGGTGCATGATTCCGAGGATGTATCGGCCCCCGATCCGTGCCGTGGCGACGATCAGCGCCCTCGTTGGGGCAGGGAGCCGCGTGAGCTGCCACAGATCCGTGTCGATTTCCAGCAGGACGTGCCGCCACGCGCGGTAGGCGACGTTGAAACGCGACTCGTCGATCATCTCGTCGAGGTTGTAGAACTCCTCGCCTCGCAACACGCCGATCGGAACGAACGTGAGCGGCGCCGTGATGAAGTGGCCGTCCGGGATCTGCTCCATCCGGTCCAGGAGGTCCACGGTCATCCACGCGTCCTCCGGAGTCTCACCCGGCAGGCCGAGGATGATCGTGAAGGCTGGATACCAATAGTTGCGGTTTAGGATCTGCGTGCCCTGCACGACGAGGTCCGGCCATTCTTCGGCGGAGAACGGAGCGGCCTTCCGGTGCAGCACGGCTCGGGAGAGCGCGGGGCTCCCCGTCTCGATGCCGCTCTGGATGCCGACCCACTTGCGGGGGCCGGCCCGCACGATGTCCGAGATGTCCCGGATGAGCCCCGGGTTCGTGACCGCGGCGCTGACGGTTCCGTGCGTGGGGTAACAATGAGAGACGCCGGGTTGGGCCATGACGTACCGGAAGAGGTCTTTGACTGCGTCCTCGTTTGGCTCCATCGTCTTCCAGTTCTCGAGGTTGTACAGGAAGATGTCGTCCGAGTGGAGTTGGATCGACGATTCCCCGACCTTCGTGTTCATGGCGATTTCGTCGCCGATGTAGTCGAACGGGAAATACCGGGGGCGACGCAGCGTGACTTCGCAGAACTCGCAGCCACGGCCGCATCCCCGCATCACCTCGTTCATCGCGTGCATCGTCGGACCGAGGATTTTTGGGATTTGGTCGACCGTGGGGGCGGTCGCGTTGGTGAAGCGCATGACTGGGGGCGCATGATCGTTCACGATCCGATCGAAAATCTCCGGGACGAGGTGGTCGACCTCCCCGTGGACGATGTGGTCAATGCCGAGGGATGCCTGCATTTCCGGGCGATAGTCGAAATGCCAGGCGCCCGGCCCCCCGAGGACGACCTTGTATTTTCGGTTGGGTCGCTGCACGCGCCGGACAAGATCGAGGAACATCGCTTTGGTGAAGGGCGTGAGGACCCCGCCCATCGTGAAGGACATGCTGACGGGACCGAGGCCGAGGGGATCCATCGGGCTCAGTCCGACCACCTCCGTCTCGTCATCGATGTATCGGTCGATGTTCCGAGGGTCGGCGATGACGACCGCGTCGCGCCCGTACGCGCGAACGAGGGATGCCTCGACTTTTCGAAGGCCGTACGGCACCCGGATGGGCCGGCCCTCCGGGTCGAGCTTCGGCGGGTCCGCCAGGATGCGAAACACGAGGCGGGAGTGCCAGTAGTCCGTTGGAATGCAGCTGAAGAACGTAGCCAGAGGGACGTTGCGGTAATCCGTCATGAGTGTGTAATCGGCGGCGAGCACGTACTTCGCCATTCGTTCCCCCCTACCCCTTGTTCCCCTGAGCGATGCGTTCGGTCTAGTTCAGCATTCCCTCTGGACAGGCGAGGCCCATAATGGGTTCCCACCGTTAGATATACATTCCGTTCCGCGTTCCGGACTTCGCGGAGTGCCGAAGCGAAAGGGTTATCCCCGACCCGCCTCTCGACCGCAGTGGGGCACGGATGGTCGATGTCGGCGAGAAGGCGCCGGACTTCACGGTGCTCAGCGACGAAGGCAAGCCCGTCACGCTCTCGAACGAGCTCGGCGGCGGCCCGGTGATCCTGTCCTTCTACGTCTGGGACTTCACGAACGTGTGCCAAGGCCAGCTCTGCGCGATGCGTGACTCGATGGGAGACCTCCAGAAGTGGGGTGCGAAGGTGTTCGGCATCAGCACGGACAGTCACCACAGCCATCGCGTCTTCAAGGAACAGAACCACCTCAACTACCCGTTGCTGAGCGACTGGAACAAGAAAGTCAGCGCGACGTACGGGGTGCTCTACGATCGCTTCGGGAGTTTCGGCCTGCAGGGCGTGACGAAACGGTCGGTCTTCGTGCTCGACGCGAACGGGGTCATCCGGTACAAGTGGGTCACGGAGGATCCAAAAGTCCCACCGGACCATGCGAGAATTCTCGAGGAAGTCAAGAAGCACGCGGCGTGAGACCGAGGTACTGCCGGACCTGTTCCGCCGTCTTTACTTCCGGAACTTCGACGGAAGGGACGGTCCCGCCGTCGGTCGCGCCGGTGTTCATCAGCACGACCCGGTCCTCCCGCGTGATGGTGCCGTCGTCGTAGAGGCGCCGGAGACCGGCGAGGGTCGCCGCCCCCTCCAGGCACGCACCGATCCCTTCGAGGACGGCGAGATTCAATGCCGCGACTTTCATCGCTTCGTCTGAAACCGCGACGGCCGCGCCGCGCGTCTCGCGGATGGCCCGGAGCACGATTCGGTCGGCGAGGGTCGCCGGAACCCGAAGCCCGGCCGCTTGGGTGTGCGGCATCGGCCAGGGCTCGGCCGTCTCCCGGCCCGCCTTCCAGGCCTTCACAAGCGGCGCGCATCCTTCGGCCTGAACGATCCCGAAACGCGGCCACGGTCCCTCGTACCAACCGAGCTCGCGCAGTTCGTGAAGCGCCTTCCACATCCCGACGATTCCAGTGCCGCCTCCCGTTGGGACGAGGATCCAGTCCGGCATGCCGCCGAGCGCCTCCCAGATTTCGAAGAGTATCGTCTTCTTGCCTTCGACCCGATACGGTTCCCGCAACGTTGCAACACTGAACAACTCGGTCGCGGTCGAGAGTTCGGCGACGATCCGCGCGGCGTCCGCGATATCCTCGTCGACTCGGAGCACCTCCGCTCCGTACGCGATGGCGTCGCGGGCTTGAGACGGGGGACCGTCGCTCGCCATGATCACGATGGCGCGTGCGCCGTACGTGGCCGCATACGCCGCCAACGCGGCGCCCGCGTTTCCGGCGGTCGGGACGGCCAAGGTCGTCGCGCCCAAGGCGCAGGCCATGGGGACCGCGACCGCCATGCCGCGCGCCTTGAACGTGCGGGTCGGATTCAGTCCTTCGTCCTTGACGTGCAACGACGCGACCTTGAGACGCGCGACCCGGCCTCCGGAGCCGATTCGCTCGAGTTGGTGAAGGGGCGTCCCTCCTTCACCGCGCGATCGGATCTCCGCGGGCTCCAGCGGGAGAAGCGGCGCGTATCGCCAGAGATCCCCCCGGGGCAGCAGGTCCTCGCGGTCGATGTCCTTCCAGTCGTATCGGGCGAACAAGGGACCACCGCAGTCGCAGGTGTTGAGGAGCCGGAGCGCGTGGTGCTTCGAGCACGCGGTGCATTCGAGGAAAGCAGGGCGCACGCGCCGTCATCTCGACGGGGGCCATTACGTTTTGTCACGCGCGATGGCTTTATCCCCGCTGCCGCGTTCGATGAGGCGATGGAGACCGCGAGTCGCTCGTTCGACCTGCGAGGTGCGCACGATCGCATGGCCGCCGCGATGCGATCCCGGGGCCGCGTCCTCGTCGCCTTCTCCGGAGGGGTCGACAGCGGCCTCGTTGCACGCGTCGCGCACGATGCGCTCGGGGACAATGCGCTGGCGGTCCTCGCAGACGCGGAATCTCTGGCCCGTTGGGAGCTCGCCGAGGCGATCTCCGAAGCCGCCGAGATCGGGATTCGGCTCGAGACCGTCCGCGTTTCCGAGCTGGCCAACGATCGGTACGTCGCGAATCCGGCCAATCGATGCTACTTTTGCCGCCAAGAGCTCGGGGCGGCGTTGAAGCCCCTGGCGTCAAAGCAGGGGTTCGCGGCAATCGCGGATGGCGTCAACGTCTCAGACCTGGGCGACCATCGGCCAGGGATCCAAGCGATGAACGAGGCGGGCTTCTGGCATCCGCTCGTCGAATTCGGTTTCCGGAAAGCGGATGTGCGAGCGCTCGCGCGCGAGTTGCACCTCAGCTTTTTCGATAAGCCGAGCAACGCATGTCTGTCTTCTCGGATTGCATACGGCGAGGTGATTACCGTGGAAAAGCTACAGCGCGTCGAGGCGGCCGAGGGAGCGATTCGGGCGTTGGGCTTCCGGGTCGTGCGCGTGCGCGCCCACGACGGGATTGCGCGGATCGAGGTGCCTCGAGAGGATCTTCCGCGAATGTCCGAGACCGCGATGGCCGAGAAAGTGGTGGAGGCGGTCCGCAATGCCGGGTTCGCGTACGTAACGGTCGATCTTCGCGGGTACCGCAGCGGCTCGATGAACGAGGATCTCCGGTGAATGGCACGCGTGTCGGGATCCCCGGTTGACTCACCGAACCAGAAGGCCGGTCACGAACATTAGGACGATGCCGATCACCATTCCGACGAAGACGATTTTGCTGGGCTCCGGCGTGGAAGTGACCTTGACAAGCTCGACGATCACGTAGAGCAACGCGCCCGCCGCAGCCGAGAAAAACAGGGTCCCGAGCGCTGCGGAGTAGGCGAGCGAGCCGATCATGCTGCCGAGGATGGTCGGGGAGCCCGCGAGGAATCCGAGGATAAGCGCGTCCCGGGCGCCGGTGTTGGTGGATGCGATCGGACCCGAGATTCCCAGCCCCTCAGTGGAATTGTGGAGGGCGAACCCGATAACGAGGAGGTTGGTGAGGCCGAGGACCCCCGCCGCATACGCCGCCCCGATCGCAAGTCCCTCCCCGAGGTTATGAAGCCCGATGCCCAGGGCGATCATTTGGGCGGTGAAAAGTTTCGCGCTGACGATCGGCGTCGACGATGCGTCCGATGGCAGCGCCGGGGTTTGTGAAGCCATCTTCCATCGCCGGATGTGCGTTATCGCCACGGGTCCGAGGAGGCCCAGCCCCAGGCCCAACGCAAACAGCGCCGGCGCGCTCCCGGCCGCCTGCGAGAGTTCGACGCCCTCATGCGTGACATCGGCGAACAGAAACAGGAGGATGCCAGCGGAGAAACTCACGAGCCCGGTTCTCCATCCGACGGAGAGCCGCTTGAAGATCCACAACGGAGCCAGACCGATGTAGACCGGCACCAGTCCCGCGATCAGACCGAGAAACCCGGCGTAGAGCACATCGGTCAACGAGGCACCCGTTTCGCTGCTTGTATAACGGTGTTATAGATAATCCTTGGGTCGATTCGAACGGGCGGAATGCCCTGGCGTCGCGCGATCGATCGAAGGAGGCGTCACGGGTTGATCTTGATGACCTTCGTCGGGCAGGCGGTCTCGCACGCCATGCAGTCGATGCAGTCCGACTCTCGGATCATGTCGGACTTGTCGCATCGATACTTGTCCCACTCTTCGCCCCCCTTCTCGATGATCTTGTCGTTCCCCGTGCCTTTCTTGCCGGGAGCCAGAAGCCACTCGAACACGTCGACCGGGCAGACGTCCATGCAGACGCCGTCCGCGACACAGCCATCGAAGTCGACGGCGACGTGGAGACCGTGGATCCCGAGTTTCGTCGGATACGGAGTCCCGTTGGCATCGAGTCGCTCGACGCCATCGGCGAAGACCTTGTGGTCGAAGTGGGTCCCGGTCTCGGGGTATTCGTCCGGCTTGTTCATGAAGTCGGGGTCGATCGGTTTCGCGGCAAAGTCCACTTCACGAGACATCTGCTTGCCTCCTAGGCGGGGTCGCCCGGCCGTGAGACAACGACCGGGCGGAAGCTTGTTATACACCCCCCCTTTTTGACCTTTCCGGTTTAACTTTTCATCGCACCGATGCGCACGTGTTCCGTCCTCATCGCTCTCGCGTTCTTTCGGTTTCGAAATCTATTTCGGTGAATCCTCCGTGCCCCGGTTTGGTGGCAAAGCGTCTCGGACTCCAGACCCGCGCGGTCCATGGCCGCCGTCGGAAGCGGCCCGGTCCGATCGTCACGCCCATCTTTGCGAGCTCCACGTGGGCTCTCGAATCGGCCCGCCAAGGTGCAGAATTCGCGGCTGCGACGGCGCCCGAGGCATACTACACGCGATGGGGCAATCCCACAATCCGCGAACTGGAGGAGACGCTCGCGGACCTCGAGGGCGGCGCCCGTGCGCTCGCGACGGGATCCGGGATGGGCGCCATCGCGTCGGCAATCCTAGCGTGCGTCGACTCGGGCGATCACGTCGTCGCGGGAGCGAGCCTCTATGCCGCGACCACGGAAATTTTCACACGTCTCCTTCCTCGGTTCGGTGTGTCGACGAGTTTCGTCGACCCTCGGAAGCCCGGGGCCTGGAAGGAAGCCGTGCGGAGCGACACGCGGTTGGTCTACATCGAGACTCCGGCGAATCCCACGATGATGATCACGGATGTCCGCGAGGCGGTCGATGCAGCGAAGTCAGTGCGAGCCACGAGCCTTGCGGACAACACGTTTGCATCGCCCATCAACCAACGTCCTCTCGAGCTCGGGGTCGACGCGGCCCTTCACAGCGCGACGAAGTACCTCGGCGGTCACAGCGATGTCGTCGCCGGCGCCATCATCACGGCGACCCCTCGGTTGTTCGATCGCATCTGGTTCACGTACAAGATGTTGGGACCGGCACTCGGCCCGTTCGAGGCGTTCCTCGTTCGACGTGGGCTCAAGACCCTCCCCATCCGAATGCGTGCCCAAGCCGCGAGCGCCCAGGCACTCGCTGAATCCCTGCAGAGCCTCCGAGCCGTACGGGTAGTCCACTATCCCGGCCTCAGATCATTTCCGCAACACGCCCTCGCGCGCAAACAGATGTCCGGCTTCGGGGCGATGTTGAGTTTCGAGCTGAAGGGAGGCCATCGTGCGGGCAGACGGTTCGTCGAATCGGTCAAGGTGGCGACGCTCGCCGTCAGCCTCGGCGGGACGGAAACTCTGGTGCAACACCCCGCGTCGATGACCCACGGTCCCTTGACGGAGTCGGAGCGAATGACGAGCGGGATTAGCGAAGGGCTCGTGCGAGTGAGCGTCGGGCTCGAGGACACGGATGATCTAATCGAGGACTTCGATCAAGCGATTCGCAAGGCCTCGCACTAGCGCTCGGCGCAACGGGGCCAGTGCGGCGAATCCGGGTGGCTGCCGATCAGGGGTTCACGCCGAGTTGGCTCGCGAGCGCGCGGAGCTCCTCCTCTTTCTTCCGGAGTTTCTCCTCGCGGTCCAGCAGGTCCATGGCCTTCTTCTGAATGATCTTCACGCGACTCTCGACGTCCTTCTTCCACTCTTCCATCGCGGCGGTCGTCGGGCCTCCGGATTTCTCCGCATCGGCAATGCTCCCGCGCAATCGATCGATCTCGGCCTGGAGCTTCGCGACCTTGGAGTCGAGAGCGGCCTGGTCCGCTTCGAGGGCCCGCTCTTTCCCTTCGAGGATTTCCGCCCGGGTGTCGAGCGATTTCTCCTCCCCTTCGATCGCGGCGACGCGAGCTCGGATTTTCTCCTCCTGATCCAACACGTCGAGGGCTTTCTTCTGGAGGAACCGGAGGTTCTTGTTCACCTCCGACTGCATTTCGTCGGCCTGAGCCCGGATCTTGTCTGCCTCGCGCTTCGTCGATTCCGCTTCCTCTCGGGTGGTCTTCGCGGTTCGACGGTCTTCCTCGGTGGCGCCGCGCTGGTCTTCGATTTCCTTGCGGAGCTTTTCGAGGCTCCGCATCCCGTCCCGGACCTCGGCATCGCGTGCGACGAGGGTCGTCTCCCGTGCCGCGAGAGTCTTCTCGGAAGTCTTCGCGGCCTCTTCGCGGGCGCGAAGGTCGTGCTCCTTCTTGGTGAGATCCTCCATGAGGTTGTCCGCGCGTTGCAGTTCCGTCGCCAGGGCCTGTTCTTTCGTAGAGGCCTGGGCTACCTTGGTCTCGAGGGAGGCCGTCCGCGACTCCAGATCTTTCTGGCGCATCGTCAGCTGGTCCGACGACGCGGTGATTCGTGCGGCGTCTTGGTCCAAGGTCGTTTTTCGGGAGCGCAACTCCGCTTGAATCGCCGCGGAATCCCTCTCCGCGGCCGCAAGCTTCGACTGCCGCGCCTCGAGATCCTTGACGGCGGTAACGATTTCCATGTCCTTGACCGCCAATTTCCGCGAAGCTTCCTGCAACTGTGCCAGGTGACCTTGTGCGTCGCGCTCCGCCTTCTCGGCTTCGGCCCGGCGACTCTCCAGGCGCGCCTGTTGAGCGGCGAGGTCGGTCGTCTGGCGTTTTGCCGCGCGCTCCGCTTCTTCTGCGACGAGGGCCCTGCGCTGGGACTCCGCCAGGAGCCGCTCCGTCTGCTGGGCTTGTTGTGCGGCCGCATCCCGCGTCGCCTCGAGTTGCTTCAGCTCTTCGGTTCGTCGGGCGGACCAGGTGGAGCGGTCCGATTCGAAGGACTGGCGGGCACGGAGCAACTCGTCTTCCTTCGCCTTGAGCTCCGCGAGACGGGCTTCCGATCGTCGCCAGGCCGCATCCGCTTCTGCGCTTTTGGCGGATTGGTTTTTCGCTTCAGCATCGAGCTTGGATCGTTCGACCTCCAACTGGGCCGAAGACGCGCGCAGGCTGCGATCCCGTCCCTCAAGCTCCTCCGTTTTCTTCGCGAGCTCGCCGGCGCGAGATTCCGACGACACAGTGAATTGGGCTTGCTGCGACTTCAGGCTCGTCTGAAGGGACTCCCACTCGCGGCGTTTCTCCGTCGCCTCCGACTCGAACCGACGCACGGTCTGTTCGATCTGGGTTCCTCGGGCGTTCAGGTCCTGCTCTCGCCGGATGAGGGCCATTGCCTGCGCGGACATCTCGGTCAGATGGGCTTCGGCTTGGCGTTCTTTTGATTCGAGCTCTCGTCCGCGGGCCTCGAGCTCTTGCTCTTCGGTTTGGAGCTCTGCCTCGCGCGCGGTGAGCGCTCGTTCTCGGACCGACATCTCCTTCGCCTTCGCGCCGAGGGTCTCCTGGAGGGCGGACGAATCGCGCTCGATCCGCTCGCGCTCGGCATGCAGTTCCGACTCCTTGGCCGCCACGGATTGCCGCATGCCCTCCGCTTCACTGCGGACGCGTGCGGCTTCCGACTCGTAACGGTCTTTGAGCTGCGCGAGTTCGAGCTGGTGGGATTCGAGCTGTTTCGCGGTCGCCTGGAGGTCGGCACGTTCCTGCTGAAGTCGCTGGTCGCTCTGCCGGTGCGACTCCTCCGTCCCCGCGATGCGGGTCTCTCGTTCCTCTAGTTCGCGGCGTTTCGCCTCCAGGGTGTCGGCCCTTGAATGCAGCTCGGTCTCGGTCTCCTGGAGTCGCTGGGTCTGCACCGTTCGCTCCTTCTCGAAGTCGGCCTGTTTCGAACTCAGCTCGGTGTCGAATTGCTTCAACGCCTCCGTCCGCTTGGTGAGTTCGATCGCTTCGTGCGCGGCCTCTTCCCGAAGGGCGCGTTCGCGCGACTCGATCTCGAGGAATCGCTGTTCGGCCTCCTTCGTAGCGCGTTCGGCGCTCGCCTGCACCTGCGCCGCGGACCGCCCCGCTTCCTCGGCGGCCTTCTCGCGGCGCTTGAGGTCCTCGTCGCTTCGAGCGACCCAGTCGATGTCGGTCCGGACCTTTTCTTCCTTTTCTTCGACGTCGACTTCGCGCGCCTCAATCCGCATTACCCGATCGGCCCACGAGGCACGCGCCGAAGCGGCGTCCTGCTCGAACGCGTCTCGCTGGCCCTTGAGCAACGCTTGCTCGGACTGCAACGTCGTCTGCCAGGTCCGTCTCTCCTCGGCCGCCTTCGTCTCCTCGCCCCGCAATCGAGCCCCCTCTTCCTCGAGTTCTTTGGCGCGATTCGCGAGATCGGCCTTCCGGGCTTCGAGGTCGCTCCGGACCTTGTCGGCCTTCGCTGCTTCGATTTCGAGGGACTCCTCCCGACCGGCCAGTTCGCCAAAGCGCCTGGCGTTTTCGTCCGCCTGGGTGCGGTTGGCTTCTTCGTTCTCTTGGAGGGATTGTTCGCGGGCCTCGAGCTCGATCTCCCGGGACAGGATAGCCTGACTCCTCTCGCTGTGCGCAGTATCGAGATTTTCCTTCTCCTGGGCCAAGCGAAGCTGACTCTCGCCGACCGTCTTGGCTTGACCGTCCAGGTCGTTTCGACGTCGGCGCGCCTCTTCGTCGTGCTGGTTCTTGCGCTCCTCGAACTCTCTCCGATCGGACTCGAACGCCCCGCGCGCTTCCTCGAGGACCACGCGGTCCTCGTTGACCGCGACTTCGCGGCTGGTCAGCTCCTGCTCGCGCCCGTCGAGCGTCTGGGTTCTCGTTGTCAGCTCGTCCGCGCGGGCTTTCAGATCGGCTTCCTTCTGGTTCGCGACATTCGCCCGCTCCGCGAGGCGTGACTCCTCGGGCACGATGCGGGCTTCTCGCGCGGCGAGGTCCTTCGACAGACGGTCCATCGCGACTTCGGTCTCCTCGACGGCGCTGACCCGGCTGTCGATGGAACGTTTGAACTCGAGCAGCTCTCTCTGGTCCGCCTCGAATTTCTCGCGGGCATTCGAGAGGTTTTCTTGATTGCGACCGAGGGCTTCCTCACGCTGTCCGGCTTCTTCGAGTCTCGCTTGCACCGCCGACGTGTCCGTCGCAAGGCGCTCCCGGATTTCCTGAAGTCCGGCTTCTCCCGTCGCGAGGGCCGTGTCTCGGTCCCGAAGGGTCTCCTCGAGCGCGCTGACCGCTTCCTCTCGACCCTGGACCGTCTCGGACTTCGCGGCGATTTCGGCCGCCCGGTCTTGAACTTCCCCCGTGCGTCGGTCGAGGGAGCTCCGGTCCTCTTCGATTTGGCGGGCCAGCTCATCGACGGCCTTGCGGTTGTTCGCCAACTCCTCTTCCCGTCGTCGAAGATCCTGCTCCTTCGCTTCGACGGCCTCGGTGTCCGCGGTGATTTTCGCCTGGACGGTCTCCGCTTGCTGGGCCATCGTTTGGACTTCGGCCGCTCGGGCCTCGACTTCGGCCCGGTGGGTCGCGAGGTCGTCCATCTGCGTCGCCACGTTGGCCTCTTGGGCACGGGCCTCTTCCAGACGTTGCTTGACCGCGTCCTCGAATTTGTCCTGAATCTGGACGAGCATCTCCCGAGCGAACTCTACGTGCTCCGGCGTGACCGGTCCGTAGGCGAGGAGCACGACCGCCAGTGCATCCCCGCGGACCGTCTGGCCGTGGTACTTTGCGACCTTGATTGGCTTCTCGACCGCGTCCAAGATGCCGGCCTGGACCGCCTGGTCGTACGTGACCAGGCAGGCCGAGTCCAGGGTGAATTCCCTGAGCATTCTCCCGCTGTCGTCCACGAGGAAGGCCTTCGCGGGCCTCCAGCGCTGTCGTTGCGCGAACATTGCAACACCTAACAAGATTCCAATGGGAAAGATCGCAAGCATGTAGGAGGACTGCCACCATGGCGGCGGAATCGGATTGTGCACCGTCACTTGCATCGCGGGGTCGGACCCGAGCATCGTGAAGACGACCTGACCGGAACTGGTGACGGTTCCGGTTGCGAACGACGAGCCGTCTTTCGTCACCGTATACGGGATGCCCGCGGCATTTCCACCAATCGACCACGTGATCGTCTGGGACGATTCGCTGGAGGTATGGGTCCAGGCGTACGCGGAACCTCGGGACCACTCGCTGAACCCCGCGATGGTGACCAAGGCCGTCGTATCGCTGTTCGTGACCGTGAGGTCGGTCGCGTTCACGGATCCGTCCGCAATCGTCCCGTTGACCGTCAGGCTGTTGAATGCGATGCGGTGGCTCGTCATCGTCAGTACGTTCGAGGTCGTCACGGACAGGGTGTCCGCGGTCAGGTCGGACCCGAGAGCGACGGTCCCGGCGATGGTCAGTGTGGCGAACCGCTGGCCCGCACCGAGGGTGATCGAGCCGCTCCCGCCGGTGAAGGTCACCGCGGAGCCGATCGACATGAGGGTCGCTGCCGAGGAGGTGTCCCATGATCCCGCGATCGACAGCGTGGAGGTTCCCAGATTGAGGACCGCAGGACCGCTCGAAGTGAGATTGCCGTCGAAAATGGACGTGGAACTCGTCAGTGTCAGCGCCCCGGACCAAGTGATGCTCGAGGCGAAGGTCGTGCTGATCCCAGGGCTCACGACGACATCGTGCAGAGTCTGCGTGACGTTGATGGAGCCGCCGGAGATGTTGACGACGACGGTCGAGGTCCCGGCAGCAAATGCGCCGGCGGCAGTGCTCAGCGAGCGAACCGTCAGGATGCTCGCGTTCGCGGTGAGCGCCCCGCCAACGTCAACCGTCAGGGCGTTCGCGATAATCGGGAGGCTCGCGCCCGAGGTCGTCAACGTGGTCGTCCCGGGGCCACCTTGGATCGTGATTGTCTGCGCCACAAGCCCGTCGGAGGCCATCGTGAACGTCGTGGTCGAGGAGCCGCTGTCAAACTCAATCGTGCTGAATTCGTTGCCGGCCAAGTTGGCACCAGCGAACGTCATGATCTGATCCGTCGTCGAGTTGAATGTGACAACGGCAGATCCTGCGGACCAAGATGCCGAGGTCGACGCGTTCGTCCAATTCCCGGAGATGACCCAGGTTCCCGAGCCAAACGCGATGTAGGACGACGCCGAAGAGACGTTCACGGTTCCCGCGATCGAGACGGACCCGGACGTCGAGGTGAGGTAGCCACCGGCCAACGTCACGTTCCCGTTCACCGTGAGCGCGTGCGGGCCGTTGGCGAGTCCACCCGAGGAGATGGTGAGGGAAGAGACCGTCAACGGAGATACCGACGAGAGGCTCCCTGCGATGATTAACGACGTGAGCGCTTGAGCAGGCCCGAGAGCGATCGTTCCGGAGGCGGCGGTGAGGGTCACCGTGGACGAGCCACCAATGAAAGCCGAGGACGATCCGGAGGTGTCCCATGAGCCCGACGCGGAAATCGAGCCGGTCGTCAGGGAAATGGAATTCGTCCCGGCGTCGTTCATCGTCACCCCGGAGACGACGATCGAAGACGCGGTCCCGATCAGGCTTCCGCCTCCGGAGATCGCGAGGTTGGCACCGCCGGTGATGTTGTTTCCCGCTGTGGTGAGCCTGCCCGTCACGGACAGTGTGCCGCGCACCTCGAGCGCGGTGTTCTGCGTGATGGTCCCAGAGATGACCAGATTGTTGAATCCGTTGGTCGCATCGAGGGTCGCGACGCTCGCCGACGTGCCCGACATCGTGACCGTGCTGGTGCCTCGAGCGAACGTCGAACCGGCGCCCGAGGTGTCCCACTGCCCGCTCACGGTCCAAGACCCGCTCGTGAGGGTCAGCGTTCCCGACGCGCCGCCGGTCATCGCGACGTCGACCACGGCGACGCTCGACGCGTTTGCGATGAGCACTCCCGAGTTGCCGACGGCAAGGGATCCGCCGGTCAGGGAGAGATTCAATGTCGCCAGGGTGGTCGTCGATCCCGCGGAATCTTGGATCTGGAGGAGTCCGCTCCAGCGCAGACCGTTCGCTGCCATCGAGAAGATGATTGCGCCGCTGCCCGCCGTGGACTGGAATGTCACATCGTGGAATTCGTTGCCCGCCAGATTCGCAAAAGTGAACGTTCGCGAAGACGGCGAATCGAAGATGACCACGCCGGTTCCCGCGACCCAGTTCGTCGAGGTGCTGCTGTTAGACCAGGAGCCTGCGAATGTCCAGGTGCCGCTGCCCATCCGGAAGTAGGCCGACGTACTCGCGATTGACGTGTCGCCGGAGATCGCAACCAGAGACGCCACGCCGGACCCGTCGAGGACTGCGGAACCCGAGAGAGTGAGCGTCCCGGTTGCCGTCAGGCCGGCATTCGAGGAGGCGCCAATCGAAATGATTCCCGCGGCATGGATAATGTCGCCGCTCACAGCGAGGTCGAACGATCCGATTGCAATCGTCCCGGTCCACCCGGTCGTGTTGAGCGAAGCCGCGGCCCCATTCAGATTAATCGCGACGCTTCCGCCTCCGGAGCTCGCGTCAAAGAAGACCGGATTCGAAGAGTTCGGCACGGAGCATCCATTCACCCCGCCCGACGAATCCGCCCAATGGCCTGTCTGGGACCAGCCACCCGTCCCACCGATCCAATATCGATTCCCCCCGCAGGGCGATGTAAGGCGGACGTCGACGACCGGGTCCGAACCGAGCATCGTGAAGATGATCTGCCCGGAGCCGTTCACGAAGCCATTCGTGAAGTCCACGGCGTCCTTAGTCACATTGAATCGATGCCCGATTGTGTTTCCTCCGATGGTAAAGGTGATCGTCGAGGTCGCGACCGTGGATGAATGGGTCCACGTGTAGTCCGCGTCGATCGTCCATGTCGTGAACACGCTGATGGCCGTGAGATTCGTTCCATCACTGTTCGTGACGGAGAAGTTCACGACGGTGATCGCTCCGTCGACGATGCTCCCGGTCCCGTTCTGCGTCAAGGAGTTGAAGGCGATCGTCTGGCCCGTCTTTGTGAGGACGGCCCCGTTGTTCACCGTCAGCGTCGCCGCCGCGGTCACCGACGAGTTGATGGAAACCGTGCCACCGATTGTGAGATTGTAGAACGTCTGGCCCGCCGCGAGGCTGATTGTCTGCGAGGTCCCGGTAAACGTCACGGTCGATGTCCCGGGGTTCAGAACCGAGCCTGCCCCGGTGCTGTCCCAAGAACCGCTGACCGTCCATGCGCCCGTCAGGGTGATCGTGCCTGAGATCGAGCCGGTCATCGTGACGTTCGTGAACGTGGACGTCGAGGTGCCTGCCGCCAGGGTGCCACCATCCGGGACGGAGAGGTTCGAACCGCCCGTAATGTTGAACCCTCCGGTGGTCAGAGTTCCGCTCACCGTCAAGGAATTCGTCACATCGATGGCGGTGGACTGGGTGACGGTCCCCGAGACGGCGAGGTTGTAGAACCCGTTCGAAGCGTTGAGGATGGATACCGTCTGCCCGGCCCCGGTGAAGGTGACCGTCGATGTTCCCTTCGAGAATGCCGAGCCCGCCCCGCTGGTGTTCCAGTTGCCGGAGACGGCCCATGAACCGGTCGTCAGCGTCAACGTGCCGCTGGTCCCTCCAATCATCGTCAATCCGGATATCGACACCGCGGAGGCGTTCGCGGCGAGGACTCCCGCATTGCCGACGACGATGGCGCCTCCGGTGAGTCCGAGATTGCTCGTGGCGAGCGTCGTCGCCCCGCCCCCTCCTTGGACCGTGAGGATTCCCGACCAAGCCAGCGCGTTCGTCGTCATCGTGAGTGTGACCGTTGACGCGCCACTGTTGAAGGTCACGTTGTAAAACTCGGGTGCGTTCCCCGGGAGCGCCGCGAACGTCATCGTCTGCGCCGAGGACGCGTTGAAGGCCACGGTCGCGGTTCCAATCGACCAACTCGCCGACGTGGAATTGTCCGTCCACGAGCCACTCACGGTCCAAGTCTCGGAACCGAAGACGATGTAGGACGCGGCCGCGATCGATACATTGCCGGTGATGCTGACCGCACCGGACGTGGAGGTGAGCGCGCCGCCCGACATCGTGATCCCGGCGTTGGCGGTGAGCGCGTTCGTCCCCTTGGCGAGGGTGCCGCCCGAAAGGGTCAGCAGTCCCGACGTCGTGAGTTGGCTCTGGAGGGTCCGGGTGCCGCCGCTGACCGTGAGCGCGCCGAAGGAGGCGCTTCCCCCGACTCGAAGGTTCCCCGTCCCTGAGAACGTGACCGTCGAACTCGTCGCCGTGAAGGTCGTGGCCGAAGACGTATCCCAGTTCCCCGAGCTCATCGTGATCGTTGCCGACGCGAACGTGAAGGTCGCGGCGCCACTCGAGGTCAGGCTGTTCGTTCCGAATGCGACGCTCCCGGCGTTCGTGAAGGCGAGCGTTCCTGTCCATGTGAGAGATCCTGTGAACGTCGTCGAGACGGCGGGTGTGACCGTGAGATTGTTGACCGTCTGCGTGACGTTAATGGAGCCGCCCGACGCGTTCACGACGACGGTCGAGGCGCCGACCGTGAATGTCCCGAGATGGGTATCCATCGAGGTAACCGTGATGATGGACCCGTTGGCCGTGAGGGCTCCTCCCGCGTTCACGACCAGTGTGGCCGGGTTGATCGCGAGGTTTGAACCACTCGTGTTCAGCGTCGTCGTGCCGGCTCCGCCCGCTATCGTGAGCGTCCCGCCGACGTCCAGGCTGTTCGCCGCCATCGTGAACGTGACCGTCGAGGCGCCGGAGTTGAACGTGACGTTCCCGGCGAACTCCAGGGTCGGGTTGCCGAATGTCATTGTTCGTGAGGCCGAGGAGTTGAAGGTGATCGGGGCGACGAAGCTCCACGAGGCCGATGTCGAGGAGTTCGTCCATGATCCGGACGCGGTCCAAGAACCGCCGGCCGTCGACGTGATGTAGCCCGTGGCGCTGTTGATATTCACGTTCCCGGCGACGGAGACAATCGAGGCGTTCGCGCGAAGGACCCCGGTCGCACCGCTGACGGTGAGTCCGCCGCCGATCGTGAGGCCGTAGTTCGCGCCCGTCGTGTCGAGCGTGCCGCTCACGGTGACGAGTCCCGCCGTTGTGAGGGCCGATGCCGCGGAGAGAGTGCCGCTAACGGTGAGAGCGGCGAACCCGTTCGACGAGTCCAAGATCTTGACGGTCGTGCCCGCTCCGGTCATGGTGACGGTGCTCGATCCGGCTGCGAATGTCGATCCTGCGCCGGAGGTGTCCCAGATCCCGGTCACGGTCCACGCGCCGGTGGTCAGCGTCAGCGTGCCCGAGGTACCGCCGGTCATCGCGACGTTCGATACACTGACTGCCGATGCATTCGCGGTCAGCACACCCCCGTTGCCGAGGGTGAGTGCGCCGCCGGTGAGGGCCAGGTTGCTCGTCGCGAGGGTCGTCGCTCCGGCCCCACCCTGGACCGACAAGGTCCCCGACCAAATGAGGCGGTTCGCCGCCATGGTGAACGTGACGGTCGACGCGCCGCTGTTGAAGGCGATGTCGGTGAACTCGGAGGCAGCTCCCGGGAGGACGGCGAAGGTCATCGTCTGGGAGGCCGATGAGTTGAACATGATGGGAGACGCGAAATTCCAGGACGCGGATGTGGACGCGTTTGTCCAGGATCCGGAGGCGGTCCACGAACCGGCGCCGCCTGACGTGATGTAGCCGCCCGCATTGTTCACGGAAACATTCCCGGCCACCGAGACGGTCGATCCGTTTGACCGGAAGACCCCCGTGGCACTGCTGACCGTCAGGCCGCCGCCGACGGACAGGCCGTAGTTAGTCGCGGTCGTGTCGAAGGTGCCGCTGACCGTCAGGAGGCCGGCCAGGGTGATCGCCGATGCCGCGGTGACGGTGCCGCTGATCGTGAGTGCGCCGAAGCCGTTGGAGGCGTTCAGGATCTTGACGGTCTTCGCGGCTCCGCTCATCGTGACGGTGCTCGAAGCCGCCGTGAGGACGGAGCCCCCTCCGGACGTGTCCCAGTTCCCTGCGACGGTCCATGAGCCCGAGGCCGTGATCGTCCCGGAGACTCCGCCGGTCATCGCCACGTTGGTCACACTCACGGCGGACGTGCCCGCCGTCAAGGTGGCCCCGTTGTTCACCGTGAGGTTTCCTCCCGGGCCCGTCAACGCGAGGTTCGTGGTCGAAAGGGTCGCATTGTTGTTGAGGGTCAACGTGCCTCCCCATCGGAGGCCGTTCGTCGCCATAGTGAACGTCGCGGCGGCGGTAGGGCCGAACTGCACGTTGTTGAACTCAGAGACTCCCAAGTTGGCGAAGGTCATCGTGCGAGACGAGCCGGAGTTGAAGACGACCGTCCCCGTTCCGGCGGACCACGATCCGCTCGTCGACGAGTTCGTCCACGAACCGCCGAAGTTCCAAGTCGTCGCACCGAAGCCGAAGTATCCCGAGGCGGCGATGCTGACATTGCCGGTGATCGTCTTCGTGCCCGCCGCCCCCCCGGTGATTCCACCCGCCATGTTCGCTGCGAGGGTGGCCACGGTCAGCGTGAAGGTGCCGCTCGCGAGGATTGAGCCGGCATTCACCGTCAAGGTCCCGGAGACGTCCACGAGGCCGGTTTGGGTGACCGTTCCCGCCGCCGAGATGACGAGGCTGTTGAAGTTGTTGCTCGCGTTCAGAATGGCGATGTTGGCGACACCGCTCATCGTCACCGTGCTCGTGCCCTTCGTGAACACGGAGCCGGCTCCGCTCGTGTCCCAGTTGCCGCTGCTGGTGAACGAGCCGGTCGTGAGCGTGATCGTTCCGCTCGTTCCCCCGGTCATCGCCACGCTCGACACGGTTACCGTGGAAGCGTTAGCGGTGAGGATACCGCCGTTGCCGACGCTGAGTGCGCCGCCAGTCAGGCCGAGATTGGCCGTTGCGAGCGCCGTCGTCGAGGAACCGTCCGAGATCGTGAGCGTCCCGCCCCAGATGAGGGCCCTTGTCGCCATCGTGAACGTCTGGACGGACGCCGCCGAGGAGTTGAAAGAAACATTGTTGAACTCGTTGCCCGGAAGATTCGTCCCGGCGAACGTCATCGTCCCGCCGGTCGCGCTCGTGAACGTGACCGTACCGGTCCCGGGGTTCCACGAGGCGGACGTCGACGCGTTCGTCCAGGTCCCCGTGACGGTCCATGCCGACGTACCCATGACGACGTAGCCGTTCGCCGCGCTGACGTTCACGTTGCCGTTGAACGCAATGGCCGACCCGTTCGCGGTCAAGCTTCCGAAGGTCGCAATGGCGAGCGCCCCCGCGGTGATGCCGAAGTTCGACGCCGATGTCGTCAAGATAGTCGGTCCCGTCGCCCCGCCGGTCGAGTTGCGGATCGTGAGGGTCGCTCCCATCCTCAACGGGTTTACTGCCATCGTGTACGTGATGCTCGTAGTCACGCTGGCATCCAGCGTGAGATTGTTGAACTCGTTCGCTCCGCCAGCCAGTGCCGCGAATGTGAGCGTCCCGCTTGTCGCATCTCGAATCGTCACCGTGCTCGTCCCCGCGGCCCACGAGGCGGAGGTCGATAGGTTGGTCCACAGGCCGTTGACCGTCCAGCTCGATGCGCCGAGATTGATGATCGTCGCCGCGGTGAGCACGTCGACGTCCCCGGTGATCGTAATCGTCGAACTCCGAGCCTGGAACGTCCCCTGAATGGCGAATGGACCGTTGACGGTGAGCGCCCAGTTGGATGCGGTCGTATCGAGCGTGCCGGTGAAGCCCGTCATGTCGATGCTCGCGATCGTCGTGGCTGCCGCAAGGGTCGTGGTGCCGGTGGGGGTGGCATTGAAGATCACATCGTTCGTCGCAACGGGCGTGCAGCCGCACGCCGCCCCGCCGGACGTGTTCGACCAGTTCGCACCCGTGGCCCACGTCCCACCCGCGCCGATCCGATAGCAGTTCCCCGACGCAACGCCGCAGTTCGGGGTGGGCAACACGCGAACCGCGGAGATGACCCAGTCGGTGGCGTTGCCGTCCGTCCACGTGATTGCCGTCCCGGGGAAGGGCATGTCGGCCCCCGCGCCGCAAAAACTATTGGGCGCGGCGGCGCACTGAGTCGGCGCGATTCCATAGAGAGACGTCGCGGTGGCCCCCGTGCCGGTGACGGCCGTCGGTGCCGTGGTCCCTCGGATCCCCAGGACCGCGAAGGCCAGTTCACCGGCGGATGCCGGGGAGATCGAGATGTTCGGATTCGCAGTCGTCCCGCTCGCCGCGGTTCCCCCTGCGGTCGGGGTCGCGGCCAAGACTCCCCCTAAGAGGACCGTGGCACACACTTGTTTCGCGGTGCCACTCACGAGGGTGGCCGTCATCGTTTGAGCGCCGCCTGGAATCGCGCCTTGGTAAAACCACATCTCCGAGCGCACGATTCCGGTGCCGCTCGTGGCGGTCCCGGGGATCAGGCTCAGGCTGACCGAGCCGTACGTGACGCTCGCGTACGCGGTGGGCCCGCGATTGCTGAGCATCACGAGTACCGCGTTGTCGCCCGCGGCCGCCGATTGGGAGGTCGTGCAGGTTGCCGCGGCGGGGTCGACGACTGCGACGGTCGTCGAATCGACCGTCAATGCGTCGGCCTTGGCGTTCATCGTGAAGAGATCGAAAAACCACCCAACGCCGTCCCGGATCGAGTTTCGGAATCCGACTGCCACCTCGTGCCAGTCGACGGGAGGGAACCACACTCGGAGGACGTGATCGATGGCGCTGCCCCACGTTTCCGGCGCTTGCCGCGGATGAACCAAGACGTTGAGATTTGGAGACGCGAATGAGATGGCGACGAGGCGCTCCGTCGGATACGAAGATCGCACCGGGAGAAGGAAGGTGACATTGGTGAGAGGCTGCAGGTCATTGCCATGGAACAGCAGCCGTTGCAGTTCCGGGGTCAACGCACGGCCCGGAATCGTGAGCCGACCGTCGGGAGTCCTGAACTTCGCGAGCGGGTCGGGCATCGACTGGCTGACGACCACCAGGGCGGCGGTTGCAAGCATGACGAAGGCGACGAGGAACGCGGTTCGCGCCTTCACGAAAACACCACGGCGCGTTCCGGGAGGGAGTGGTTGGACGGAGCGGCGGTACCGCTCACCGACGCAGCGGAAGGCCGGGGGATTCCGGTTGAGTCACCTCGTGCGACGTCGTAGTTGGAACCTGGCAGTTCTGCACATGAGACGTTCAAGCCGTCACGACTCTGACGAGCGTCTGCGTGGGGTTACAGCGGGTTCCGTTCGGACCTATTTAAGCGCCGTTTGGTGGTTATCTGACCTGATTTCTTTCTGGGAGGGAAGCCGCTTCACTCGACCGTCACCCTTCCGGAGAGCCGGGACTCCATCGCCTCGAGCTCCGCCGCGCGCCTCCGCAGTTTTTCCTCCCGGTCCAGCAGCTCCAGCGCCTTCTGCTGGATGATCTTCACGCGCCGCTCGATGTCTTTCTTCGCTTCGTCCGGTTCGGCGCGGATCTCGGGCGCCTGCGGCTTTGCTTGCGCGAGGAGCGTCCGTTGCCGGTCTAGATCCTCTTCGCGGGCGGAGAGATCCTTGTCCCGTCGCCCGAATTCGCGGTCTCGTTCCTCGACCCGTGCTTCGCGGTCCCGAACCCGCTCCTCGCGGTCCAGGAGCTCGATCGCCCGACGCTGGAGGAACTTGCGCTCCCGCGCGAGCTCGGCTTTCTCGCCTTCCATCGCCTTCCGAACCTCGTCAGAGACCTCGCCGGGGGGGCGATGCGAGGCCACGAGCCGCTCTTTCGCCATTGACGTGAAACGCTGACTCAGGTCGGCCACCCGGCTCTCGATTTCGCGGCGGGTCTTCTCTTCTTCCGCCGACCGAACCGCGGTCTCCGCCCGTTCCCTTTCGAGGAAGGCGACCGAGTCCTTCGCCTCCTTCTCGAGTTGGGCGATTCGGGCAGAAGCCTCTTGGTAGCGAGTTTCGAGTTCGGTCTTCGCCGCGATGAGCGCTTTCCGCTCCTGCTCGAATGCTTGTCGCGCGTCCGAGCTGGCCTTCGACTCGGCCTTCTTCGAATCCTCGTTGGAGCTCGTCGCGAGCTGTTCCGCGATCTCCAGGGTCTTCGCCGACCGGGAGGCGCCCTTCGACACCGCATCCTGCAATTGCGTGGAAAAGTCCGCGAGGGCCGCGAGCCTCGCCTTCTGGCGGTCCAGCTCCTCCTGCCGTCCACTCAGGTTCGCCGCATCCGCCTTGAGCTTCGCCTCGAGCTCGGCGAGGGACTTCTCTTTCGCTTGGAGGCGCGCATCGCGTTCCGCGATTCCCTTGTCGACGTCCGGTTTCGGTTCGGCGGCACGGGCGGGTGCGGGACGATTCACCGCGGACGCGAGATGCGAATCCGCGGCCGTAAGGAGGAGGGCGGTCCAGTTGACATCCTCGGGCGCGAGTTGGCCGCGCGACAGGAGGACAAACACGAACTTGCCGCTCTGGAACGCCGTGAAAACATATTCGCCCACGAACAAGGAATCGCGGTCGCCGATCCCTTCGTCGGGCAAGACCTTCAGGAAGTCGTTGTAGTCGATCGGGCAATCCTGATCGAGGATGTATTCCCCGGCCATCTCGCCGCGCTCATCGAGGACGTAGATCTTCTTGAGCTGCGCCCGGGCGACTTTCTTCAGCGGAGCGGCCATCAGGATTCCCGAGAGGGCCGGGCCGAGGCCTCGGAGTACGAGACCGGAAAGCAGAGCTTCGATCGCCCCTTGCATACGCTGGCCGCCTAGGTCGCGAGGCATCGCCTCGCGGTTCGTGTACGGAGAAATCGAGCGGCCCGCTCCTTATTTAAGAAACGGGCTTTGGTTATCGGTTGTGAGAAGGGGCGCTGAACGCATCGAGGGAACCGACTCAGCCTCCGGTCCCTCTCGGGCTCATACCAACGATCGCGCCCGTTCCAAGTTGTCGACCCCGAGAGCGACCTGGGCATGACCACCCACGGTGCCGAGGTGAATCGCGCTGACGACGTCGACTCCGGCGTCTCCCAGCTTCCGTGCGAGGGCGGCCAGCGCGCCCGGCTTGTCGTCCAGGCGGACGACGAGGACGGTCCGCGTCGAGCAAGCGTATCCGCTCTTCATCATCGCCTCCCGCGCCTGCATCGGCTGGTTGACGATCAGGCTCACATACGATCGCCCGCCCGCAGACTCGGCGCCGATCGCGTCGATGTTGATGCCCGCATCTCCCAAGATCGCCGCGAGCTTCGCGAGCTCCCCCGGCCGGTCCGGGACCTCCAAGTCAATTTGGATCATGTCCCCCTCCGGACCGACATAGGCGGGCGAGGCTACAAGGGTTACGCGCCGTCGTCCGGCGGCAAATCGCTTATGGGCGGCCCTTCGCTCCCGGATCGGTTCGATGCGCTACACACTTGCCTACGTCGGGATTCAGGTTCGGAACTTGGAGCGTTCGATTTCCTTCTACCGGGATGTCCTGGGGATGCGCGTCGTGCGCCGTCAGCGCGTTCCGGAGACGGACGGCGAATGGGCGGAGCTTCGCAGTGCCGGGTCCAAGCAGATGCTCGAGTTGAACTGGTATCCGGACGGCTCGAAGTTCTTCACGGGCCCGTATCGCAACGGGGACGAGCTGGACCACATCGCGTTCGCGTGCGCGGATGTCGAGGGGGCCTACCGCGAACTGATCGCGAAAGGGGCGCGGAGCGGCCATCCTCCTTTCGCCGAAGGAGGGAGCATGCTCGCATACGTCGAAGATCCGGATGGGATTTGGATCGAGTTGAGCGGCCCGGTTCCCGGCGACTAGACCCGCGGCGGGGCCGGCGCGAGCACGATCCGGGCGTCGACGGCCCGGTAACCCTTTCCCTCCGGGAGGACGATCACCGGATTGAGATCGATCTCCTGGATCCGGTCGGAATCCGACACGAGCTGGGCGAGTCGCAGGAGGGCGTCTTGCAACGCCTTCACGTCTCGGGGAGGCTCGCCTCGCACGCCTTTCAACAGCGGGAAGGTCCGGATCGATTCGATCATTCGCATCGCGTCCCGATCGGTCAACGGCGGCAGTCCGAAGGCAACGTCCTTCAGGTATTCGACATAGATGCCGCCGAGTCCGAAGACAAGGCACGGCCCGTAGACCTTGTCTCGGGTCATGCCCAGGAGGACCTCGGTGCCACCGGTCACGAACTCTTGGACCAGGAATCCCTCGATGGTGACGCCTCGGTCCCGGAGGCGGCGGGCCAGGCGTGACGCCCCTTCGACTAGGTCCTCCTTCCCGCGGACATCGAGCAGGACCGCTTGTAGTTCGGACTTGTGCACAAGAGCGGGGCCGACCGCCTTCAGGACGACCGGGTATCCGATTTCTGCCGCGGTGGCCGGCAGATCCGCCACGGTGCGTGCCAACCGAGTCTTCGCGGTGCGAATCCCGTACGTCTCCAGGAGGCGGTTCGCCTCCTCGGCGCGCAACAACGTTCGATTCTCCGCCCTGCTCTGGGCCAAGACGGATTCGGCAATGCCGCGATCGACCGGGAACGTGCGAAGGTCTCCCTCGTCCCGGTCCCGGTAGCGGGCATACCGGTGCATCGCGGCGAGCGCCCGCGCAGCGCTCTCCGGATACGAGTACGAGGGCACGCCATGCGTGACGAGCTCGACGAAGCCGGCACTATCTTGGGCGCGTCCGAGGAAGTTGCACAAGACCGGCTTCGAGTGTTTTCGGGCGATCTCCCAGATCGCGCGGGCGACGTCCACTTCGTCCACGCGTACGGGCGGCACGTAGATCGCGATCACGGCGTCGACGGATCCATCCGCGAGGACGGCGTCCATCGCGCGGCGGTAATCGTCGAGGCTCCCTTGCGGGGTCAGGTCGATCGGGTTCTGGAGCGACGCTTCCGGAGGGGCCCACTTCTTCATGTCCGCCCGAGTCGCCGGCGCCAGCTCCGCGAGCCGGAGGCCCTGGGCAACCAGCTCATCGACGCACATGATTGCCGGGCCGCCCGCATCGGAGACGACCGCGACGCGGTCCCCTCGGGGGATGGGCTGCAAGGCGAACGCCATCGCCAGGTCGAACAGCTCCTCGATCGAGTTCGCCCGCAGCACGCCGGTCTGGGAGAACACGGCTTCCGCCGCGAGGTCCGAGCCCCCCAAGGAACCGGTGTGCGAAACCGCCGCGCGGCTTCCGGCCTCCGATCGACCCGACTTCACGGCGATCACGGGCTTGTCCTTCGTGGTCTCGCGCGCGATCCGGACGAAATTTTGCGGGTTGCCGAAATTCTCGATGTACGCGAGGATGAGTTTCGTATCCGGGTCCTCATGCCACATCTCAAGGAGATCGTTCAGGCTCACCTGCGCCTTGTTCCCTAAGGAGCAGAACTTCGCGAAACCGACGCCAAGCGTTTTCGCATGGTCTAAGATCGCAATCCCGAGGGCGCCGCTCTGCGTGGCGAGCGAGATTCCGCCGGGCAACGGCGGCGTCGGCGCGAACGTCGCATCCATGCGGATGTCCGGATGGGTGTTGATCACACCCATGCAGTTCGGGCCGATCATCGTCATGCGGTATTGCGCGCAAACCGCGAGGAGCCGCGCCTCCCGGTCCGTTCCCACGTCGCCAATTTCTCGGAAGCCCGCGGTGATCACGACGAGGCCTTTCACCCCCTTCTTTCCGCAGTCCTCGACGGCTTGAAGCGCGACCTCGGCGGGTACGGTGATCACCGCGAGGTCCACCGGGCCGGGGATCTCGAGGACGCTCGGGTAGGCACGGATCCCGTGGATGCTCGTCGCCTTCGGATTCACCGGATAAATCGTCCCCTGGTACTCGTTCAAGATGAGATTGCGAAGGATTTCGTATCCGATTTTCCCGCGGTGACGGGACGCGCCGACGATCGCGATGGACGACGGCGAGAAGATCGCATCGAGTCCCGTGCGGGACATCGGGCGGCCAAACCCTCGGCGCGGCTTGAAGGTTCTCGCATCGTCCGATGCGGCGGCCGTTATCCGGTTGCGAAGTCGGTATCACGCGGGATAACGGCGACATTTGAGTAATATATGGAAGCGGAGAACGTGGACGGCACTGGGCCGGGGAATGCCCTCGCCCGGGAGACGCCGCCTCGCATGCGCACCCACCCCCCGCGGTTCTCGATGAGAAGCGTGGCGGTGGCCCTCGCGCTCCTCGGGTCGATCGGGGCGGTCCTGCTCGTCAGCGCCCCGACCGTGAGCGCCACCACGTACGTCCGAGGCGTGTACACGACGGACGTGACCTGGGGTGTGGCCGACACTCTCTACATCGCGACGGGTGCCGTCACGATCAGGGCTCCTTGGACCCTGACGATCATGCCCGGGACGACGGTGAGGTTCGATCCGGGCGTGCACCTCTTCGTCGACGGGCAGCTGAAAGCCGATGGGACCCTGGCGAAACCAATCACCTTCGCCGCGAACACGTCATCCCTAACCCCGTGGGGCGGCATCCAATTCAACGCCAGCTCATCCGGCTCCGTTTCCTGGTCGACGTTCGATCGCGTCGACCGAGCGATCTCGGCGACGGACAGCTCTCCGGACATCATTAGCAACAAGATCATCCAGGCGGGAGCCGGATTCGTGTTTCTTCGGTCATCGAGCTATGTCTCGAGCAACACGATCCTCCGCGCGACGAACGTGGGCGTGTACGCGAACGCCTCCAGCGTCCAGATTTCCAACAACGCGATCAACAACACCGCGATCGGGATCCAGGTCGAGCAGCCGGGTTTCCCGACGGTGTCGGGCAACAGGATCACGAACGTGAGTAGTGGCTTCGCGATGGGCATCTTGGTGACGGGCGGGGCGACCGCATCGATTGACGGAAACACGGTTCAGGGTGTCCGCGGCTCCCCAGGGCTTGCCGGGATCGGTCCGGGGGCTCCGGGGCGTGATGGCACGATCGGCGTGGGGATCTACGTGTCTGGGGCGCCCTCGGCCTCGCTCACGAGCAACGCAGTCGAGAGCGTGAGCGGAGGACGTGGGGGCGACGGTCAGGCAAACACTGGAGGCACGGGAGGTCGTGGTGGCAACGGGGGTTCCGCCGCGGGCATTGTCGTCGTCGGCACGACGAATCCCATGATCCAGTGGAACACGGTCACGACCATGACGGGCGGAAACGGGGGATCGGGTGGCGGGAGCGCCACGACGACGACCGGTGGCCGAGGCGGAGACGCGGGGACGGCCGTCGCTATCGAAGTGGTGAATTCGATCGGAACCAGTCAATTATTCACGAACACGGCCGACGGAGTGTCCGGCGGCGGCGGGGGACTCGGTGGAACCGGTGGGACGACGAACGGGAACGGCGGCACCGGCGGCGACGCGGACGCGGTGTTTCTGATCGGTGCGCGAAACGTCGATGCGAGCGGTAACGTTCTCCAGAACATCCGAGGCGGCATCGGTGGAAACGGAGCGGTGGCCGGCGGAGGATCCGGGAACGGCGGGACCGGCGGCGCGGCGAACGGGGTCGCGGTCTTCTACGTCGCAGGCCCGGCGACGGTCCACGCCAACACCTTGACGACCCTGACGGCCGGGGACGGAGGCCGCGGCCTGCGCGGCGGGTACGGCGGCAACGCGACCGGAGTCATCTTCTTCGGGAACAACGACGGCGCATTCAACAACACCCAGGCCAGTTTCAACCAAGTGGATATCGTCACCGGCGGAGCCGGGGGCGTCGGCACGCGGTTCGGCGGCAACGGGGGCGCGGCCGCGGGGATCGCGGCCGTGTACACGTCTCCGAGCTTCTCGTCGAACTGGGTGACCGCGATGCAAGGCGGCCGGGGCGGGGACTCGCTCATCGGGACGAACGGTGGCCGCGGCGGGGATGCGTTCGGCGTCATCTCGGGACTCGTCCTGAATGGCCTCTCCGCGGGGGATACGATCTCGGGCGTGACGAAAGGTGGATCGGGCAGTGGCCCCCCGATTCAGTCGTCCTATGCGGACGGATACTACCTCATCGGAAACAAGACGTCCAAGATCCACTTCACGGCTGACAACGCGACGCTGTCGTCGATCGGTAGCTACGAGTTCTATGTGGACAACTACACGGAAGCGATTGCGGTGAACAGTCCGTTCACGAAGCTCGCGGTGATGGCCGCAGGAAATCTCACCGTCCGGAACTTCCTCGAGGTCGACGCGCTCTGGCCGAACGGCTTCACGCCGGTCGCCGGGGCCCACATCAAGGTCGCGGACGGAAGCACGACGATCTGGGATCGCACGGCCCCTTCCGGCATCCAATCCTGGATCCTCGTCACGGACCGCATCTACGTGAACTCGCCGGTCCCGACCGACAACGTGACCCAGGTCAGCGTGATGTACCCGCCTTACGCGTTCACCAACGACCCGCGGTCCGTAAACATGGGGACCAGCCACACGGAATCGTTCGGGATGGTCGACAAAGACGCTCCGACGTCCGCGGCCAGCCCCTTGCCGACGTATGAGAACACGCTCACCTTCTGGGTCTCGTACAGCGCTTCGGACGGGAACGGGACTGGGGTGGCCAATATCACCCTGTGGTACCGGACGGCCGGGAGCGCGATCTGGATTCAGTACTCCGTCCAACCTGGCGGGAACTTCGGCTTCCTCTCGTTCACGGCGTCGGCCGACGGGGCGTACGAGTTCGCCACGACGGCGGAGGATGCCGCGGGGAACCGAGAATCCCGCCCGTCCGCGAACGATACGTGGACGATCGTCGACACGGTCCGGCCGGGCTCCCATGTGAATGCGTTGAGCCAGTACCAAAACCGGAGCGCGTTCCTTGTGTCCTGGGGACCGGATGTGGGCGTGACGGACATCGCCTCCTACACGATCCAATCCAATGCCGGAGCCGCCGGCTGGACGAACTGGCTCGTCGGCACGACCGCGACGTCCGGGACGTTCACGGCCTCGGGCCAAGGGATCTACGCCTTCCGGTCGATCGCCACGGACGCCGCGGGCAACGTCGAGGTCCCCCCGGCATCGAACGACACATGGACGATGGTCGATACGATCGCTCCGACCTCCCGCACGCTGGCCCTGCCGAGGTACGAAGCCTCCCTCTCCTTCACCGTCTACTGGGGACCGACCGAGGGGACGACGGACGTCTCGACCTACCACGTTCAAGTGAATGACAACGGGGCCGGCTGGACGGACTGGCTCGTGGCGACGGCTGCGACGACCTCGGGATCGTTCACCGGCCAGGATGGCCACACGTACCAGTTCCGCTCGGTCGCCACGGACCACGCGGGGAACACCGAAACGGTGACCGGAAACGAGTCGTGGACGATCGTGGACGTCACGCCACCCGATTCCGCCGTCACGACGTTACCGAGATACGAGAACGCCCTCCAATTCGCGATTGCATGGGGCCCCGTCGTCGGCACGACGGATATCGCGGCATATGCCATTCAGTGGAAAGATGGAACGAATCCCTGGACGGATCTCGTGGGATACACGAACACGACGGCGACCGGCGCGACATTCGTGGGGCAAGGCGCCCATGTCTATGCCTTCCGTTCAATCGCGCGGGATCGCGCGGGGAACGTTGAAGCGGCTCCCGCGACGAACGACACGTGGACGCTTGTTGACGTCTTGGCGCCGTTCGTGACGGATTCTCGGCCCGTCGGATCGAACACGAACCTGACGCCTTGGATCATCGTGACGTTCAGCGAGCCCATGAACCGTAGCTCCGTCGAGGCCGCGTTCTCGATCACGCCCGCGATGGACGGCGCATTCTTGTGGAGTTCGGATTCCCGCGTCATGACGTTCGTCCCGGCGCGCGACCTCGATTCCGGAGCGACCTACTTCGTCGTGATCGATCCGACCGCACGCGATCTCGCCGGGAACACGATGGTGCAGTCGAAGACCTTCCAATTCGCGACCGCCCCGGGCGTCTTGGCGCAATTCTGGTGGATCCTCGTGCTCGTCGGCGCGGCGGTCGCCGCGGCCGCGTTCCTCATCCTGCGTCGACGAGGGGCCGAGGCGTCCAAGCCCGCCGCCCCGCCGCCAACGACGACCGCGAAGTCGAGCGACGCGATCCTCGAGGATGTGTTCCTCCTCAATCACAAGGACGGCCTGTTGATCAAGCACGAGACCCGACGGCTCAGACCCGACGTCGACACGGACATCTTGAGCGGCATGCTCACGGCGGTGCAGGCGTTCGTCAAGGACGCTCTCCGCGGGGACGACTACGCCGACCTAAACGAGATGACGGTCGGCCACATGCACATCCTGATCGGCCGCGGCAAGTGGCTCGTGCTCGCGGCTCGGATCGAAGGCGACGGCTCGCAGAGCTGGACCAGCCAGATCGAGCGATGCATCAAGGACATGGAAGATCATCACTGGGACCAGATCGAAGACTGGGACGGGGACATGGGCCTCGCGCGGGTCCTCACCCCGTACATCAAGAAATTGATCCAGGGCAGCTACACGTAAGGACATCGGGCGCACGATGCGAGCGTGCGCGCTCTGTATTTCTGTGAGTCCGTTCGCTACAACAAGAAACCGCGTGCGAATCGCGACGCGCGATCACGTTCCTCCGGGAGGACGCGACGATTTTCGCACGCGTCGCAGGATTGTCCCATCTTCAGTACCGATAACAAAAGCTTTAATTCCGGATGCCACTTTCTAACAAGGGATGGGACGAGGCGGCAGCTTGTTCCACAGACTCGCGTCCCGAGAGCGGATGCCGTCGCGTCCTGAACGACTCGCGTGCGCAAGCCCGCGGTGATCCAAAAATGGCGAGTGACGAGGGCGACGGAAAGGTGTCGAAGTCGGCGGAAGAAGTCCGAGACGAGTTCGAGGAGAAGATGGATCGCCTCCGTCGGCAGTACGAGCGCGACCTTCACTCCTTCCGCTACGAGATCGAGGAACGGGAGTACCGCCTGAAAGCCTACGAGGACAAGTTCAACAAGATCAAGCAACCGCCGCTCCTCTACGCGTACGTCGTCCGCAAGGAAGGTCCCGACCTCGACGGGAACCAGGTTGTCGTCGCGCGCGCGACCGAACTGCTCAAGGTCTCGACCGGCTTGGTCGACAAGTCGCAGCTCGGCGTCGGCCAATACGTCTGGGTGCACCCGCAGACGTACGCGATCGTGGAAGGCAGCGCGGTGCGCAACGAGGGCGTGATCGCGAAGGTCGTCGACATGCTGGACGGCAAGCTCGTGATCTCCGTGGAAGGGGACATGGAGAAGCGGCTGATCGATTGCGACAAGAACGTCTTCAAGAAGCTCAAGCCCGGATTCCAGATCGGCGTCCTGCCTCCGACGATGGAGGTCCTCGACATCCTCCCGAACCTCGAGGTCAAGTCCCTCCTCCTCGGCGAGAAGCCGAACGTGACGTACGGCGAGATCGGCGGGCTCATGGAGGCGATCGAGCGCATCAAGGACGTCGTCGTGCTCCCGTACCAGGAGGCGAAGCTGTTCGCGCAGATCTCCCTCCAGGCGCCGCGCGGGATCTTGCTCTACGGTCCCCCGGGTTGCGGCAAGACGCTGCTCGTGAAGGCGATCGCGACGGAGAACGACATGACCTTCTTCAACGTCAGCATCGCGGACGTCCTCTCGAAGTGGGTCGGGGAGAGCGAGCGCATCATCAAGGAGATATTCCGTCAGGCGCACGAGAAGAAGCCGAGCATCGTCTTCTTCGACGAGATCGAGGCTCTCTTCACGGTCCGCGGCATGATGGACACATCCGGCGTCCACAAGAACATCATCGCGCAGATCCTGAGCGAGATGGACGGACTCGTCGAGCTCCACGACGTCTTCGTGATCGGCGCGACGAACCGCGCGGACCTCGTGGACCCGGCCCTCTTGAGGCCGGGGCGCTTCGACGAGATCATCGAAATCCCGCGTCCGGACCGCAAGGCGGCGGAGGAGATCCTTCGGATCTACCTGAACGAGGACCTGCCGACCGCGGAGAGCCTCGACGAGATGTACGGAGGCCACAAGGAGGCGGTCGACGCTCTGCGCCGCTTCGTCCTCGATGAACTCTACGGGGAGAATAAGTGGGTCAAGGTCAAGCTCGACGCCGAGGCGAAAGAGGCGATCAAGACCGTGAAGCGGAAGGACATCATCTCCGGCGCCATCATCGAGGCGATCGTGACGACCGCGAAGAAGAACTTCGTGAAGCGGGTCATCCTGCTCAAGAAGACGGAGCGGAAGAAGGAAGGTCTCACGATGAAGGACCTCGAGATGGCGATTGACGAGGAGAGCAAGGAGCACGCGATCACGGAGATGTACGTGTACGAGAAGCGCCAGCGGGAGGTCTTCCGGACCGGTGCGGACCCGATGGTCGG
>VBLZ01000238.1 GCA_005878515.1 Methanobacteriota archaeon | reverse complement strand
CCGATCCGAGCGGACGAAAGGCGTCCTCTCGCGGGGACCCGGTGGAAGAGCTCCTCCGCCGAAGCGCGAATCGAGGGTACGCGGAACTTCTCGACGAGTTGAGGGAATTCACCGATCCGAACGAATCCGAAGAGGACGAGCTCGCCGAGGCAAAAATGGAGCCAGTGGGGCGCGAACGCGACCCATCGGTCGCCGCGAGGCTTCCTGGGCGGCTCGCCAAATCGATAGCCACGATCCTCAGCCTCCTCTCGGCCGCCTCGCTCTTCTCGGCCTATCTGGCCGAGGACTATGGGCTGAACACGCCCCTGTTCAATCAACTGTGGGATCTGGGACGTTCACGGCTCTCCGAATCCCGGCTCCTCCTTCTCCATGTCGGAGTGCCGATCGTCGCATGGATCGCGTGGGCCGTCGTGGTCGCACGCGCGCGTGCCGCGAGACGTCGCGCGCGCTCCGGCCTCCGAGGCTCCGGGACCTCGTCGCGGAAAGGCGGGACCGTCCGCAGGTCCCTTCGAGAGATGCGACCGTACCGCTGGTCCATCGCCCTCCTTTTCCTGGTGTCCCTCTCCGCCGCGCCGCTGGCCATCATCACTCCGCTACCGCTCAAACTCCTGGTGGACAATATCGTGGGCTCGCAGCCGTTGCCAGGCTACCTCTCCTTCTTCGTCCGAGATCCGTCCTTGGCCTCGAAGGACTCCATCATCGCCCTCGCGATCGGCATCTTGCTCGGCGGGACGGTCCTGAGTTATCTGCAGAACCTCGTGAACATCTGGCTGACGAACCGAGTCGGGAACCGGATGACGACCGACATGCGGGTCCGCCTGTTCCGTCAGATGCAACGTCTCTCGACGGTCTACCACGACACGAAGGGCACGACCGATTCGACCTACCGGATCCAAAATGACGCGACGTCGTTGCGGTCCCTGTCGACCGACGGCTTCGTCCCGTTGATCACCGCGATCCTGACGTTGGTCGGGATCATGGTCGTCATGGTGAGCCTCGACTGGCAGCTCGCCCTGATCGCGTTGTCCGTGACGCCGTTCATGCTCCTGTCGACCCTCGTCTACAAACGGCGGATCCGCATCGGATGGCGGAAGGTCAAGTCCTCGGAAAGCGAGGCGATGTCCGCCACGCAGGAGTCGCTGAGCGCCGCGCGGGTCGTGAAGGCGTTTGGCCAGGAAGAGCGGGAGAGCAGGCTGTTCCGGTCGCGGTACGACGCGACGGCCGCCGCCGCCCTGAAGGTCCTCGTGGCGGGCGGGGTGTACAGCCTGATCGTCGGGGTGGTCACCGCGATCGGCCTGGCGGCAGTCCTGTACGTCGGCGTCCACCACGTCGTGGACGGCACCTTGAGCCTCGGGGCGCTCCTGATGGTCAACATCTACCTCACGCAACTGTACTCTCCGCTCAAAGACATGGGGAAGAAGGTCCTCGACGTTCAGATGTCCCTGGCCGGGATGGAACGGTTCCTCGAGATCCTGGACGAACGACCCGACGTCCCCGAGAAACGGAATGCCCGACGGATCCGGCGGGCGAGGGGGGAGATCGCGTTCCGCGACGTGTCGTTCGGGTATGACGCGAATCATCCCGTCCTGCGCCATATCTCGTTCGACATCTCCCCGGGCATGTGCCTGGGGGTCGTCGGCCCGACGGGTTCCGGCAAGACGACGTTATCGAGCCTGATCGTTCGGTTCTTCGACCCGACCGAGGGCGCAATCACCTTGGACGGCGTGGACCTGAGGCAGTATCGGGTCGCGGATCTGCGGAACCAGTTCGGCGTCGTCTTGCAAGACACCTTGCTGTTCTCGACGAGCATCGCGGAAAACATCCGGTTCGCAATGCCCGACGCCACGATGGAGGAGATTGTCGAGGCCGCGGAGTTGGCAGACGCGCACGACTTCATCGAGAGCCTGCCGGACGGATACGACACCCAGGTGGGCGAGCGGGGAATGAAGCTGTCCGGAGGCGAGCGACAGCGCATCTCGCTCGCCCGGGCATTCCTCAAAGACGCGCCGATCCTGATCCTCGATGAGCCGACCAGCTCCCTCGATGTCCATACGGAAGCGACGATCCTGGAGGCGCTCCACCGCCTGATGAATGGACGGACGACGCTGATGATCGCCCACCGTCCCAGCACGCTGCGGGCGTGCAACTCGATCTTGATCCTGGAACCGGACGGGAAGGGCCGGATCACTGACGAGGTCGAGGCCCATTTGCGGGGTTTGTCCGCCGTCGGCAGCGGAGGCTGGAGGAGCTCGCTCGTTGAAGGAGGATCTGGGTGAGACCGAACGGCTCGAGGTCCGGCTTCCCGGGGACGGAGCGGCTCACCTCCGGGCTCGGAGCGATCTTTCGAAGCAATGGCACCCCGAACGCGGGTGTCACGATACTCAGCCGGCAGAGGAACCCGTACGAAAGCACGTTCCCCACAGAGATCGTGACGTGCCGAGTCGGCGGGAAGGGATTCCCGTTGCGCCTCTTCATCAAGTACGGGACGAAGCGATTCGACGGCGTCTACGGCCACCGAGGGGACGTGTCGTACGAGGCCCGGGTGTATCGGGACGTCCTGCGATCGCTGCGCGTCTCGACGCCCACCTTCTACGGCGTCTATCGCGATGAAACGGCCGGCGTGCCGTGGCTGGTCATCGAGTACCTGAAGGGCGGCATCCAGACCAGTCACTCCCGCGACCCGAACGCCATGGTGCGCGCGGCTCGATGGATTGGGAGATTTCATGCCGCGAACCGACGCCGCGTCTCGAGCGAGCGCCTGAGATTCCTCCGGGCGTACGATGAGACCTACTATGCCGGGTGGGCGCTCCGAACGGAAGAGCTGTTCTCCCGGTTGGAAAATCGGTTCCCTTGGCTGTTGCCCCTGTGCGACGACTTCGGGCCGTTCATCTCCCGCCTCTTGGCGGCACCTCGGACCGTCATCCATGGCGAGTACTTCGGACTCAACATCATCTACCAAAACGGAACGAGCTGGCCGGCGGACTGGCAGTCGGCCGCGATCGCGCCGGGAGAAATCGATCTCGCGTCGTTGACGCATTCGTGGCCTCGACCGGTCGTCCGAAAGTGTGAACGAGAATACGCTCGCTCCCGGTGGTCCGACGGCGTTCCGGACGACTTCATGGAAAACCTGGAGGCGGCGCGACTGTACATGAATTTTCGATGGCTCGGCGACCCCGGTTTGATGGCCCCGCAGTTCGGACCCAGCGGACGACCGATAATCCCGAAGAGGGCCAAGAAATTCATCACAGAGTTGCATGCGGTCGCCGTTCGGTTGGGACGAGTTGAGTGAATTCTTCAGCTGTAAAGGGGAAAGATTCTGGCGTCTAGGTTCGCGCG
>VBLZ01000237.1 GCA_005878515.1 Methanobacteriota archaeon | reverse complement strand
ATTCGGTGCGGACCGCCGACTAGGCTCCGCGTGGCCCCCGCGAACGGTATAATGCCGACCAGCGTGAGGACGACCGCGGCATTCGCATCAAGCGGTAGCCCGCGCAGGAGCAATGCACTGCGGGCGAGAATGGACCCTGCGGCCAAGAGCGCTCCGTCGAAGCGCGGCGGCCTGGGACTCCGGCTTCGAACGTACTCTGCGGCGAGATACGCGCTGAGGCCGATGAGGAACGCGGCGATCCCTCCGCTGACGAGGGGCTGGTTCAGCACCCCCGCGAGGAGAAGGCTCGTCGACGCGGCGAGGACGAGTCCTCCGGCCATTTCTGCGGTGATTCGGCTCCGAACCGGGGCCGTGGGGCGGGCATTCGTTCGCGGGCTCCGCGCTGGAGTCCTGGGTCGCGTTCGGACCTTCGGAGACAGCGGCGGAGCGATCGTGGCCTGTCTGGATGTTTCGGGTCTGATTGTGACGGGAGGCGAGTCTCCCGAGGGGGCGGGCCTTGTCTCAGGCCGTTGCGGCGCAGGCTTCGGGAGAACTGGCGGCCGGGTCGGTGGGAGCGAGGACAGCGGCGTATCGGCCGGCCGGGGCGGCGCGGGTTTGGGAGGAGTGATTGTCGTCTTCACGGGGGCTAGCGGAGGTTTCGGACTTGCGACGACCGGTGCCGCAGGCGGTCGCGGGACTTCGGTGACGGGCGGCCTCAGGTCTTGGATGAACTCGTCGACCTTGTCGAGGACCGCGTTGCCGCGAGCCGTCGCCGTTGCCGGTGGCCGGCTCGGGCTTTCTGTAGCGGCCACCGGGCTGGGTTCCTTCGTCTCCCGCAGGGGTCCCCCGCAGACCTCGCACTCCTCGAGCTCGGGGTCGTTGTCCGCTCCACAGATGGGGCAGAGGCGCAAGTCCAGGATGTCCTCTTCCATGTCTTCCACGGTCGGTTCCGTCTCAAATTCGGCGGCACAGCGCGGACAGGTCGTATCGCCCGACGCAACGAAACCGCCGCAATTCGTGCAGATGAACAGGAGCCCGACCTCTCCCTTCTCCAGCACCCCGTTCGGATCGCGGTCCCGCAGCTGCTTCGTGTGCCGGAACCCGGCCTCGAACAGTTTCAGGGCTTTCTCGCGGTCGAGCCCGAAGGCTCGGCTGAGCCGGACGACGGCCTCGTCGATGACAAAGGCCCCGCAGTTCGCGCACTCCGTCTCGTCCGGAGGCATGGGCTCCGCGCAGACGGGACACAGGACCCGGGCCTGCTTCCCGGGCATCGACGCGGATTCGACCCGTCCGGCGGACCATAAACCCGCGGTCCCCGTTGTCAGGGTCGATAGTCGGCCCTCCGCGTTCTTAAGTAGCGCACCGGCCTTCGCACGCCATCGATGGCCTCGAACCTGGATTTCCTGGTCGCGTTTCTGATGGGGATCCTGCCCGGACTCCTCATCCTCTGGGCCTCGCTCCGCCGCTTCGATCGGCCGTACGTGGACCATACGCTGTTCGACGACCGCCGCGTCTTCGGAAGCCTCGCCGTTGGTCTTATCTTCGGGACCGTCGCGAGCATCTTCGCCATCGTGCTGCCCCGCGGGGATCTCGCGTCGTTCGCGGTCGCCGTCGCGGTCAGCTTTGTCTTCGAGGAGTCGTTCAAGCTGGTTTGGCTGAACCGCCGCAGCTACCGCGGTCGCTTCGACACGACCTTCTACGGCGTCCCTTTGGGGATCGGGGCGGCGGCGAGCGGCGTCGTCGCGGCGGCGTGGGCGTCGCGGGCGATCCTCTACGTGCCGGAGACGTTCGTGCTGCTCATCCTCTACTCAATCAGCCTCGGTCTGGTGAACGCCGACACGGGGGCGTTGATCGGCTTCGGAGCCTCCCGGGGCGACACGTGGCGCGCGTTCTTGCGGGCGGTCGCCGTCCGCCTGGCGCACGGAGCGTTCCTCTCTCCCTTCCTTCTACAAGTCGACGAACCGTACGCCGCCCTTTCCGTCGTTACGTCCGCGGGTTTTGCCCTCCTGATTTACTATTACGTCTACCGGGAGATCCTGCCGGGCACGCTGCCCGATGACATCCGTCGGGAGCTGAGGCGGGAGCGGCGCCGCGCGCCAGCGGCTAGGGATTGAGGGCTACGGCCCGGAAGAAACCGGCCTTCGGTTCGAAGACGGTATTCTCCTCGACCAGCGTGGCGAGCGCTTCAGCAGGGTTTGGGATTCCCAAGCCGGCGAGGACCCGCTCCCAATCGGACAGCGAGAAGACCTCGAGTTCCCGCGTGAGCTCGATCGCGGCGGATCGCACCCGACTTGCGCGGTCGCGCCCCTTCCCGGCGACGGCGATGACGCGAACGTGGGCATCGCGGGAGCGCCTCCGACGGACCGGCGCCTGGGCCCGCCGATACTCTTCGGTGCCACCCGCGAGCTCCGCGCTCACCTTCCCCACGAGCGGTGCGAGCTCGCGCGCGCTCTCGGCTCGGCCGCGGATTCGCGCCGGGACGATGTGAATGACAAACCCGCATTGACACGTCGTCGTCTTTTGCTTGAGGTTCACTCCTTTCGCGCGCTTGCATCGCGGGCAGACGACGACTCCGTACATGCTCAGGCGAGAAACACGAGTGCGGCGAGGCATGCGCCGTAGTGGTCCATCGGGATGCTCAGGTCCTCGATTCGGTAGTCGATTCGACGGAACTTGATCCCGCGCAGCTTCGCCATTTCCCCCATCTTCCACTCCATCACCTCGCGGAGCGAATTCTTGGTCCCGTGCATGTGGCCTTCCGCGACATATCCGCCGAAGTCGTCGTCTCGGAAGCCGTACGCGATGCCCGCGGAGATCGTCTCGCCTTCCCCGCCTCGCTGCTGGGCGAGGACGCAGTGAGTGATCGCGCCCATCGGGAGGTCTCTCTGTCGGACCGGTCGGATGCCCACGGGGAGGACTGACGAGACGGATACGATGTTTTGTTCTGCCAGTCCTGCGTTTTGGAGCGCCTCATCAAACGCGTTCAGGTCCGAGACCTTCGACACCGCCTTGCCCGACGTGACGAAGAATTTCGTGGGAATCGGCAACATGTGCTCTGCGAACGCGCCGCATTGCCGAGGGGGACTTAAGGGTTTGCGAACGCGGTCCGCTCGACTGCCGGAATAATATCGTGGCATTATTATTTATTAGGTTGGATGGCTCGATGCCGTCAATGGCGGCGCCCCTGGGGAGGAGGTCGTCGGGACAATCGGCTTGTGCATGCTGTAGGCGTCCTCGCCCCACGAGTAATATCCGTACAAGACGCCGTCCGTGCGGTAGCCGAGTCGACGGTAG
>VBLZ01000130.1 GCA_005878515.1 Methanobacteriota archaeon | reverse complement strand
GTTCATAGTATCCTTCGCAACGCCGGGCCGCTTCCGCGATCGAGCGCGAGGACCTCGCGGGTCCGATGTACTCCTTGACCTGCACCCGGAATCGCCCTTTGGTCTCGTAGTGCCAGAAGTACAGATACGCTCGCCTGCGGACTGTGAGAAGGTACACGCCACATCCAACTTGCATGGGCGCTCCGAGGATGTTATGGTTATTTAACTATAACGACCAGGTCTGCGAAAGAGGACGAAAAGGGCTTAGCCGGGGAGAGTTCTTGCCTGACGGGATGGAGCCGCCGAAGCCAGAAGGGATGCCGCGGAGGAAGCGTCGGGTCATCCTGGTGATCGCGGTTTCGGCGATCGTCGTCGCAGCCGGATTCCTGGTCTGGGAGGTGTTCGTTCGGCCTCGATCCCTCGCGGAGGTCTACGGCTTCGACCACTGGAGTCCGGGAAGTACCGTCACCGTCGTGGGGACGATTACGAGCATCGAACGACAGAACACCAGCTACGGGCCCGCGGTGTATCTGGGACTCGATGGCGGGCCCGGCTGTGCAGGCGTGCCGAGCGTTGCCGGCGACCCGACCGCGAAGTACGCGATCGGCGCTCGATTCCAGACGACCCTCCACTTCCAACGATACACGATTAACGGAGACCCGGCGGTATCCGCTCCGGAACTTCAGTGTCCGTTCCCGTCGGGGCTGCGGGCGATCGGCACGGTCCTGGATGCCGGGAGCCTCTATGCCGGACGGCTCTTCCTCGTCTACAACGGCACCGAGTCAAATGGCACCGTCCACTACGAAATCGTCACGGCTAACGGAGCGGCCTACCCACCGGACACGCTCCCCGCCACGCTCCGCAAGTCCACACCGCTCCAGGGATCGGACCCGATCCTCCCCGCCGGCGCCCCCATCGATTCGTTCGCGCGCTGGATCGATTTCGGTGGACTGCAATATCTCGGCGCGCTCGGAGCATACTCGGAGTTTCCGATCGTTGACGAAATGAGTTCCCTGGCGGCCGGCATCTCCCGGAACGGTTCGCTTCGATTCGTCGACGCGAACCGCAACGGACTCGTGGACGACGGCGACCGCCTGGACGTCAACCTGGCTGCGACGGGTTCGTCGACTACGTGGGACACGTACCAGCTCATCATCGGCGGCCTCTTCGCGGCGCCGGAGACCTATGTGGCCTGCACGCGTTTCATCCTGAACGGTCCGATGGGACCGTTCGACATCCCGTTGCCCGAGAGACGCGACTCCCATGTGAAACTGCGCTACCCCGGGGACACCTTCGGGACGACGTTTACCTCGAGGATCGACGTGCGCCCCAGATTTGGACCCGCCCCTGCGATTTCGGACGTCCGCTTCTTCGTGCAAGCCGGCGGCTCATCTGGGAACGGGACCCTCTCCAACCTGCCGATCAGCCTGAGCAACGGAGTCTCGCTCTCCCTCACGGACGCGAACGGAAACGGCCGGCTCGATTCCGGCGATATGTTCCGTGCCGCCGGCTTATCGAACCGGACCTCAGTGACCTTGAGTCTGGCCCAGGACAATGCGAGCGTCGGAGACATCTCCTGGGTCGTCGGCTACGGCGAGCCGATCGGGCGGGTTCCGACGCTCACCTTCACCACCCAGGGAACGAACCCGTGGCACGCGACCGCGAACCCTTCGTTCTGGAGTCCCGAGCTCGCCCTGAACCGGACCCTGCATGCGTCACTCCTAGAGAACGGAATCGCGGTGTTGACGAACGTCTCCCTCGCGAGCGGGACTCTCGGGACGTTCGCGAACGGCACCCTCGCGCTCACCGACTCGGATGGCGACGGAAGTCTTTCTAGGGGGGACGTCTTCACGGTGACCGGCACCGGCACTAACCGGTACGAGCTCGACATCTCCCTGCTCTACGGATCCTCGTGGCCGATCTACTTCTGAACCGTGCAACGCCCTTTGCAATTTGGCGTCCCAAGGCGGAAGAGAGATAACGGCCCCGTCCGCTCGCGGTCGCGGAGCTGGATCGAATGCCCTTCGCCATCGAGGGGATTGTCTGGTATTCGCAAGACCTGGATCGAGCGAGGGCGTTTTACCGAGACGTCCTCGGCCTGCCGCTCCTCCTCGACGAAGGCCACGTCATCCATTTCGACGCGGGTACGGTTCGGCTGGCGATCCATCGATGCCCGCCCGGAGAGGGTCGAGAGGCCCTCGAAGGTTTCCTCGTTTTCGGCGTGGACGATATCGTCGCAACGTACGAGGAATTGAGCAAACGCGGAGCGGTGTTCCTGGGAGCTCCCGCACAGCGGCCGTACGGTCGGGTGGCCTACCTTCACGACCCGGAAGGACATGAGATCGGTCTGTTGGAGGAACCTCGTCGAGGGACGGAAGGCCATCAACGTGTGGCCCCGCTCGTCGATCGATACGAGCGCGTGATCGAGAAGCTCGCCGGATGAAATCGCGACTCGCAACACCTTTACCTTCCGCGTGCATCCCCAACACGATGGTGGAGACCGCGGTGGTCCTCCTGTCCGGCGGGATGGATTCGGCGACCGCCCTCGCGCTGACGATCAAGGAGGGCCATCGAGTCATCAGCCTCACGTTCGACTATGGCCAACGTCATCGGAAAGAGATTGACGCGGCCGAGCGGATCGCGAAGCATTTCCGAGTCCCGGACCGCAGGACCATGACGATCGACCTCTCCGCGATTGGCGGGTCGGCCCTGACGGACGCGCGAATCCGTGTACCCGAGCAACGACGGCTCGAGGAAATCGGACGCGGCATCCCGGTCACCTACGTCCCCGCCCGGAACACGATCTTCCTGGCCTATGCCTTGGGCCTGGCGGAGGCGACCGCCGCGAAGGCCATCGTGATCGCGGCCAACCAAGTCGACTACTCGGGATACCCGGACTGCCGCCCGGAGTACTACGCCGCATTCCGGGAAGTCGCCCGCCTCGGCACGAAGCGGGGCGCCGAAGGAGACGTCATCGAGATCCACACACCCCTGATCCGCATGTCCAAGGCGGACATCGTCCGGAGAGGGGAGGAGCTCGGGGTCCCCTGGGAGCTCACGTGGTCGTGCTATCTCGGCGGTGCAACGGCATGCGGCGTCTGCGACTCCTGTCAACTCCGGCTCAGAGGATTCCGCGAAGCCGGGGTGTCGGATCCGTCGCCGTACGCCTCGCGACGTAGGCGCGCCGCGAACGCTTAATAGTCCGCCGGCGCATCGGAAGCCCGATGGAGGCCCAGGCCACCGTCGCCTCGCGCAAGGGGAAAGAGTTCCTCCTGAGCGAATGCTACGTCTCAGTCCAGGGGGAGAGCTCCTTGGTCGGCCTCCCGACGATCTTCGTCCGACTGTACACCTGCAACCTGCGCTGTCGCTGGTGCGACTCGATGCACGCGGTCGAGGGCGGGGATTTCACGCGGATGGGCGTCGACGCGACGGTGAAGAAGATCCTACGCCTCGCGGGCGACCTTCAGTCCGATGCTCGCGGGATTCGGAACCTGTGCTGGACCGGCGGCGAACCGTTGCTCCAGGGCGAGTCGATCGCCCGCGCCATCGAACGCCTTCCGGAAACCTTTGTCCACTCGATCGAGACGGACGGAGAGATTGACCTATCGACCTTCGACGCGCTCGTGCCGGACGAACGGGCATCCGGTCGCGTGCGGTACGTGATGGACGTCAAGTGTCCCGGCTCCGGGATGGTCGCGAACAAGGCGTACGCGAACCTCGAGCGCCTCCGAGAACACGACGAAGTGAAGTTCGTCCTCCTCGATCGCGCGGATTACGAATTCGCGAGAAGCGTCCTGTCGAAGGTCGACACGCGGGCGCGGACCGTCCTCTTCTCTCCCGCGACGCCAGCGCACAAGGTCTCGCATGGACTGGACCCCGGACAGCTCGCGTCGTGGATCCTCGACGAGCGCTTGCCCGTTCGGCTCCAGCTCCAGCTGCACAAGTTGATCTGGCCCGGCCGTGAGCGCGGAATCTAGGCGGGCCACGGAGAAGCTTCATCCGGCATCCGCCTTTTCCTTCGTGTGCGCTACGAGGAAATCGATCACACCGCGGACGTCGGGATTCGCGCATATGGCCGGACCGTGGACGAACTGTTCGCGAACGCGGCGGAAGGGATGTTCAGCTTCATCGCGGACCTGTCGAGGGTGAAGCCGGTCGGAGAAGTCGAGGTCCGCCTGGAGGCGGACGACCTGCCGACGCTCCTCCTCCGGTGGCTGTCGGAACTCCTCTACGTCCACGAGACGCAGCGACTCCTGTTCTCCTCGTTCGAGGTGAACGTCGTCGGGATGTCCTTGGAGGGCCGGGTCCGAGGTGAGGCGATCGACAAGAAACGGCACGAGCTGAAGCTCGCGATCAAGGCCGTGACGCGACACGGACTGACGGTGGACCCGGAGAAGGGGATCGCCGAGGTCATCTTCGACATCTAGGACGGACCATGGCGATCAAGGGCGTGACGTTTGACTGGTGGGGGACGGTCGTGGAGATCCCGGCGGTCCGAGACATCTACGACGAAACGATGCGTGAGATCCGCGTCGACCGAGCCGCGGAAGCCCTCAAGGCCGCGGGCCTCCCTGTGAGTCGAACGCTTCTGTGTAGCGCGTACGACGCCCAGACGGACCTCCTCCTTCGGACCTGGAACGACCTCCGAGATTTGTCGGTGGAGGAACAGACTCGGGCCTACCTCGGGCTTCTCGGAGTGGGAGAGGGCCGAGAGGATCTTATTCGGGCCCTTCAGGACGCTTTCGGCTCTGCAATCGAGGCCCGACTCCCGGCTCTGTATCCGGACATCGGGGAGACGTTGCGCGCCCTCCGAGACCGAGGATACCATACGGGCCTCATCTCGAACACCGGCCGGACCGGGGGTCGTTTCCTTCGTCCCGTCCAAGACCGCCTCGGGATCGGCGGATTCTTGGATGTCCGGATTTTCTCCGACGAGGTCGGCGTCCGGAAACCGGATCGGACGATTTTCCAGACCGCTCTCGACAAACTCTCCCTTGCCGCGGAGGAGATCGTCCATGTGGGGGACGATGTCGTCGCCGACATCGCCGGAGCGAAGTCGATCGGCATGCGGGCGGTGTGGTTCAACACGGGATTCTGGAAAGACGCGAAGGCGAATCGGGCCGATGCGGAGATCCACGGGCATGCCGAACTCCCGCGGCTCCTGGAGAAATGGCGATGAAGGCGACCGCGGTGGCTCATCCGATCCAGGGTCTCATCAAGTACCATGGCCTCGCCGACCCCGTCCTCCGCCTCCCCTTCCACGATTCGATCAGCGTCTGCACGGCGCCGCTGACCAGCCGGACGACGCTCGAGTTCGGCGGAGTCGCCCGGGACACCGCGACGATCGACGGGCGGGACGTGAACGCGCGGGACATGGAGCGCATCCGTGCCGTCGTCGACGTCATCCGCGGCCGCGCCTCGCTCTCCCAGCAGTTCCGCATGGCGAGCGTGAACGATTTCCCATCGAACATCGGGCTGGGCGCGAGCGCCTCCGGATTCGCGGCGCTCGCGACCGCGGCGGCCCACGCCGCGGGCCTCCGCCTCGCGCCCGAGGAAATCTCCCGCTTCGCCCGTCGGGGCGCGGGATCCGCGAGCCGATCCGTGACCGGCGGGTTCAGCAAGTGGAAGATGGGGCTGACCGACGAGGATTCGTACGCGGTCCAGCTGGCCGGGGTCGACCTGCCGATGGCGATGATCGTCGCGCTCGTGCCGGCATTCAAGCAGACGGACGACGCGCACCGGGAGGCGCTCACCTCGCCGTTCTTCCACGCGCGGCTCGCCGAGATGCCCCGCCTGATCGCGGAGATGGAGCTCGCGATCCGGAAACGGGACATCGGAGGGATCTGCGCGCTCGCGGAACGCGACACGCTCATGCTCCACGGAATCACGATGACGGGCACCGGCGAGATGGTGCTCTGGCAACCGGATACCCTCCGGGTCATCCTCGCGGTCCGCCGGATGCGGGAGGCCGGGGTCCCCGCCTTCTTCTCGATCGACACCGGGGCGACCGTCTACGTGAACACGTTCCCGGATCGCGCCGACGACGTGCGCAAGGCGATCGCGGACCTCGGGATCCGGACGATCCCCTGCGACGTCGGCGGCCCTGCCCGGATCACGGACGACCACGTGTTCTGAGGCCTCCCGGCGGACGACCGGAAGGTCAAGCGCGCGGCGTCCGACAAGTTCTATCGGATGGCATTTATTTAATTATGAAATGATATAATTCCGGGTCACAGGCGGAGCCGGGTGCGGCCCACCGGTCCGGCCACGACCATCGAGCTCGCGGACGCCAGGAAGTACTTCCGCGCGACGTCCCGGACCCGCTCCTCCGTCAGATCCGCGATCACGTCGGGGTAGCGCTCCAGGAAGTCCATGCCGAGGCCGTAGTATTCCATCCGGTGCAACTCGGACGCGACCTCCGCGTTCCGCTCGAGCGACACGATCAGCGAACTGACCTGGTTGTCCTTCCCGTCCCGGATCTCGTCCCGCGTGAAGGGCTCCGTCCGGAGGCGGTCCATCTCGCCTCGGATCGACTCGATCGCCTTCCCGAGGTTCGCCGGATTCACGCCCGCCGAGATCGACCACATCCCGCCCGCCGTGCGCGCGTCGAGGCTCGAGAACGCGTAGTAGGCGAGGCCTTGCTCGTCCCGCAGGTTCCGCCCGAGGCGGCCGTACAGCCCGATCCGCCCGAACAGGAGGTTCGCCAGGTTGAGCGCATAGTAGTCCGCGTGCGGGCGGGGGACACCCGGCGCGCCGATCGCGATGTCGACCTGCGTCTTGTGCGGCATCGGGATCCATCCCGTCCCGGGCCGATGGGGCGGCGGGGGCGGGATCGCGGGCGGTCCGCCTTCGTCGCCGCGGAGTCGCGACAGCGGGGTGGCGATCGCGTCGTCGAGGAGGGTCCGGTCCACGTCGCCCGTCGCGGCGAGGATGAGGCCCTCCGGGCCCACGTGGGCCTCGTGGAACGACACGATGTCCGCGCGCCGGATCCGGCGGATCCGGGATTCGCTCCCCTTCGGGTCCCGCCCGTACGGGTGGTCCTTCGGGAAGACGAGCCGGGCGAGTTCGCGGAACGCCCGGGCGCGCGTGTCGTCCGCCTCCATGCGGACGTCATTCAGGAGTTCGCCGCGGACGCGTTCGATCTCCTTCGCCGGGAACGTGGGGCGGGCGAGGCACTCGACGAGGATGCGGACGGTCTCCGCCGCCGTCTCGCGCGTGCACCGCCCCTGGAACGTGAGGACCTCCTCGCCCCCGTGGAACTCGAGCGTCGCCCCGATCCCCTCGAGGCGGTCCGCGAGCTTCGCCGCGCTCATCGTGCGCGTGCCGCTCAACAGCAGGCGCGACGTGAACTCGGCCACGCCCTGGTCGGAGCCCTCCGCCGCGACCCCGGCGGGGACGCTCCCGCGGAACGCGATGAACGGGTTCGACGGCAAGGCGTGCGACAGGAGGACGGCGCCGTTCTCGAGGACGGTCCGGTCCGGCAGGTTCACGCCGGGACCTCCTGGGCGTGGAAGCGGACGACGGTCCGGTGGTCGTCGACGAGGTACGTCCGGGCGACCGCCCGGATCTGCTCCGCGCGGACGTTCTCGATCTTCGCGAGGAGCGCCTCCCCGAAATCCCAGGAGCCGAGGCCTTCGCCCGCGCTGAGGAGGATCCCCTGGAACGTGACGCCGTCTTGCTCGTACCGGGCCCAGGCGCGGACTTGCGCGCGAGCGCGCGCGAGCTCGGCCTTGGGCGGCGGGGCCTTCCGCAGCTTCTCGACCTCTCGATCGAGGACCGCCTCGACCCGGTCGAGGGACGCGCCGCGCGCGAGGGTCACGCTGGCGATCAGCAACGCGGGGTCGAGTTTCATCTCCTGCCGCACGCCGACGTCGGTCGCGAGGCGCGCGTCGACGAGCGCGCGGTACAGGCGGTTCGAACGCGGTTGCCAGTCGCCGGCCGCGAATGGCACGATGCCCCGCCAGCCGCCGAGGACCGTCGACAGGAGGACGAGTGCCGCGGTGTCCTCGTGGCTCGCGGCCGGGATGTGCCAGCCCACGGACAGGAGGTCCGCGGGGCCCGGGCGGTCGAGGTCGCTCCGCCGCTCCCCGTGCTGCTCCGGCTCGGCGAGGCGGAGCGGGTCCGGCGGCGTCTCCGGCTTCAGGGCCCCGAACGCCTCACGGACGTGCTGCATCGCGACCGCCGGGTCGAAGCCGCCGACGAGGACCAGGGAGGCGTTGTTCGGCGCGTAGTACCGGAGGTAGTGACGGTACAGAGGGTCCCGGTCGAGTGTCGCGAGGTCCTGCTTGTACCCGATCGCAGTCCAGTGGTACGGGTGGACATGGAAGGCGAGGCCCCAGAGCTCCTCCTCGACCGCGAACTCGGGCTGGTTCTCCGCGCCCTCCCGCTCGCTGATGACGACCGTCCGCTCGGCCTCGACCTCTTTCGGGTCGAACGCCGCATTCCGCATGCGCTCCGACTCGATCATCAGGGCCGTGTCCATCGCGCTCGCGGGGATCGTCTCGAAGTACATCGTGTAATCCGTGTCGGTGAAGGCGTTCATCTTGCCGCCGAGGCGGGAGATCATCTTGTCGATGTCCCCCTTGCCGAGTTTGCCGCCCCCTTTGAACAGCATGTGTTCGACCCAGTGGGTCGAGCCGGTCATGCCGGGGACCTCGTTGCGGGAGCCAATCCGGTAGACGACCCAGGTCGAGAGGGCCTTCGTGTCTGGGATCGGCCGGAGGATGACCTTCAGGCCGTTGTCCAGCGTCTCCACGCGGGTGGGCATCCGGCCGCTGGGAAGGCGGGCGGGCGATATCAAGTTGCCCGACGGACCGTTCCGCCCCTCTGCCCCGACCGAGCCGGAACGCCTGGTCTCACTTCATGGCCCCAGGAGCCGGAGGCCCTTTGGCGTTGAGCTTTTTCATTCGTTGGTATAGGTCTTCCCGGTAGGCAATCACCTGCTTCGGCAGGTGTCCGAAGAATCGTCCAGCCCGGCCTTGGTGCGTCCTCTTTCGGTGCTCGATGAACTGCTTTACGATTCGTGCGTTTCTCCGCTTAAGGCGAAGATGCGGCTCCACCGCGCGCAGGAGTGGCTCGACCCTTCGCCCCGTCCAGACTAGCTGATAGGAGTCCTTCCAACGAACGCTACGTCTCGGCTGGTACGTAATGACGCCACCGAACGTCCGCCGAAGATCTTCCAAGACGATTCGATTCGTGTTGCACACCTGAACCCTCGCTCCGTACTGGGGATTCCAGCCTGGGAAATGGTTCTTCGTGAGCCTCACGCTGCCCTCCGCATCGATGAAGCCCGCGAGGTACGCCGCCGACGGTATCGGAAGCTGGCGACTCTCGGCGGACACCCGTTGACGCCGTTGGGCTTGGGTCGGACCCTTCATATTGAGATTCTTGAGGCGCCGATAGAATGCCTCACGAATTCTCTGTTGTCTGTTGGACAGGGGGAGAAGCCGGCCGTATCGATCCCTCCTACGGCGACACGTACGAAGGTGGCGAAGGAATTGGAACAGTGTCGCCGCTTGCTTTGACTTGACCCTCAGATGTGGCGCAATTTCGGACAGGAATCTGGCGGCGGCGGCATTCGTCCAGATGAGCGCGTAGCTCCGCTTCCATCGAGGATTCCGCGAGGCCACGCTCGTCAGGATGCCGCCCCAACCCTCCCGGATCTCCGTGAGCACGGCTCGGTCGGTGTTGTAAATCGAAATTCTTACGCAGTATTCATACGAACGTCGCCGGGGTATCCGGTTCAGACATACCTGGGCTTCCCCGTCTACGAAGCCAGCGACATACTTCACAGAGGGAACGATGAAGAATATGAACTACGTCGAGCGTCAATCAAGAATTCGGCCAGGGGTCAGTGAAACTACTAGGCACGCCGGTCTCCTCCTTCCCCCTTCTGGGCACGAAATTTCGCACTTTCCAGGTCGAGCTCGAAGTCCTCTTCCTTCACTTCGCCAGGGGTGAAGACCTTGCCGGCCTCAAACTCCAGCTTCTTCTCGCTCTTCTTCCGCTTCTTCGGCTTTTCCTCAACTTGCTGTGGCATAGGGTGCCTCCATCTTCGTGGCGTAAGGATCGAGGAGATCGATTCGCCTGCGCGTCCCGTCGTTCACGATCAACATAGACCAATCGATCATCTCGATATTGAAGGTGTCGCATAGCTCCCTGCGTAGCGCCGCGCGGGTGTCCTTCGGCGGCTCCTGAATCGCCTTTTTGATAGCATCATCGTCCGTGATGCGATCGACCAAACCGGCGCGCTGCCGCTTGTAGAACAAGGACCGTTCCGCGCCGATTTCGGAGTATTGCTTGCACGCCATCATCTCGACGTCAGGCCCGGCCTTCTTCTCGCCCGCCTCCTGGATCGCGAACCACCGATCGAGCCATTCGATCCGGTGCGCGAGCTCCTTCGAGCGCCGGTTCTCGAGGCCGTCCAGGACCTCTTCGAACGTCCGCAACGCGCGGTGCTCCCAGTCGTCCACCGCGATCGACTCGATCTTCCCGAGGTAGTATCGCTGGATGTCGATCGGCGAGACGACGCGGCCGTCCTCCAGCTCGACCTTCCACTGCTCCGGATTCCGGATCTCGACGTTGTGCCACAGATCCCGGATCGGGTCCTTGAGCCGAGGTACGTCACTCAGCTTTCCATCTTCCATGAGCTGCAACACGCCCGACGTGACAAAGTGGCGGAGCATGATCGCGGTTTCGTTCATGAGCGCGTCGCCGACAATCACGTGCAGACGTCGCCAGAGGCGGCCATCCGCATGGGGCTCGTCCCGGGTGTTCAGGATACCGGTGTCGTGCATCGTTTCCCCGCTGACCACCTGCGACGTCAGGAAGGCCATCGGCGAGAGCACGTATTTCCCGCGGACGATGTCGCCCGCCCCGGTGTAGATGATCCGCGTGGACAGGTGCGGGACGAGGTCGCGGACGTACTGACCGGGAAACGGCACGTCCCGGGAGACACAGTAGTTCTCGTGCGACCCGTACGACGTCCCGTCCGGCGACGTGTTGTTCTTGAACGCGTGGATCTTCATGTCGCCGGTATACTTCTCTTCCATGACGCGGCGGA
>VBLZ01000019.1 GCA_005878515.1 Methanobacteriota archaeon | reverse complement strand
GCCATGGTCAGTCGCTCTAGCCGGGCGATTTGAGTTTCTCGAGTGCGGAAAGGATTCCGTCAGCCCCCGGATTGACACCATCCGGCGAGAGGTAGCTCCATCGGATGATTCCCTTCGGATCAATCACGAACAGCGCCCTCGCCGATTCGCCGTTGCCCTCGGTGAAGACCCCGTAGGTCCTGGAGATCGCCCCTTTCGGGTCGAAGTCGGAGAGGAGCGGAAAGTTCAGGTTGCGATCCTTCGAAAACGCCAGATGACTCCAGACGCCGTCCACGGAGACTCCCAGGAGTTCCGCGTCGAACTTCCTGAACTCAGACATGAGCTGCGCATAGAGTCCCAACTGGTCGCTGCAGACGGGGCTCCAATCCGCAGGATAGAAGCAAAGCACCACGGGCCTGCCGAGAAAATCCCGGAGAGAGACATGTTGATCCGGCGTCGTCTTGAGGGTGAAGTTTGGCGCCTTGGTGCCGGGCTTCAACGGCGAGACCCTTTGGTTTTTCGTCTGGAACTCTCTCATCTTAATGTGTGACCTTCATCGCCGACCGCTAGGGGGTTGTCAATTGCGTACCTGGCTCGGCTCCTTAACATCTTCGGCGACGTAAAGGGTTTTGGTCGAACCCGGCCCCCTTAATCCGCCGTCTGCTGTACGGCCTCCTCGATCAGCTTCACGAATCCAGTCGCGTAGTGGGTGATTCCTCCCGCGTGGCTCGCCGCGGGGAACACCACGGTCGTCGCCCCGGCCCGCTGCGCCATGAAGAGTTCCTCCGCAGGATCGACCATCAAGTCCTTCCCCGAGACGGCGTACCACGACGGCAGCGTGTGCCACGCGACCGGCCCAGACGGGGTCGGGGCGATGGAGAAGTTGAGCGGGATCTGTTCCGCGTTCAGGGTCGCCTCGAGGTTCGGGTTGAGGTCCTGACAGAAGAACTGCGCGAAAAAGGCCGAGTCAATGAAGGCGGGCGATGCGAACGGCGTCCCCGTCCAGATGAAGTGGTTGAACGCCTCGGACGTGTGGAAGCCCGCGCCGAGACTGAAGATCGAGTCACCCTGGTCGGGGACGAACGCTGCCGTAAAGACGAGGCCGAGCACATCGGACCGGCGGTACGCCGCGTTCGAGATCACGATCCCCCCATACGAGTGTCCAACGAGGATCTTCGGGCCCGAGATGCCGTCGAGCACCGCACGGACAATCGCGACGTCCCCGGCGATCGATAACAGGCCGAGGGTCGGGGTCGCGGTCGTGAACCCGTCCTTCTGGAGCCCAGCGACGACCATGTCCCAGCCGGGCGCCGAGGCCCAGGCGCCATGGACGAGGACGATCGTGGGCCTCTCGGAATTGTTGGCGCGCGCCGTCGCCGGTAGGATCGACACGATCAGCACCGCTGCGATCACGATCACGAGCCTAAGCAGCCGCGGCCTGACGGAACCGCGAGCGGCGCTTTTGGCGAGTCGAGCGAATGAGGCGTTCATACAAGAACCTTCGAGGGCCTGATTGAATCGCGTCTATAAAGGGGAGACCGACAGGGACTATGTAGACAGCAGCCGGCGCGTTCGAAGCTAGATGAAGGCTCTGCGAACCCACGCGGTATCTCCCGGCGGCGAGCGAGCGGTGCACGACGTCTGCCACCGGGCTGTCCGGTCAGTGGATACGCGACTGGGTACTCGCAGACGACACGGGATTCGATCGCCTTGCGAGGATGGAGGCGAGCGCGGTGGCGCCTCCGAGGACCATCAGCACGAGACCGACAGGCCCCGCTTGGTTACCGTACGTTCCGTTCCCCGAGGAGAGAAGGAAAAAACTCCCTAGCAGAAAGCTGCTCCAATGGCCAGCACGGAGTCCCCTAAAACAAACCAAAGAATCCGATCCGACCGGAACCTCAGTTCGTCCATAACAGGAAGAGTCTCAAGCGCGAATAAAAAACTGCCGAATCATTCCAAGTCGGGAGTCTATAGGGTAGATGCTCCCAGCGGGAGTAGACTCACATGGGTTCACTCCCGGCGCGGTTTCCGGCCGTGGACCACGCGGTCTAGATCCACGCCGGGTACGGGTTCATCATGGACTATACGGTCGAGAGGCCATGCCGCGACCGGCATGTCACGGAAACCTACGCGGGGCCCTCGGAGATCTACCGGATCGTCATCGCGCGTTCGGTTCTTGGGAAGTGAGTCGGACAAAGCCCATGGCCGCTGGTTCCGAGTCTTCGCGGAGCACTACGACACGTTAGCGGCCGCGATCGAGCCTCGGCGGACGCCAAACGCGGCTGCGGCCCTCCATCGGCTGTTCCGTCGGCGTGGGCCGGTCCGGCGGATCCTCGATGTCGCCTGCGGTACCTTCTCGATCGATCTCGGCCTCGTGGCACGAGGGTACTCTGTCGTGGGGCGGGATCTCTCCGCCGAGATGATCCGCGCATCCCGCCGGAACCTCCGCGAAGCGGGCCTCCGGGCGAACGTCGCCGTCGCGGACATGCGAAGCCTCCGGGTAGGAGGAGCCTTCGACGCGCTCCTGTGCCTCGGGACCGCCTTCAACTACCTCGCCTCCCCGACCGACGTGCGGCGTGGTCTCCGGACCTTCCGCCGACACCTCCGACCGGGCGGGCTCCTCGTGCTCGACACGACGAACTTCGACCCGTGGATCAACAATCCGACGAACGTCCGGGCGGAGGTTGACCATCGCCTGCCGGACGGAACGCGCCTGGCCATCTTCACGCTGAACGACCAAGATCGGGCGCGGTCCCTCCACGTCGCAAGGTTCATCACGGCGATGCAGAGAGGTCGGAACATCGACTTGGCCTTCGACGAGGCCCCGCTCCGGATCTGGACGAAGCAGACCCTCTCCGACGCCCTTCGGCGGGAAGGGTTCCGTCCCATCGAGTGGTGGGGCGATCTGAAGATCGGAGCGAAATACGATCGCCAGCGGAGCCCACGACTGGTTGTGGTGGCGCAGCGAGCGTAACGCCCTGCGATCCTCCCTCGGCCAGACGGTGAGCGCGACACCCGGTTTCGCACGCGGAGTGGACCCACGTGGGTATGCTCCCGGCGGGAAGTTGGTCTATTAGCAAGCAAACCCGGCAAGCCCATCAAGAGACATGCCAGTGGAAAGTTTCTCCCGTTAGGCTGTCGCATCGGTTAGGCGCTGGTTCGCAGGGAGCCTTGGGCCTCGAAGTCGATCGCCCATCGGAGGACCGGGATCAGAGTGCGGCGGAGGTCGCGGCCCTCGGAGGTGATCGTGTACTCGACTCTGGGAGGCACCTCGGGGAAGAGCGTCCGTTCAACAAGACCTAGGGACTCTAGCTCGCGGAGGCCGTCCGTCAAGGTTCGCGGACTGATCCCCTTCAGCTGGCGCGCGAG
>VBLZ01000159.1 GCA_005878515.1 Methanobacteriota archaeon | reverse complement strand
ATCGACCTCGCCGGCGCGGGGATCGTCCTCCTAGGAATCTACGTCTCGACGTCCCGGCGGGCGGCGGCCTTCGCCCGAGCGGCCATGGGACAAGGGATCCCCGACCCGGATCCCGTCGACCCTCCGCCCCGAAAGACGTGAGCCGCTTCACTTCGCCGCGGTCTTCGGCCGCCTGAGGCCCGCCTTCTCGGCCAGCGTCCAGAACTCGTCGTCCGTCACGCCGCGCCTCCGCTCGGCGCGGTCGCGGAACGAAACGACGAAGGCTTGCTGGTCCCCTTTCGATCGCGCTTCCGCGAAGTCCTTGATCAGCTTCACGAGCGCCGCGACTTGTTCCGGCGTCGCCTCGACCCCACGGCCGCGCACCTTCTCGGCGACCGCGAGGGACCCGGTGTGTTTTCCGAACACGAAGGTGCGTTGCCTCCCCAGTTTCTCCGGTTGCATCGGCTCGTACGTCGCGGTGTGCTTGATCACGCCGTGCGCATGGATGCCGGATTCGTGTGCAAAGGCGTTGTGGCCGACGAGCGGCTGGTGCATTCCGACCGGGATCCCGCTCAGCGTCTCCACGAGTTGGGACAGCTCGTAGATCCTCGAGATGTCGATCCCCGTGTCGTAGCCGTACAGCGCCTCGAGCGACAGGACGAGTTCCTCGAAGCTCGCGTTGCCGGAGCGTTCCCCGAGGCCATTCACGCATGTGTGGGGCACGGCGACGCCGGCCTCCACCGCCGCGAGGCTATTCGCGACCGCGAGTCCGAAGTCGTTGTGTCCGTGGAACGACAACTCGGTCGGCTTCAGTCGGCGCTTCAGTTGCTCGAAGAACCACGTGATGCCGGGTGGCGTCATCACGCCGACCGTGTCGCACACCACGGCGCGGTGGGCTCCCGCCGCGGTGCACGCATCGTACAGATCCACGACGAAGTCGAGGTCCGCGCGGAATGTGTCTTCGGTCACGAACGACACGTCGACGCCATGGGCGACCGCATACTCCGTCTCCCGGACGGCGGCCTCTTTCACTTGCTCGCGCGTCATCGCGAGCTTGTGCTTGATGTGGAGGTCGGATCCGGCGGTGAACAGCGCAATCTCATCGACGTCGCAGGCGATGCACGCCTCCACGTCCTTCCGCACGGTCCGCGCCGCGGCCATGATGGTCGCATCGAGTCCCGCGTTCGCGATCATCCGGACGCCGCGCGCCTCCTCGCTCGAGACGACCGGAATCCCGACGTCCATCATCGGAACGTGGACCTCGTCCAGGACTCGGGCGATGCGGACTTTCTCCTCCGGCGTGTACGCGACCCCGGGCGTCTGTTCGCCGTCCCGCAAGGTCTCCTCCCAGATCCGGATCCCCTTCGGGATCCGCGCCGCCAGGCCCGCCTCGACGAGGTAGTTGTGGACCAGGCGTTCCTCCGAGATGCCGCTCCCCCGCTGTTCGCCCGTGTAAAGCCCCGCCACGACTTGAAGCTCTCGCGTGGTGGGGTTTATCGTCGCCACGGCCGTTCTCGCGGCAATGCCCCGACCGATCAAGTCCGGCCTCGAGTTCGAGGCCTCGTTTCCGGTGAAAGGCCGAGTGCTGGAGACCGTCCTCTGCTCGGATTGCGAGGCGGAAGGCTACATCCGAATGCGCGTGGCGCGGGACCCGCAGAGAGGATGGGGGTACGATCCGAAACTCGCCGCGACTTTCGTGGACATCTACGGCCTCGATCCGCGAGATTCGTACGCGAAGGTCCGAGCGGGAGAATGGGCCGAAGGTCGCGTCGTCTGCTTCGGCTTCCTGAAACGAGTCCGAGGCCGACGCACGTCGATGGTCGGACCCGTCCTCGAGAGCGGCTCCCGGCTGGTCGGCGCCGTCCGCGTGAACGCGCGCGTCGAAATCGACTTCGGATTCTTTCGGTCCGAACTCGCCTTTGCGAGCGAGGAGGAACGCCGCAAGATTTTGAAAGCGGCCCGCCTGAGGAACGGATCGTTCGTCGTCACCGACGTGGGCGTCGACATCGAGCTGAAGCGCTGGGGGTCGAAAGAGACAATCTTGCGGCACGGCTGAGCGGCGGACGCCTTCCTGAATTCAGGGCCGCTTCTCGCGGAGCCGTTCCATCGCGGATTTGTGCTCGTCCGTCCAGAGGAGCTGGATCGCGTGTTGCGACTCCAGGAGGAAGCGATTGCGGTAGGGCTTCTCGTCGCCTTCCGTAAGCGCGCGCTTGATCGCCTTCACCGCAGAGCGTGGCTTCGAGGCGAACGCGGTCGCGAGGGCCTTCGCCTGATCGAACGCGCCGCCCGGAGAGGCGAGGTGGTTGACGATCCCCAGTCGAAGGGCATCGAGCGCTTTCACCTCTTTCCCGCTCACGAGGATCTCGAGCGCCCTCGAGCGGCCGACGATCTTCGAGAGCCTCGCGGTCGCGCCGTGACTCGGCATCCATCCGAGGTCCACCTCCGGGTGGGAGAAGATCGCACTCTCGTCGGCGATGCGCACATCACACGCGAGGGCGAGTTCCGCGCCCGCACCGCGCGCCGCTCCGGCGATGGCGGCAATCGTCGGCTTCGTGAGGTGCTCCAGCGCCCAGAACGTGTCTTGGCCCCGGCTCATCTCGTCCTGCGCGGCCTTCAGCGAGAGGCGCGACCACTCGGCCATGTCCAGGCCCGCGCAGAAGTTTGCATGTCCCGCTCCCGCAAGGACGGCCGCGCGAACGGAGTCGTCCTTCTCCAGGTCCGCGACCCGCGCGGCGAGGTCGGCGACCATCGAGAGGCTCAGCAGGTTGCGCGGGGGATTCTCGATCCACAGCACCGCCACGGCGCCTTCGTGGGCGATCCGCAAGTGGGCCGGGTCGGGCATGGGGCCGCCATGGGCTCCTGCGGCGGATAATCGTTTCGAGGCCGCGCTGCCGGTCCATCAGGTTTTAGCCCTTCGCCCCGTTATCTTTCACTCATGAAGGGGGAGGCGACGCTGGAGCGACCTTGGCTGCGCAGTTGGCCGCAGGGCGTTCCGAAGTCGATCGACTATCCGGAGATTTCGGTCCACGAGTTGCTCCGCCGGGCTGCGAATGAATTCGGGGATCGTCCCGCGATCACGTTCTATGG
>VBLZ01000158.1 GCA_005878515.1 Methanobacteriota archaeon | reverse complement strand
CCGCACGGGTGCGGGGAAGTCGTCGATCTTGGACGCGATCACGTTTGCCCTGTACGGCAAGACGACGCGGACGGACATCCAGAGCGTGAAGCTCGCGGACGTGTGCCGGCCGAACGGTTACGTGCGCGTGGCGTTCCGCCAAGGGGACGAGCGCTGGGAGGTCACCCGCGGCTTCACGACCAAGAAGGAATCGTACCTCGAGCTCACGCGGGACGGCGAGGCGGTTCAGGGGACGATCCCGGACAAGGAGAGGACGATCCGCGACGTGGTCGGCCTTGACTACGACGGATTTCGGAACTCGACCTTCGTCCGACAGGAGGAGATGAAGGAACTCGGAGCCGCGAGCGGGGCGCAACGACTCGCGGTGTTCCAGAAGCTCTTTCGTCTCGAGATCTTCGAACAGGCCCTGGAGCGAGCGAAGGAACGATTCACGTCGGTCAAGAGCGACATCCAGGCGAAGGAGGCTGAGATCGCCGCGCGGGAAGAGGCGCTCGGCCGCCTGCCCGGACTCCAGGAACAATTGCAAGGCTTGGACCAGGAGCGCAGAGCGCGCGGAGCCCGCGTCGCGCAACTCCAGGCCGCCTTCGAATCCGGCTCCACCGAGATGAAGGATCTCGAGGCGAAGCACGAGCGATGGGTGCGGTCGTCGGCGGCCCTCGAGGATCGTACGGCGCGGCTCAGAGCCCTCGAGGCCCGCGAGGCCGAGGTCCGAGACCAAGGTCAGATCGCCGCGAAACTCGAGCCGGAGCGGGCCGCCCTCGAGGATGCGATCGAAGACCTCGATCGCCTGCGGGATGAGATCGACCGGCTCAAAGAGACGAAGGCGGTCCACGGGCAGCGGGAAACCGCGGCCCGGGCGGCGGGGCGGGAGTTCGACCTCGCGAAGCACGAGCACGAAAAGCGACGCGACGAGACGAAGAACCGGATCGACGAGCTGCACCGGAAGATCGCTTCGCTCCGGACCGACATCGACCGGGAGACCGCGTTCAGCTCTCTTCGAGACGAAGGACGACTGGAGGAACGCGTGACGCGGATTGCGCGGGAACTGGAATGGCTCGCAGATCGCGCCGAGCTGGTCCGAGAACTGAGCGAGGAACAGGCACGGGCAGAGAAGGCCCTCGCGCGGGTCCATGAGAAAGTCGCTTCGATCGACCAGGACTCGTTCGTGCTGACGGAGTACAAGCGGCAGCTCGAGCAGCTGAAGGACGACCTCCGGCGGGAGGCGGACGACAGCCATCGGCTCCTCCAGCCTCTCGACGACGCGAAGATCGAGGCGCTGCGCCAGCTCGATGCCGTCCCATTCACGGAGCTGGACGAGAAGCGCTTGGAAGTCGTCGGTGCGTCCGTCCTCGAAAAGGCCGGGAAACGCAAGCGGCTCGACGAACTCGCGGTCCTGTTGCGGCAGGTCGGCGACGTGAGCGCGCGGCTCGCGGACCTCGCGGCGCAACGTACGGCCCTCGAAACGGAACTGGCGGCGCTCGAAACGGAGGTCGCGGGACTTCGATCGTCAGAGGAGGCCTTCGGTTCGGCGAAGGCGAAGCTCGAGGTCCTCCAGAAAGAACTCGATGCGGAGCGGAAGGCGTGGCACCTCCTCGAAGGACAGGCGACGACGCTGAAGGAACAGATCGCAGGGCTCGAAGCGGACGCAAAGAAACTGCAAGAGTCGGGACGGCAACGGGAGGCGCTTCGCGGCGAGCTCGAGATCTACGATGTCCTCGTGAACCGAGTGTTCCACAAGCGGGGCGTCGTGATGTACGCGGTCGATCAGCTCCTGCCGGAACTGGAGATCGAGGCGTCGAAGAACCTCTCTGAGCTCACGGACGGCCGGTTCGGTCGGATCCGCCTGGAGACGTACGAGGAGGGCCGGGGCCACGGGATCCGGATTCTGGTTCAGGGCGTCGACGGACAGTGGCACGACGTCGCTGAGTTCAGCGGGGGGGAGAAGACGCAGATCAATGCCGCCCTTCGATTCGCGATCGCACGGGAACTCGCCTCGATGCCGCAGATCGGCCGCACGTTCGGTCGCATGAAGACGCTGTTCATCGACGAAGGGGACCTCGGCTCCCTCGACACGGAGATCTCGCGGGAACTCTTCGTCCAGAAGTTGCTGCGGATGGGGGAGGTCTTCGAAAAGGTGATTCTGATCACGCACCTCGCCGAGATCGCGGAGCGGTTCCCCGGTCGGATCCGAGTGACGATGACCCCGAGTCAGGAGTCGCGCGCGGAAGTCCTGTCCTGATCGGCCATGGAGGTTCGGGTGGCCTCCATAGATTCGTTCGGTCACATACTAGTGCGTCGAAGGCGTCACGGCCGATGGGAACGGTCCTCCGGAACCCGGAAAGATCGACTCCGGCAACGGAGGACCGTCGGCGATCGACCCCCGTTCCGTCCATCATCTTCGGAGCTCGCCGTAGGTTCCGGAGGAAAGGTTGACCATTTCAGTTCGGGTTACTCAGTCCGGGGTAGGCACCTCCTTTCGTCTCGGCCTTGATCTCACCCTACCCCTCCCTTTGTTGCCGTGAGTCCGAACCGGTCGCGCACCGGTTCGTGTGTAGTGTTGCAGGGGTGTTCGGCATCCTTATATGCCGTCCCGCGCCCTCTTTGGCGCTTGAGGGTTGCCCTCTGGTCCGAAGGGATGACACAGGACAAGCTCCGGACCCGCAGCGCCCCCGCGTCAGCTACGTCGACGACATGCAACGGGAACTCGAGCTGCTCGTGAAGCATCACCGGGACGTGCCGCTCCCACTGGAGGAGGTCCCGGATTTCCGGACCTTCCGAACCGCCGACCCCGCGAAGGACATGATCGCGGTCGACGGCTCGTATTCGTTCCTTCTCAACCTCTCGAGCTGGTGGCTCGCCCTGATTTCGGTCGGCCTTTTGCGGTACGCCTTCGACGGGACGGCCTTCCGGAGGAAGGACTGGCGGCTCGTCCAGCGCATGGTCGGCGTGTCGACGTTCGCGGAGTTCGTCGCGACCCAGGACGAACTTCACCGGTCCCTCTTCGAGTTCACGAAAGACCGGCGCGAGGAGCAGCCGCGGGACATGGTGAACGAATACCGCCGGCTGATCGAGGGCCAGACGGCCATCAACTTCGCGGACGACCTCGAGGGGTGCATCGTCGCGGTCGACGGCACGCTGTCGGAATTCCCGAAGCAGTTCTCAGTGATGGAGCGACTCGTCGAGGTGTGCGAGAAACGCGGGCACCTGCTCGTCGGGATCTCGAAGGACAGCCAGCTCCACGCGTTCGGGCATGTCCTCACGGACGAGGAGTTAATGGCCCGGTGTCAGGACCGGCTGCCTCCCGACGCGCTCGCGTATGCCCGTGCCCCGAAGGCCGCGGAGGTGGAGAAGGAGGGCCTTCTCTACGGCGATATCTATTATGCCCGATTGCATCCAAGGGCGAGGAAGTGGTTCCGGGTGGACCTCGGGACGTTC
>VBLZ01000129.1 GCA_005878515.1 Methanobacteriota archaeon | reverse complement strand
ATGAGCGGAGACGACACGTACTACCGGATCGCGACGATCATCGAGGACACGGTCGTGCGGGCGCTCGCGTCGAAACACATCTACCCGAACGTGGACTTCTACTCCGGCCTCGTCTTCCACGACCTGGGGATCCCGACGGACCTGTTCACCCCGGTCTTCGCCGTCGCCCGGATTGCCGGCTGGACGGCTCAGGTCATCGAGTATTGGGAGGACAATCGCCTCCTGAGGCCGCTCGACTGGTATGCGGGCCCGAAAGACCTCGTGTACGTGCCGATCGACGAGCGTCCTTGAGGCGAGAGGCATGCCGTCGGAACGCCTCGTCCTCCGTCCCCCCGAGGCGGGCCACAAGATCCTGATCGCGGAGCGCGGGCTGCGCGTGCCGGACGACCCCATCATCCCGCTCATCGAGGGTGACGGCATCGGTCCGGAGGTCGTGCGGGCGGCCCGGACCGCGATCGACGCCGCGGTCGCAGGCGCCTTCGGAGGACGTCGTCGGATTGCCTGGTACCCGGTCCCCGCCGGGGAGCGCGCGATGTTCCAGTATGGCGACATGCTCCCGGAAGCCACCCTCGGATCGATCAGGGAGTACGTCGTCGGGCTGAAGGGACCGCTGACCACGCCGGTGAGCGGGGGTTTCCGATCCCTGAATGTAACGTTGCGGAGAGCGCTCGATCTCTATGCGAACGTGAGGCCCATTTACTGGATCCCCGGCGTCCCGAGCCCCGTCACCCATCCGGAACGACTCGACATCGTCATCTTCCGCGAAGGCACCGAGGACGTCTACGCCGGCATCGAGTGGGAGAGCGGCTCTCCGGAAGCCCGGCGCATGGTCGAGATCCTCGACAAGGAATTCCACGCGCGGGTCCGCCCGGACAGCGGAATCGGCGTCAAGCCGGTGAGCGAGACGGGCTCGAAGCGCCTCGTCCGGAAGGCGATCCGGTATGCGATCGACAACGGCCGGAAGTCCGTGACCCTGGTCCACAAAGGGAACATCATGAAGTACACGGAGGGCGCGTTCCGCACCTGGGGCTACGAGGTCGCGAGGCTGGAGTTCCGCGAGTCGACGATTCCCTGGGACGACGTCGTCAAGATGTACGACGGCAAGGCGCCGGACGGCAAGGTCGTGATCAAGGACGTCATCGCCGACAACATGTTCCAGCAGCTCCTGTTGCGGCCGGAGGAATACGACATCCTCGCGACGACCAATCTGAACGGAGATTACCTGAGCGACGCGGCCGCGGCCCAGATCGGCGGACTGGGCGTGGCGGCTGGCGGGAACATCGGGGACGCCCTCGCGCTATTCGAGCCCGTCCACGGCAGTGCGCCGAAGTACGCCGGGATGGACAAGGTCAACCCGACCGCGGAAATTCTGGCGGGTGTCATGATGCTCGAATACCTAGGATGGCGCGAGGCCGCGATCCGGCTGCGGTCCGCGGTGAAGACGGTCGTGGGTTCGAAGGTCGTCACGTACGACCTCGCACGCTTCATGCCCGGCGCCAAGGAAGTCCGTACCTCTGCGTTCGCCCGCGCGATCATCGGTGCGATGGACGGGGCGGGCCGGTGACCCGGCGCGCCGGCCATGCATGCCGGACGAAACTCGAGACGGCCATCTGCACGGAGATGGACCGCCAGCGGCTCCCGCACGAACATCGCTCCCTCCGGTTCCGGGTGCACGACGCCGCGGGCGGCTCGACGAAATACGAGCCCGCCATCGTCGCGCGACGCGGTCCGATCCTGTTCCTCGTGGAGCCGGTCGCGCGCGGCCGGACCGCCCGGGTCCGGCGGCTCATGGGATTCCTGGAGCAGCACTCGCCGGAAATCGTGCTCGTTCTCGTGACCGCCGATGGGGCGGTGGACGAGATCCGTCCCGAGGCGTATGATGAGATCTACGGGGCTTCCGACGTGGGCCGATTGACTACGCGGATCTCCGAACAAGATCCGGAGGGAATCGTGCAGCCGTTCCGGAAACCGCAACGATCCCGCATGCGGCACCACGACACGGCCAAATAAGGCGAGCCGCATCGCGAGCCAATGGCCACGGCCCACTGGACCGAAGACTTATTCCTCCGCCATCCCGACGTGTTCCTTGCGGTTCACGAGCACGCCTGGTCCACGGGCGAGGAGCAGGCCCGCGACCTGCACGCCATCTTCGGGCGGTTCGGCGTTCCCGCCGACGGCCGAATCCTCGACGCCCCCTGCGGCATCGGACGACATGCGACCCGTCTCGCGAAGATCGGCTACAAGACCGTGGGCATTGACCTGTCCCCGACATTCGTCGCGCGGGCAATCGAACTCGCCAATCGTGAGGGCGTGGCCGGTCGAGCGACGTTTCGCGTCGGAGATCTTCGCCGTCTCACGGAAAGCGTGACGGCGACCGAGGGGCCTTTCGACGCGGCGCTCAACCTGTGGACGTCCCTCGGCTATTACGACGAAGAGACGGACGTCCGGATCCTCCAGGAGTACGCGAAGCTCGTCCGCCCGGGAGGCATCCTGGTCATCTACATCGTGAACCGGGACTTCGTCGTCCGGCATTTCGACCCGCAGGGGTACGAGGCGTTCGGCGACATCGTCCACATCGAGCAGCGGCACCTGGATCTCGCGAGCTCGCGGATGCGGAACGAAGGGCGGTTCTTCCGCCGAAACGGAGAGGACCTGGACCACTTGTTGACCGTGCCGATCGAGCACGGCATCTACAGTCTCCACGAGTTGCGCCGGCTCCTCGTTCGCGGAGGGTGGCATCCGACGGATGCGTTCGGCGGATTCAAGATGGACGCGCCCTCGATCGACAGTCCGACCCAGATTGTCATCGGGAGGCGATGAATGCCTGCGCCGGTCGTGCGGCCACCGCTCGAGGATGTCGAGTCAACCCGGATGTTCCTCCGGGAAGAACGTATCGCGCCCGGTGCGCACCTGCTCGACGTGCCTTGCGGGATCGGTAGGCGCGCGGTCGGGCTCGCCGAGGCCGGATTCGATGTCACTGCCGTCGATCCAAATGAGATGGCCATCCACGCAGCGAAGGAGCGCATTCCCGCTTCGATCGCCGACCGCCTCCACTTCGCGGCCGCGCCCCCCGACGTGTTGCCCGGCTTGGCGGCGGGCAGCCGATTCGACGCGATCCTCTGCTTGGACCACGCACTCGGTCGAAGGCCCATGGCGGAGGAGGTCGCTTTCCTGGGTCGCCTCGCCACCCACGTGAGCCCCGCCGGTCGGCTCATCTTGGACCTCCTGAACCGCGACTTCTTCGCATCGCGACCGCGACCCTTCGCATTCCACTCGATCGGGTCGCTGGAGGAACACGAGTTCCGTTCGTTCGAGCCGGCGACGGGCGTGTTGCGATTGGAATGGAAATTCTACGAACGTGTCGGCCAGGACTTGAAGCACCGCACCGACTCGTCCGCGGAGCTGATCCTGCTTACGCCGCGGGACCTCGCTGCGATTCTCGAGCAATCGGGTTGGCGGATGGTCGGCGTGTGGGGCGGATGGCGACGGGAGGCCGTGACCGCGGACCACCGCAAGCTGATCGTTCTCGCAACACCCGCGGGTTGAAAAGGGCTCGCGCGTTCCTCGAGAGCGCATGGTGCTGACCGCCCTCGACACGGTTGCGGTGACCGCCTTCCTCGCGGTCTCCCTTTCGATCTTCGGGCGGAAGATGTATCTCCGTCTTCGGTACCTGTTCACCGCGCAGCGGAAAGAACCGCGGTGGGACCACCTCCCGACCCGTGTGAAGAACTTCATCGTGTACGGGATCTTCCAGCGGAAGGTCGCGCGGGAGTGGTACGCGGGCGTACTGCACTCGTTCATCTTCTGGGCGTTCGTCATCCTCGGGGCGAGCGTCGTCGAGATCACGGCCCAGGCGTACGCTCCGGGCTGGCGGGTCCCCACCCCGACGATCGCGGGGTTTTCGCTGAGTGGTCCGCTCTACCTGGCCGAGGAGGTCATCGCCGCCCTCGCGGCGATCGGGGTCGGGATGGCTCTGTACCGACGGTACGTGATCCGACCGAAGAAGCTCATGCACGAGGGCATGCGCGACGCGACGATCGTCCTGTGCTTCATCCTCGGCATCGTGATTTCATTTCTCCTGTTCAACGCCGCGGACGCCGCCGCCGGGACCGTCGCCCTCCCGGCATGGAAGCCGATCTCGTCGGCGATCGCGAGCACCTCGATCTTCAGCGCCGACCCCGCGCTGTGGTGGCGGACCTTGTGGTGGACGCACGTCGTCCTCCTGTTCTCGTTCTTGGCCTACGTGCCGCACTCGAAGCACATCCACATCATCTTCGCGATCGTGAACACGTTCTTCATGGACCTGACCCCGAAGGGCGCGTTGAAGACCGTGGACCTGGAGAAGACCGAGACGTTCGGTGTGAACCGGGTCGAGCAACTCTCATGGCGGCAGCTCCTCGATGGATACGCGTGCACGGAATGCGGACGCTGCACGGCTGCGTGCCCGGCGAACGCGACTGGCAAGCCGCTCGACCCGATGCGAATCATCACGAACATCCGGGATACGCTGAACGAGCAGGGCAGCGCGATCGTGGGAGGGCACGTCGAGGGCCTGCCGGACATGTTCCAGACCGTCCATTCGGACGAGGGGATCTGGGCGTGCACGACCTGCTACGCTTGCGTCTACGAGTGCCCGGTGATGAACGAGCATGTGCCGAAGATCATCGACATGCGAAGGAACCTGGTCCTGACGCAGGGGAAGATCCCGCCTGAATCAATGGATATGCTGCGGAACATCGAAACGAACTACAACCCGTGGGGCATTGGATGGGACCAGCGCGGCCGGTGGGCCGAGGGCCTCGGGGTCCGGACCGTCGCCGAGGCGATCGCGGCGAACGAGCCGATCGACGTCCTGTACTGGGTCGGCTGCGCGGCCTCGTTCGACGATCGGAACCGGAAGGTCGCGCAGGCCTTCGCCCGCATCCTGCGGAAGGCCGGCGTTCGATTCGCCATCCTGGGAGCCGAGGAAAAGTGCACGGGGGACCCGGCGCGGCGCATCGGCAACGAGTACCTCGCACAGACGATGATTCGGGCGAACGTGACGACGCTGAACCAATACGGGGTGAAGCGGATTGTCGCGAGCTGCCCGCACTGCTTCAACGCGATCAAGAACGAGTACCCGGAGTTTGGGGGGACGTATGAGGTCGTCCATCACAGCCAATTCCTCCAGGAACTAATCCGAGAGGGGCGGCTCACTCCCACGCGAGACGTACTCCAGTTCCTGACGTACCACGATCCGTGCTACCTGGGACGATACAACGACGTGTACGACGAACCGCGGGACGTGTTGCACCGCATCCCGGGCGTCCGGGTCGTCGAGATGCGCGAATGCCGCGATCACGGTTTCTGCTGCGGCGCCGGCGGGGCGCGGATGTGGATGGACGAGCGGACGGGCGAGAAGGTGAATCACCGCCGGCTGAGCCACATCGAAGAGACGCGGGCCAATGCGGTGGCGACGGCGTGTCCGTACTGCCTGATCATGTTCGACGACGCCACGAAGACGAAGAACCGCGAAGACATCCGCCGATTCGACATCGCGGAGCTCCTGGAACGGTCCCTCCTGTAGAGGCCCCCCCCCCCGATACGTCGACATATGCCGTGAAAGGTTTTTCTATCGCGCCCGACAGATGGGGTCCAGGGGGCGGACCCATGGTCTTCGCTTCGTACCCGGACGTGGCGGCCCTGATCGGCCGCGTGGCGCTTGGGGCCCTATTCGTGACCCACGGCTGGCCGAAGATCAAGGATATCAGGAAGCCGATCGGCTTCGTGAAAGGGACCGGATGGCCCGGGGGGGCGGCGTTCGCGACTCTCTTCACGTTGCTTGAATTCTTCGGGGGCCTCGCCCTGATCATCGGCCTCCTGACGCAAATCGTGGCCGTCCTCTTCGTCCTCGAGATGATCGCGACGACGGTGTTCTCGAAGACGAAGCTGAGCAGGAAATTCAGCTCAGGATACGAACTCGATCTGGCATACGCGGCCTTCGCCCTCGTCCTTGCATTCCTGGGCCCGGGCGCGTGGTCCCTCGACCGACTCCTCGGTTGGGCCTAGAGACCGTTAATCTTGTTCGCCAGATCGAAATCGAGGTTTGTCAGGCCGCCCTTGTCGTGCGTCGTCAGCGTGAGTCGGACCGTCGCCCACGAGTTCGCGATGTCCGGATGATGGTTCATTGCCTCCGAGAGCGCGCCGACCTTGTTGATGAACGCGAGTGCCTCGGAGAAATCCCGGAATGTCCACGTCCGCTCGATCGCCTTGCCGGCGCGAGACCAGCCCGGGACCTCACGGAGGCGGGCTGCGACCTCGTTCTCGGAGAGGAGGACTCGCCGGGCCACGGGCTCCGGAAGGACCATGGCGGGCAAAAGGTTGGCGTCTCCGAAATCAACCTTGTTTAAGGTTAACGCGGGCCTCCCGCTCGAATCGCTCGGATGGCCCTACCGCACGATCACGATCGGCGTCTGTGCGATGATGTCGAACCCAAAAGCAATGTCCAGGCCCACATGGAGGACATAGCTATAATATGAATACGTCCCGCGATAACTCGATGCGACGTCCGCGGGAATCGGGATTTCGAACGTGAACGGCACCCCAATCCGGATCTGCTCCATCGGCACCGACACCTCCGTGCGATAGGTCTCCGTGGTCTCCTGCTGGCCGTCCGCCTTCGCCCATTCCCCGCCGAGGAGCCGGGTGTAGACCCGCCGGATCCGGGCGTTCTCGGCGCGGTTCAACGTGATCCGGCAACCGATTAGCTCGCGCGCGAAAAACCGGTCGCCGTCCAGCTCCACGTAGACCTCGGGGCCCTGGCCGCCGGAACGGAACCGGACGGGCTGGGCGTACGTGCGGACGCTCGGGCGATCGTAGAACACGAAGATCTCGGTCGTCCAGACGGTGTCGAGCCACAGCGGGACGTCGAGTCGCGCGGCGAGGATGTACTTCACGCTCGCGTGTCGACCCGCATACGAAGGGAGGGCGTGGAGTGGAATCTGGAACTGGAACGGATACCGGTACGTCCCCGGCTGAATCGACTCCTCCCCGCGCACCGGCAAACGCCATTGAACGATGGTCGCCTTCGAGCGATACGTGACCGTCGTCTTCCCGGCGCTACGCGTGATGACGGTCTCCTCCGTGCCGGTGAAGTCGACGTACAGTCCGCGGCTCGAGACCTCGCGCGTCGTCTCGATCACGACGTTGCCCTCGATCACTTCCCCCGTGTAGTACGACGTCCGAGGCAACTCGACCACGATCTCCCGCGGCGTCGACTCACCTCAGGGCGACATGGCTCACCGGACGAGGAACCGCGTGCCGCAATAGGAACACGTCGCGATGCCGAATCGATCGACGTTCGTCGGCGGGCCGCCGCAGTTCGGGCAGCTCAACGCGACGGGCCCTTGCTGGCCGGCGGGGACCATCGGCTGCTGGATCGGCGGCGGGGGCGGGATCGACCGGCGGCTCGAGGCCGTGGACAGCGCGAGGATGACGAAGATGATGATGAAGAGGAACGGGACACAGATGAACGGCGCGAATCCCAAGGGAAAGAACGCCGAAGAGCCCGCGAAGGAGAAGGCGATCGCGGAGACGGCGAGGATCCCGACGACGACCGCGAGGACGAGGCCGATGGCCACGGTGTTCGGCGCCGGACTGCGCGGAACCGGCGGGGGAAACCATCCCGCGGGCGGGGGAGGCGGTTGGGCCACGCCTCCGAATTGGACCGGACTTAGATGAAGGCTCCGGGCCTTTGCCGCGTCAACTCTTGAGTTCCTTCAAGGTCGCGGGCAGGAGTTTCAGGACGTCCGCCACGATCCCCACGTGCGCCACCTCGAAGATCGGCGCGCTCGGATCCGTGTTGATCGCGACGATCAGGCTCGCGTCCTTCATGCCGGCGACGTGCTGCATCGCGCCGCTGATTCCGCAGGCCACGTAGAGCTTCGGCCGGACGGTCTTTCCGCTCTGCCCGACTTGACGCGTCTTCGGCAGCCAGTCCATGTCCGTGAGCGGGCGCGAAGCGCCGACGACTCCGCCGAGGGCTCTCGCGAACTCCTCAATCAGAGGGAGATTCTCCTTCTTCTGGATCCCGCGGCCCGCGGACACGATGATGTCCGCGCCGGCGATGTCGATGTCCTGGACCTGCGGTCGCTCGATCGACAGGAATCGGGTCCGGGCCTTCGACGGATCGATTCGGACCGGCATCACGCTGACCGTTCCGCCCGCGGAGGGCCCCGCCGGTTTCACGGAACCGGGTCGCACGGTCGCCACGATCGGCCGGCTCGACGCGATCTCCACTTCCGCTTGGACCTTCTCGTTTAGGAGGCGGCGGGTGGCGATGAGGCGCTCGCCATCGAAGCGCAAGGCGAGACAATTCGTGACCAGCGGCAGATCCATCGCACCGGCGAGCGCGGGCGCGAGGTCGTAGCCTTGGGACGTGTGGGCCACGAGGATAAGACGGGGGTTCGCGCTCTCGACGACGGCGCGCGCCGCTTGGCCGTATCCGTCGGGCGTGTATTCCGCCAACGCCGGATCGTCCGCGAGGAGGACCTCGGTCCCCGTGCCGGCGAGGACGTCGGCGAGGACTCGCACATCGTGTCCGAAGAGCGCAACGCGGGCGTGGCCGCCGGAGCGAGATCCGAGTTCCCGACCGACCGCGATCGCCTCCAAGGTCGACGGCGCGACGTGGCCTTCCAGATGCTCCGCGAGGATCAGGACGTCGCCTGGCAGCCCCTCACCTCCGTCCGAACCCTTTGTCCCGGAGGAACTGCGCGAGTTTCTTCGCCTGCTCGTCGACGGTCCCGGTGATCATCTCCGCATGGCCCTTCGCCGCGGGCGGCGAGAGCTCTCGGACGGCGAACGTGTACGGGAGAGGCACGGCGTCCCAGGATGCGAAGCCGAGCGCCGTGGGGGAGAGCTCCTTGATCGGCTGGCGGGCCGCTTTCATGATCGCGGGGAGCGGCGCGTACCGCGGCGTGTTCGCGCCGAATTGAATCGTGAGCACGGCCGGGAGCGCGATCGAATAGAGCCGTTGCAGTCCGCCTTCGAGCTCGCAAGCGACCTCGAGCCCGTTGCCCTTCACCTCCACGCGCGTCACGACACTCGCATGAGGGAGGCCGAGGAGGCCGGCGACGAGTCCCCCGGTCGCCGAATTCACGAGGTCGTCCGACTGGACTCCGGTCAGCACGAGGTCGTGAGGCACCGTGCGGATCGCCGCGGCGAGGAGACGTGAGACCTTGCCGACGTCGTACGCGGCCGCCTCGTCGAACGCGATCCGGATGACTTCGTCCGCCCCTTTCGCGAGGGCCTCGCGCAGCATCTGCTCCGTGCGCTTCGGGCCGGCGGTCAGCGCGACGACGCGACCTCCGGATTTCTCTTTGAGCCGGACGGCCTCTTCGAGCGCGTATTCGTCCGCGCCGTTCAGCTTGTAGTTGAGCGCGTCGCGCTTGATGTCTTTCCCATCCGGGGCGATCTGGAACTGCAGATCCGGATTCGGGATCTGTTTCAGGCACACGACGATGTTCAGCGGCACGGCGCGCGGGCGTAGAAGAGGACGCTATTTAATCGTGTCGTGCGATTCGAGTCGACGATGGTCGACACGCCGTGGCGGTCGCTTTCGACACCCGACCGCGGACGCGAGTACCTTGCGCTGCTCTCGTACCTCCCGCTGAAGAAATTCCGCAAGATGCTCACGCTGCAGCGACAATCGAGCAAGGTCGGCAAACAGCTTGCGGAGACGCGCGGCCTCGTCGGGTATTCATTTCGCGCGAAGTTGTCGAGCCATCGTTCTGGACTCTTTCCATCTGGGAAGACGAGCCGGCGCTGATGGCGTTCGTCCGCCAGGATCCGCACCGGGCGACGATGGGCCTGCTTCGACCCTACATGGGCGAGAGCGCGTTCACGCGATGGACGATCCGCGGTTCCGATGTCCCGCCCTCATGGGACGATGCGGTCCGGCGATCCGACGCCGTGGCGACGAAATGAAAGAACGGCAGGCCGTGGGGCCTGCCTTCGTCCGCTTACGGGAAAATCCCGCGCCACTTGTACGCCTCGACGACGCGGGCAATCGCCACCATGTAGGCCGCCTGGCGCATGTCGACCTTCTTCGTTTCCCGCATCTCCCAGACGCGGGTGAACGCGCTCACCATAATGCCTTCGAGCTTCTCATCGACATCTTTCTTCGTCCAGAAGAATTCGGACAGGTTCTGGACCCACTCGAAGTACGAGACGGTCACGCCGCCGCCGTTGGCGAGAATGTCCGGAATCACGAGGATGCCCCGCTTGTGTAAGATGTCGTCCGCCTCGGGCGTCGTCGGGCCGTTCGCCCCTTCCGCGACGATCTTCCCCTTGATGCGGGGCGCGTTCTCCGACGTCAGGATGCCTTCGAGAGCGCACGGCGCGACGATGTCGACGTCGAGCTCCATGAGCGCCTCGTTCGTGATCTCCCGCGTTCCCGGGAATCCGACGACGCTCCCGGTCTTCTCCTTGAACGCGAGGACCTCTTTCGGGTCGAAGCCTTTCTCGCTGTAGATGCCGCCCTTCGAGTCGGAGACCGCCACGATCTTCGAGCCTTGCTCGTCGTGCATCAAACGGGCATAGTGGGACCCGACGTTCCCGAATCCCTGGACCGCGACGCTCGCGCCTTTCAAGTTCAGCTTGAGTTTCTTGCCGGCCTCGCGGGTGGCGTACATCATGCCGCGCGACGTCGCCTCGTCCCGGCCGAGCGAACCGCCGATGACGAGAGGCTTGCCCGTGACGACCCCGGGCTGGGCGAACCCTTTGTTCATCGAGATCGTGTCCATGATCCACGCCATCGTCTGGCTGTCCGTGTACACGTCCGGCGCGGGGATGTCCTTCTCCGGTCCGATGATGATCGAGATTTCGGACGCATACCGGCGCGTCATGCGCTCGAGCTCGTCCTTCGACATCTCCTTCGGGTTGCAGATCACCCCGCCTTTCGCGCCGCCATACGGGATGCCCATGACCGCGCATTTCCAGGTCATCCAGCACGACAGGGCACGGACCTCATCGAGGGAGACGTTCCAGTGGTACCGGATGCCGCCCTTGAAGGGTCCGATTGCATCGTTGTATTGCACGCGGTAGCCGGTGAAGACCCTCACCCTCCCGTTGTCCATCTTCACGGGGAAGTGCACCGTGAGCTCGCGGCGCGGGCTCTTCAAGACCTCGAGGAGCCCGGAGTCCAAGTTCAACTTCTTGCCGGCCCGGTCAATCTGCTCCCGGGCGATCTCGAAAGGATTCAGCGTTTCCTTCACTTTCGCCATGCCACACGCCTCCCGAACATCCGACGGATGTCGAAGGTGGTCGCGGGTAGAGCCG
>VBLZ01000031.1 GCA_005878515.1 Methanobacteriota archaeon | reverse complement strand
CGACGGACCTCGTCCTCTTCTTCGCCCTCCTCGTCGTCATGATGGTCGCGATGATGTTACCATCGGCCTTGCCGATGATCGTGGCGTACCGCGGGATGACGCGTCTCGAGGCCGGTCGACCCACAAAGCCCGCGGATGACGCCGCGACCGCCCTGTTCATCGCTCCGTACTTCTTTGTCTGGGGCGGGTTCGGGGTCGCGGCCCTCCTGGCGCTGAGCGCCTTCGGGCTCCTCGGATCCATGACGGGTCCCTTGGCCTTCGCTTCCGCGGTCACGCTCGTCGCGGCGGGCCTCTGGCAGGTCACCCGAACGAAGGAAGTCTGTTTGACTCACTGCACCTCGCCCATGTCCTTCGTATTGCACCACTGGCGATCCGGCCGGTCCGGGGCGGTCCGCATGGGCTTTCGCCACTCCATGTACTGCATCGGCTGCTGCTGGCTCTTCATGCTCGTGCTCTTCATCTCGGGATCGATGAGCCTCCTCTGGATGGGGGGTCTTTCGGTGGTGATCTTCGCGGAAAAGCTGGGCGTGCGGACGATCATGTTCTCCCGAGTGATTGGCGTCCTCCTCGTTGCCCTGGGGGCTCTTGCCGGCTTCGGCGCATTCCTGTCGATGTGAAGACCGGTCGGCGAATCGCTGACGCGAGACTCAGGCAACCGTCCCCGATCACGCCGCGGACTCGGGCATTTCACGGATCTGGCGGACCGGCGAGAAGAGGACCCAGAGGAACGAGAATGCGCCGCCGACGAGGCCCACGATGATGGCGGTCCGCACTCCGATGGCCTCGCCCAGCACGCCGCCCGCAATCGCGCCGAGGGGCAACGTCCCCCAGACGATGGTCCGCATCGTGGCGTTCAAACGTCCTTGAAGACGAACCGGCACGATGGCCTGGCGGAAACTGACCTGATTGATGTTGTAATAGAGGTTGCCGATGAGGGAGACGAAGAACATCCCTGCGATCGCGAAGAAGGCGAACGGGCCCGACACGAACGGCAAGGGAAGCATGACGGGTCCGAACAGGATCGCACCGAGGATGATGGTGCCGCCCACGCCGATCCGTTTTGCGACCCGACTCGCGGTGACGGCTCCGACGATGCCACCCACGGATCCGATGGTGAACATGAGGCCGAGGGTGAGCGGCGTGAAGCCGAGCTGGTCCTTCAGGTAGATGATGAGCAATGCCGAGAAGACCGCGCTGGAGAAGAAGTTCGACCAGGCCGTGCAACCCGCGATGTACCGGAGCCGCGGTTCGCGCAGGACCACCTGGAGGCCTTCGGCGACCTCAGTGAGGATCGATCGCCGCTGGGCCGGATCGGGGGTCGGTTCTCGTTTTCGAATGGCAATCAACGTCGCCGCCGAGAAAAAGAACGACGCGGCGTCGAAGACCATCGCGATGGGCGCTTTGAAGAGTTCGATGACGGCACCCGCGAGCGCGGGCCCTCCGGTGTTGGCGACCGAGTTGCTCGTCTCCAACTTGCTGTTCGCATCGACGAGCTGCTTGCGCTCCACGAGGGCGGGCAGATAGGCTTGGTACGCGACATCGAAGAAGACGGTCAGGATTCCGATGAGGAACGAGAATACGTACAGATAGGCCATGTGAAGCAGCCCGACGAACGCGAGGGCGGCAATCGTTGCGATCATGAGACCGCGGCCAATGTCCGCGCGGATGAGCACAGATCGCCGTTGCCTTCGATCGACCCACACCCCGACGAGCAGGCCGAAGAGGAGGAATGGAAGGGTGCCGGCAAAGCCGAGAAACCCCATTTCGAGAGGACCTGCCGCGAGGACGAACACCGCGATCACCGGGATCGCGAGGCCCGTGAACTGGTCGCCCAACCGGGAGACGGATTGCCCGAGCCACAACAGGAGGAAGTCGCGGTGCTGCCACAAGGAGGCCGAAGAGGCCATGATGGGCAGCCCGCATGGTCCATCCGAATAAGTAAGTTCGCCCGGCGGCGCCGTCTCCGGAGATACATTCGACTCCCTCGGGGCAAAGATTAAGAGCAAGGTGTAGATACATAATGTAGACACTGAAATGCTCGCCAAAGTTCGACGGTGGGGAAATGGCCTCGCGCTCCGCGTCCACAAACGCGACCTCGAGTCCGCGGGTGTCGCGGAGGGAGATGTCGTGCAAGTCGAACTCATCCGGTCCCCCGAGCGGGGTCGGTTAGACTTGGCGTCCCTTCCGACGTTCGAGGACAACGACAAGCGAGCGAGCGAACGGCACGACCGGTACCTCTACGGGTGAGCGGGTGCAGATCGCGGACACCAGCTTTCTCTACGCCCTCTTCTCGAAATCCGATGTGTTCCACGGCAAGGCCCGCAAGGCCGCCGCCTCGGCCGATTCCCTCCTCGTCCCGGACGAGATCTACTCGGAAACGGTAGCCCTCATTCACTACCGCGTGGGATTCGCCGCGGCAAAGTCGGCGGGCGCCTGGATGCGGGCCCAGAAGCGATTGCAAGTCGCGCCGTCTTCTCGATCCCTCCTGGACGGCGGCTGGGGGATCTTCCGGGCCTCGCGAGGACGGCTCAGCTACCCCGACGCGGTGGTCCTCGCTTGGTGCCGGGAACGGCGTGCGATGCCATTGGCGTTTGACCAAGCAATCCTTCGTCGTGTCAAGCGGTCGTGACGTGACGGACCGTCAACGTTCTTAGCTCGACATCGTTATCGGAGCGGGCCGGAGACCATGGTCAAGATCTTCCTCGACACCGCGAACATCGACGAGATCCGCGAGGCGGCCTCGTGGGGGGTCCTCGACGGCGTGACGACCAACCCAACGCTCGTCGCGAAGACCGGCCGCAAGTGGTCCGAGGTCATCCAAGATATCCTGGCGCTCGTCGACGGCCCGATCTCCCTCGAGGTCACGACGACCCAGGCCGACGAGATGATCAAGCAGGGCCGCCAACTCGCGAAGCTCCATCAGAACGTCGTCGTGAAGATTCAGATGACGACGGAAGGCCTCAAGGCGATCAAGGCGCTCTCCTCGGAAGGCGTGCGGATCAACACGACGCTGATTTTCTCCTCGAACCAGGCGATCCTGGCGGCGAAGGCCGGCGCGAAATACGTCAGCCCGTTCATCGGTCGCCTGGACGACATGGGCCAGGAGGGCATGCAGGTCATCCGGGAGATCGTCGAGATCTTCGACCACTACGACTGGGACTGCGAGGTCCTCGTGGCATCCATCCGTCATCCGTTGCATGTGATTGAAGCGGCGAAACTCGGGGCCGATATCGTCACGCTTCCGTTCGACGTCCTGAAGAAGATGA
>VBLZ01000030.1 GCA_005878515.1 Methanobacteriota archaeon | reverse complement strand
GCGGGGGTGTACGCACGAAGTCCGCAAGGGCGACGTGTTCAGCCCGCCGCCACTAACCGCCATAGCCACACTAGCACCCGTCGGTGGTGCATTGGCGGCTTAGCCGTCAAACAGGATTGTGTATGGTCGGTCCCGTGATTTTCCCGCGCAATCGATCGGTCAGCCAACGCTCTCGATGGATTCTCGATGGATTCTTGTGTTGATTCGTTTTCTACGGGGCCATGTCCGACCTCTGGATCGGCGATGTCGGCATTCGAGTCACGAACCTGGAGAGGTCGATCGAGTTCTACACCAAGGTGTTCGACCTCGAGGAAATCGATCGCGGAGGGGACGACGAAGGCAAGTACGTCCTGCTCCGAGACCGGCGTTCCGGGCAGCGAGTGGAACTGAACTGGTACGCCGAACGGAGTCCGTTCTGGACCCCGTACGTTCCGGGAGAAGCCCTCGACCATTTCGAGGTTCGGGTGAAGAGCGTGCCCGACACCCTTGAGCGACTCAAGGGCCTCGGCATCTTGCCCGCGACGAGCAAGCTCTGGGTCAACCGCCAGACCATCGCGAAACTGAAAGACGATCCGAAGTTCGAGAAGCTCATGAAGGAAGACATCTGGACCTCGCGAAGCGGGCATCGGATCGCCTACATTCAGGATCCGGATGGCATCTTTTTCTGCCTCTATGACCACCCCGAAGAACCGTGGGAAGGGGCCATCCCGGATCACTATTGAGTAACGCGGTTCATCGCGATTGATGAGGACGCTTCCCGCGATGGCGGCTACACGGTTGCCTGATTGTTCTCCAGTAAGCCGTTCGTGGCCCTCATTGCGTCCTTGAACGGCTCACTTCAATTCGTTGGCGCTAGCAGCGTGGATTGCGCCCAGGGTCGCGGACTCCGGCGAGGCGAAGGCGCGACCGAGGAACGCAAGCCCGAGGAGGGAGATCCAGGCGCTTGCCCAGATTCCCGTGCCGAAGGTCGACAGGCTCGCCACCGCCGCCATGATCGGCGCGCCGAAGGCCACACCCGCGACGAGGAGTGCATAGAATAATCCCGTCACGAGACCGTGCTGCTCCGGATCCGCGCCCCGGGATACGAGGGCCGAAGCCGAAGGGAAGATGAATCCGTGCCCGACCCCGAAAAGGGCCATCAGGACGAGCAGAGTCGGCAGGTCCCGCAGAAGCGGGATGCAGGCCATCGCGATCGCCACCGCGACCAGGCCGATCGTCGCAGGCGTCGCCGGACCGTACCGGTCCGCCAGGATCCCCGCGGGATAGTGCAGGAGCAGGGAGAGGATCGCGAAGGCGGTGAAGCTCAAGCCGACCGCGAGGGCGCCGTATCCGAGCTCCTGCTGAAGATGGAGCGGCACGAGCGCGACGAAAGCCCCGAGGATGAAATAGAGGCTGAAGATGGCCGCATATCCCGCCGCGGGAGACGGGCGTCCCGCGTAGGAGATCAGGCGGCGCCAGGGCATTGCCCTCGGCGCCTTGTGAGGGGGTTCCGAAAGTGGAGCCGCGATGACGAATCCCGCAAGGAGACCTGCGGAGAGAACGTAGAACAGGACCGAGTAACCGAGTCGAGCGACGATGGGACCGGCGATGCCGAAGCCGATCACGACGGCGAGGGCGAGCGACATCCCGTAGAGGGCCATCGCCCGGCCTTTCCGCTCCGTTGTGGAGGTATCCGCCATGAGGGCCATCGAACTCGGACCGACGAGTCCGCTCCCGATGCCGTGGCTCACGCGGACGAGCGCAAGGGTGAGTGGCGTCGTCGCGAGTGAATAGAGGAACAGCGAGACGGAATCCCAGAGGAGACCCACCTGAAGTGGGAGCTTGCGACCGAAGCGATCGGCGACCCGTCCGAAGAGCAGGTTCGCGGGCGCGTGGACCGCGGAGAACAGCCCGACGATGATTCCGATCGTCAGAAGATCCGCCCCGACATGCTGGGCGTAGAGCGCGATGACCGGCACGAGCGCGTTCGAGTCCATCGTGCCGAGCATTGTGGCGACGAGCAGATTGAGCGTCCGCAGCCGGGCCATCGTCGGCGGCACGCGGGCGACGTTCAAAAGGATAAGCCGACACGATTCCCCTAACGCCGCTGATTTGCAGCCGTCACCGGAACGTTTACGTCGCCGCGGCGATTCGACAGGATGTGCGCATTCCACTCGTCGTCGATTCGAACGAGCCCGAGGACATTCCCGCGCGCCTCCGGGAGCTCGGCGTCGAGATCGAGATTCGCAAGATCGCGCCGGGGGACTACGTCCTGGGACCGGTCGGGATCGAGCGGAAGACCCTCTCCGATTTCTTCAACTCGATGGTCCGCAAGCGTCTGTTCGAACAGGTCCAGCGACTCCGGGATGCGTACCCGCAACCGCTCGTGATCCTCGAAGGGGACCTGGGGGAGATCTCGACGTTCCGGAGCCCTCAAGCGATCTTAGGCGCCCTCCTCGTCCTCGAGACGACCGAACGCGTCCCCGTCCTAACGACGGCGGACAAGGAACAGACTGCGCTCCTCTTGAGCATCCTCTGGAAGCGCCAGGACAAGGGAGCCGCAGATTACGGTCTGCGACACAAGCCGAAGTCGATGTCGCTCGAACAGCGGCAGCGGTTTGTCGTCGAAGGACTTCCGAGCATCGGCGAGACCCTCGCCCGCAGCCTCCTCGAGCGATTCGGATCCGTCCGCGCCGTGTTCTCGGCAACGGAAGAGGACCTGAAGAAGGTGCCGAAGATCGGGGACGTCAAGGCCGCCGAGATTGTGCGGCTATCGAACTCGCCCTACGAGGGAGATCAGAGACACTTCGATGACGAAACGTCCGACGCCGACGGTTGAGAGTAGACCTTTGTCAATATCATACTCAATGAGCTCCGCGACGTCCGCGATCTGCATACCGATGGCTCACCCGGGTCTCGGTGACAGACGTGTCGCGTGCGGTCGTACCTCACGATCAAGGCCGCCAGGCCCGGCGGACAGGCGTCCCCGTGGTCCTCACTCACCATCCGCACACGCGGCACAGAGCGCGGCAAAAGTCGGCCACGGGCTACGAGCCGTCCGGGACGAGGCCGAGCTGTCGGAGCACCAGGAGTCGGTCCCAATACCCGCGAAGGTCCTCGATCTTGCCATTTCGCGCGATGCCCACGAACGTGGCGGGAACTCGCAGGGTCTTGTTGGTTGGCGGTATCGTCTCGGCTCCGCCGAAGGCGCCGGTGTGGGTCCCTGAGTAGATCACTTGGAGGACGAACGCGGCGTCTTGACCGAAAATCCGCTCCTTCGTCCACTTCGAGTCGGGAAACCCCGCAAAGTATGCGGCCGCCCAGGCCCTCCCGCCTCGACGACCCATCCGGAGGTCCGGGCTGTCCGGCCCAATCCCCAGGAACCCGTCCGAGGTCAGCGCCTCGAGGCGGTCGAGATCGTGAGCGTTGAACGCGTCGAACAAAGCTTCGGCGATTTGAGCGCTGTCCTGACTGTGCATAGGGCGACTCGCCCCCCGTGGCCTAATCGAAGGGACCAAAGGGAAAAGACTCGTCCGCTCCTCCATTCAGACTCTGGGACGAAGCTGTGTGGGCAAAATCACCATGGAATGCGGGGCGGATAGTCCTTCCGGTGCTGAGGACGGGTCTGATACTCAACCGGAAATCATCATATACGAAAGGAGTCGAACTCGGTTCGTGTCGATGGGGCACCGCATCGCCGAGTGGTACCATGGGCTGTTCCATCTGGCTCAGGCGACGATCCACGATCGATGGGTCAAGAGGTTACGGCTCATCGCGTTCGTTGCCGCGTCCTCCATCGCGACCCAAATCGTCCTCCGAAGCGCGCTGGGAGAAGTCGGCCTCGGGAGCCTCCTCCCTAGCTCCGTCCTAACGATCCTCGTCGCGTCGGCGATCTGGCTCGTCGCATACCCGGCGATGTGGCTTCGAATGATGACCGTGGTCGTCGAAATGGAAGCGAAGAAGGAATACGCCGTGATCCTGGGCGAGATCCACAAGCTCCATCATCACCACCATGCCGAGCCAGCGTCAACGGATTGGCCCCCCACATCCGTCGGCCAAGATGCAACGCGCCGCTAGTCGCGTCTCTGCATCGTCGTCCATGAATGCCCCTCCGGGTCTTGGGCGGCCCGCTACCGACCCGGAAAGTTCGGAAGCTCGGAGCGTGGACGCGCCCCGGGAACGCTTGGAACGGAGGAGAGTCAGTCGGACTCATTGGCGGACTCATCGGCGGGGCGGCTCGTCGTGCCGAAGGACGCCGGACGGTCTCGTCGTCGACATGCCGGTGCACGTTCGCCTTTGTCAATACCGGAAGGCCCGGCGATAAACTTATGACGGCTCCGCCCTTTTTTGAGCCCGGGATGCACCCTACGGAGTGGGGTCGGAAGACTCACCATGAACCGGCTCCGAAAACCGGACTCCGCGCCCAACTCGCCCGCGGGTTCCACCTGACTCTCGGGAGCTTGCGCGTCCTCGCGACCGAGCCGCGCATGATGGCCCTCCCGTTCCTCGCCCTCGTCTTCACCGGTTTCGTGTGGCTCATCGTCGTCCTGAGCGTCCTCGCGCTCGGCCTCCCGCCCACATCGCCGTCGAGCGGATTCTTGTACCAGGAGATCTTCGGCGCATACTTGGTGACGTACTTCCTCTCCGTCTACTTCATGGCGGCAATCATTGGCGCCGCTGCCATCCGGCTTCAAGGGCAAAGGCCGTACGTGCTCGACGGAATCGCGGCCGCGAACGCGAGCTTCTTCCAGATCCTCCTCTGGTCGTTCCTCGCGGCGACCGTCGGCGTCTTGCTCCGATTCACCTCGATTCGCTCCGATGCGGGTGGACGATTCGTCTCGCGGGTCCTCGGATACGGCTGGCCCATCGCGACCCTGTTCGTCCTCCCGACAATGGTCCTCGAGGGCGTCGGCCCCGTGAAATCGTTCCGGCGGAGCCGCGCCCTCTTGCGGGAGCGCTGGGGCGCCCATCAGAGCGGCGTCCTCGGGACGGGCCTCGTGTTCCTCCTGCTCTTCACGGTCGGCCTCGTCCCGTTCGTGTGGGGCATCGTCGGAGAGCCGGGGAGCCTCGCGTGGCCCGTCGCGGCGGTCCTGTATTGGCTCATCCTCAGCGCCCTCTGGTCCGTCGTCCACGGAATCCTCGTCACGACCCTGTACCACTACGCGACCGACAGCGAGGCGGCGTTCGGCTTCAGCTGGCAGGCCTTGAATCATCCGTGGATCCGGTAGGCGAAAGGTCCCGGAACAGGCGGGCGCACTCGCGCGACGGGGCGTCCGTCTTGACGCCGCGCGGATGGAAGTGGGTCCGGGTCGCGCGATGGCCGATCGCCCGCAGGCCGTCGATGAACCAGTCGAGTCGAGGCGGCGACCGATGCTCCCGAGCCGCTAGTTCGTCCGTCGTGACGAAGAGGGGCGACATCTCGCACTCGACTTTGAGGAGTGAGAGGAGCCTCGCAGACACGACAGATGTCCACTCGGAGGGCTGAAGCGCGCGGACGACCGCGGGGTCCCCGAGGGGACCGAGCCACAATGGACCGACCGCGTCTCGGGTGGCTGCCGTTGCCGCGATAAAGTCGCCGGATTCGCCGCGGGCAACGAGGCCAAGCGGAGCCGAGGCCGACCCCGACGAAACCATGACAAGGGCCCGAAGGAAATGTTCCGCGGAGAACGCCAAGATGGGTCGGATCCGCAGGCTTCGCTCCTCCGCGATCCGGTCACAGTAGCCGAGCAGGATTCGAAGGCCAATCTCCGCGCCCTGCGGCGAACGAAGCGGACGGGCACCGTACCGTTTCTCGCAGGCCCTCGGATAGGTTCCACATAGAACAGCGGTGTCGGTGGCGGTAATCCCGATTCCCGCCGATCCCTTGACACCGTCGAACGCGGCGGCGAGGAACGGGGTCGGAGGGCCAAACGGATCGACGTCCACGAAATCGTACTGCCCCTCGGTCAACAGCGAGCGCAGATCACTCCGATGGACCTTCGCCACCAACCCGTTCCGGCGAACGTTCTCCCGGATCAGCCGGGTCGTCTCGGGTGACCAATCGTTGAACGTGACGCGATCCGCACGGGTCTCGATGGCCATCCGGATCCCCCATGCGCCGGTTGCCGCGAGGCCGTCCAGGACGGATCCGAGCGGACCCGGCCATTTGGCGAGGACGATGGCACTGAGGTCGCGGTTCACCGCCATCGTCGGATTGTAGAACGGCCACGGCCCCGCGCTCCCGGGGCCTTTGCGCCGGGCGACGTCCGGAACGAGGAGGTTCGCGGCTCCCTCGGACACCGGGGCGATGGGAAACGGAAACTCCACGGCGTCGCGATGCGGGAGGCCCGGATTAGGCCTTCGTCCTCAGAGGACCTCGCCCTTCATCAGTTTCACGATCTTGTAGGGCAAGAGGTTGCGATTCACCATCGTGACCTCGAGGATTCGCACATCGTCCCGACGGCGGATGTCCTGGAGCAACGGATTGCGCGACTTCTTGTGGAGCGTGAGGAGAAGCGGCTTGTCCGCGTCGAGCGCGTCCTTCACGGCGAGGACGAAGTTCGGCGACTCGACCTCCATCTTCCCGACCTCGTCGATCACGATGACGTCCGCGTTCGCGGTCGCCCCCCGCAGTGCATTCACCCCGACCTCCTCGAGGGCGCTGATGTCCACGCCGTAGCGGCCGACCATCGTCTTCGAGGTGATCTCGCGGGAGGCGAACACCCGCTTCTCCTTCGTCGCCCAGTCCATGACGTAGAATCCTTCGCGGCGGTTTCGCTTGACGATCGGCTCG
>VBLZ01000029.1 GCA_005878515.1 Methanobacteriota archaeon | reverse complement strand
CGGCGTCGCGATGCGGGAGGCCCGGATTAGGCCTTCGTCCTCAGAGAACCTCGCCCTTCATCAGTTTCACGATCTTGTAAGGCAGGAGGTTGCGATTCACCATCGTGACCTCGAGAATCCGCACATCATCGCGACGGCGGATGTCCTGGAGCAACGGATTGCGGGACTTCTTGTGGAGCGTGAGGAGGAGCGGCTTGTCCGCGTCGAGCGCGTCCTTCACGGCGAGGACGAAGTTCGGCGACTCGACCTCCATCTTCCCGACCTCGTCGATCACGATGACGTCCGCGTTCGCGGTCGCCCCCCGCAGCGCGTTCACCCCGACCTCCTCGAGGGCGCTGATGTCCACGCCGTAGCGGCCGACCATCGTCTTCGAGGTGATCTCGCGGGAGGCGAACACCCGCTTCTCCTTCGTCGCCCAGTCCATGACGTAGAATCCTTCGCGGCGGTTTCGCTTGACGATCGGCTCGGTGATCATGCCGCCGACCTTGAGGCCGTCCCCCTCGAGCATCTCGATGACTTTGAGGAGGCAGTAGGTCTTGCCGGCGCCGGGGAGGCCCGTGATCCCAATCTTGAGCGCCTCGCCCATGCCACCCACGCGGCGTCAGAAATATGCGTTGCGCTATAAAAGAGTCTTTGTATCACCGCACCGGGAGAATTCGGCCCGAGCTGTGGCACGGCGCCAGTGGTAACGGCCATCGGCTCAGGAAGGCTGCGGGGGAGGCGGCGTCGGGAGTGGCACCGGGTTTCGCGTAGGCACCGGCTCGTCCTTGCGGCGGACCTTGCGGACCATCAGGGTCGGCGTCTCGGTCCGTCGCGCGATCTGGTCTTGCCACGGGCCGAACGCGAACTGTGTGAGCCGCCACTCGGTCGAAGCGCCGAGCGCGAGGAGGTCGTAGCTCTTCGCCTCTTCGACCACGGCGTCGACGATGTTTCGAGCCTTGACGAACTTCTCCTCAAAGGCCACGCCGTGCGTGCGGCACATTTCCGCGAGCCGCGCGCTGTAGCCCCGTTCCTTCTCGAGCTCCCGGTCCGTCTGGACCGCGCTGAGGATCGTGATCTTCGCGCGGTGCTTCTTCGCGAGCAAGATCGCGTACCCGGTCGCGTACGACACGTGCCATTCCGGTGCATTCATGACCAGGATGCGCTCGACTTTCGGCTTGAGGCCGGCGGACTTGAACACGACGACGTCGCACGGGGCCTCTTGGACGAATCGGTCGACGTTCGTTCCCAGGATCCGGCCCCGACGCCAGCCGCCCTTCCATCCGAGGATCAGGAGGTCCGTCTCGTCCTCGCGGATGTTGTCCAGGATCGAATCGAAGACCTTGTGGCTGACGTCGACGCGGGCCGTGGCGTAGGCGCCGAGTTCCTCCGCCCGTCGTCGCAACTTGCCGAGGTGGTAGCGGACCTCGCTCACGTAGGCCCGGTCGATCGCGTCGATCGGCAAGGCTGGCGGCACCTCGATGACGTGGAGGAGGGTGAGTTCCGCGTCCTCGACCTGGGCGATGAGGGCACCGAACTCGACGAGCTCGACCCGCTCGAAGTCTCCGACGGGAAGGAGGATCCGGTATCGGGGACGACGGTGCGGCAAGATCGACTCGACGACCTTCGTAACGCCGATCACGATTTCCTTCCTTTCGTGGAGGTAGTGGACCGTGAGCCCGACTCCGATCCAGGCGAGGGCGACGACCCACGCGATCGGTTCGATCGTCCATAGGCTGAGGGCGAGTACGAACTTCGTCGCGATGCCCAGGATCGGGATGAGAGGGAAGAGCGGCATCACGTAGTATCGCTTCACGTCGGGCATCGTCCTCCGGAGGACGATCGCCGCCCAGTTCACCATCAGGAACAGGAGGAGGAACATGACGTCGGCGCTCGCGGCGACCGTATTGAGGTCGAGGGTCAGCGTGATTCCCACGATGATGAGCCCCGAGACCGCAATCGAAACGTGCGGAGTGCGCTTCCGAGCGTGGAGCCTCCCAAGGGCGCGGGGGAGTCCGCCGTCCCGGCCCATTGCGAACGCGACACGGCTCGAGGAGAAGATCAGAGAGTTCAGGGCAGCCAGGGCTCCCAGGGCCACGCCGAACACGATGATCTGGGTGCCGTACGGCATCACCTCCGCCGCGATCTCGGCGATCGCATTGTTGTTGCCCACGGCCCTTTCGGGGGACGCCTGCAGGAGCAAGCACGAAGCACTCGGGCCCCCGTTGCAATTCCCCGAAATCCCGATCGCCACAAACGCAACCAAGATGAAGATGAGGGTCGAAAGGCCGATCACGATGAAGTGGGCGCGCGGAATGTTTTTTTCCGGGTGGCGCACCTCTTCCCCGGTCTGAGCGATAATCTCGTAGCCCTCGAAAACGATGAACGTGAAGCCCATCGCTCCGAGGAGAGAGACAAACTGGAGAAAACCTGAGTCGCCGCGGAGAAACGGCTGGAAGTTTGCCGCTGGCACGCCAGTGTGCGTCAGGTGCAGCAATCCCGCGATGATGAAGGCGCTTACGACCACCACGAGAGCGATCGTCACCGCGGTTTCCGATCTCCCCGTGAGCTTCGTCCCGCGGTAGTTCAGCCCGATGAAGACGCCCGCGGCGAGGACGGCGAAGAGCTTTGTCAGCGCTCCTTCACCGAGGCCGTAGAGGACCAAGGATGGAGTGCCGAGGATCGTCTTCAAGGCGAGGACGATGCCGAATCCAAATCCGTAGATGTAGAACGACGCGACGATGCAATGGCCGAACCACGACATCCAGCCTCCGAGGAAGCCCCATGGGTCGCGCATCGATCGGCGAATCCAGAGATATCCGCCACCCGTCTCCGGGAACGCGGAACCGAGCTCCATGTACGCCATCGCGGTGAACATGGTCACGACGAAGTTCAGGCCGAACGCCAGGACGAGCGAAGGACCCGTGATCGCGAAGCCGGGCCCGACGAGCAGAAAGATCGTCGTCCCGATCGTCGGGCCGAGCCCGATCATCGTGATTTCCAAGAGCCCGAGGTCCCGGCGAAATTTGACCTCGACCTCGCGGCCCTGTGCCATCGGGTCGCGGCAGAATGGGAGTCCCTTATTAGCCCTTGGTGGGTCCGCCGATGGCTTTCAAATACATGAGTGGATAGTCGAGTTCCGGCACGTAGCGGAGCGTTCCGACGGCCCGCGCGGTGCCAACCCGCACCGCGACTTCGACATCCAACAGGTCCTCCGTCAACACGCCGTACCGATAGGGTCCACGGAGTTGCATCCGCTTGCGGTCGATCCGGACCCGGACCCGTTCGACCAAGGGCTGTACCCGCGTCGCGGCCTCGATCGCGCGCTCGAGCGATGGCGCGCTCGCCTCCGTCAACGGCGCTCCGACATACTGGTGGGCAATCGAGCCCAGTTTAATCCCCGCCTCGAAGGCGGCTCGGTCGCGGTCAGTCCCTGCGAAGTACGCGCGGGTCGGGTCGTCGGCCATCACGGTCCCCGGCGCGACAATGCCGGCGTCGGCATAAGGCCGACGGACCAGCCATCTGGATTCACGAT
>VBLZ01000028.1 GCA_005878515.1 Methanobacteriota archaeon | reverse complement strand
ATCTCTGGCTCGCGCACGAGTTCATCAATTTCATCCACAACGTGAGTTCGGATTGGCCGGAGAACCAGCTCCTCACGAAATGGAATCTCTACCCCACGCCGAACAAGGCCTGTTTCGACCTCCTCACACCCTTCGCGAATGGATACGACATGCGGGCCGACCCACGACTGTACCCGAACCTCCTCGCTCCGGATGATTGGAATCGATGCGACCTCCCCCGCGACGTCGGCGCGGACGTCCTCGTGAAGGAGTACAACCCCCTTTGGTTCAATCTCACTTCGGTGTGAGACATGGCGACCCCGACGCTCACGAGCGCGTTCTTCCGGCGCATTGCCCGACTGGGCTCGACGAAGGCGTCGTCGAAAGGGGAGCTGCTCGCCTCGGTCTCGGACGTGTGGTTCTTGATCTTCCTCCTAGTGCCCATCCTGATTGTCGTCTTCTTCGGTTTCACAACGGTGAACCAGGACCTGACGATCTCGTACTCGCGGCTCACGGGTGCGAATTACCTCGGAGCCCTGGATCCGTTCGGCCCGGTGGCCACTCTCTTTGTCAGGACCCTCGGCGTTGCGTTCATGGCGGCGGTGGGTTCCCTCGTCATCGCATTCCCGATAGCGTACTACCTCGCCCGCGTTTGTCGCGAACGAAACCGCGGCCTCCTCGTCTCGCTCTTCGTCATTCCGTTCTGGATCAGCTTTGTCGTCCAAGTGTACGCCGTTCTCCCGTGGGTCCGTCGGGACGGGTACGTCGGGATAGTCCTCGATCGCATCGGTCTCGGCTCGCTCGCGGACTGGATCTTCAAAACCGTCGGGTTGGGGAGCCCCGGTATCGTGGTCCCGGTCCTCATCTACATTTGGCTCCCATTCATGATCCTCCCGCTCTTCACCGCAATCCTCCGGATCGATCCCGCTCTCGTCGAGGCCGCCCAAGACCTGGGCGCGGGTTCTTGGAAGACCTTTTGGAACGTCGTGGTGCCGCTTTCCTACAATGGGATCCTGACGGGAACGATTCTCGTCTTCATCACCGCATTCGGATCGTTCGTCCAACCGAAGATCTTGGCAGGGAGCAGCGGACTCCTCATCGGGAACTACATTCAGGCGTCGTTCCTTGAGTTCGGAAAGTTGCCCGATGGGGCGGCCGCGTCCGTCGTCGTGCTCGTCCCGACGATCGTCCTCCTGTACGTGTACGTCGCATATGCGCAAGCCCCGGCGACCGGGCTCGCGCGCGAGAGCGTGATCGCGCGGATCGTCCGGGGTGTGTGGGGCCGCCTCTCGGCACTCTGGGCGCTCCTACCGATCGCTGGGAAGAAGACGCATGCGGGCGCCGCACCCGGACCGGATCCCCCGCAGACGATTCGGGTGTATCGGAGTCGCCCCGAGCAAATTTTCGATTCCATCGCTTCCTGGCGGGGCCCCGGCATCCTGCGTGCCTACACGTTCGTCGCCCTCGCCGCCTTCTACATTCCCCTGATCCAAGTCATCATCTTCTCATTCAACCACGACAACAACACGATCGTCTGGAGCTATCCTTCCCTCCGCTGGTACGTCTCGCCGCCGGGCTACCAGGAGGTCTCGTCCCTGTTCGGCGACACCGCGATGATCGGCGCGCTCTCGAACAGCATCCTCATCGGACTCGTGGTCACCGCGATCTCCCTCGCCATCGGGCTGCCCGCCGCGCTCGCGATCGTGCGGTATCGGTTCAGCTCGAAGCCGTTTCTCAACCTCATGTTGTACACGGGGCTCATGATCCCGAGCATCATCCTCGGGTTGTCCCTTCTGGTCTTCATCCGCCTCGTCGACGACCTCTACCTGTGGCCCTACCTGGGAGTCACCTGGGACTTCGGCTATGCCTCGATCATCGTCGGCCATGTGACGTTCTCCATCCCGATCGTCATCGTCGTGCTGATCGTGAGCTTGCGGGAATTCGACCGCTCCATCGAAGAGGCCGCGATGGATCTCGGGGCCAACGAGATCACGACCTTCTTCCGCGTCACGATTCCGAACATCATGCCCGGGATCGTCTCGGCGGCGCTGCTCGCCTTCACGTTCTCGTTCAGTGAAGTCGTCGTCACGTTGTTCCTCACGGGAGCCGGGATCCAGACGCTCCCAATCCTATTCTGGGCCCAACTCTCGAAACAGATTCAGACTCCGGAACTCAACGCGGCGTCGACCTTGATCATCGGGTTATCCGTCGTTTTCATCGTTCTGGCGAACAAGGTCCAGCGCGGGGGCACGCTCTTCCGTTTCTGAGAGACCAACGGGCAGGGGGCGCGCGCTTCCGTACATTCGGACGCCGGTCACTGTTCCCCACCCGCAGGAATGCGCTGAATCGAACGGCCGATGAAACGAGGCCGTTCCTCCGGCTATTTATATCCGCTTCGCCATCCCGCTTTTCTCCGGGTGGCGGAGAGGACGGAAGGCACGGCCGACGGAGGAGGAACTCCTGCGCCTCCACCGGCTTCGGAACCGAAGCGCGGCGGAAGAAAGACTCTCGTCATTGTGATTGCGATCGTCATCGTCGCGGCCGCGTTGGGCGGCATCGTCTTCTATCTGTCCCAGCGTGGGCCCGGACCCGCAGCGACGACCCTCGATCACGTGACTGTGTCCGCGGCGCAGGGCACCATCGACCAGGTTGGCACGACGACTCTCACGGCGAGGGCGATCGACTCGAACGGGTTGGACGAAACCCCCAATGCCACATTCAGTTGGTCCGCCGCCCCGGCCGCCGCGGTCCAGATTACCGTGTCCGGGGTTCCGTACACGATCACGGTCCGAGGTCTCCAGGGCGGTTCTGTCACCCTGAGCGCATCGGCCACTTGGCAGGGCAGCACGAAGGTTGGCACCCGATCGCTCACGGTCCAGGCCCTTCAGTTCCAGCTCACGGCCTCCACGAGCGCACCCCTGATCGGACAGCCGTTCATCCTCACCGCGCGAGCGACGTATGCGAACAACTCGCTGGCGGTCAATTATGCAGGGACCGTGACGTTCTCATCGGATGACCCCGCCGCAACCTTGCCGCCCCAGACGACCTTCACGCCCGGGACGGGAATCTATGTGTTCCA